>JAEEOJ010000026.1 GCA_016284175.1 Lachnospiraceae bacterium | reverse complement strand
CGATAATCTCACGCATGTTACCCTGAAGGGAATCAGTAAGCGCTTCGGCTATCTGTTTTTCGTTCATGTTAAGGAAGTTCTTCATCGCAAGCTTGATGCCTTTGTCGTCCGTCATGATACGAACTTTTGCGATTGCGTCGATATCTACACCGATGAAATCGAGTGTCGGGATATAACCGTTTGTCTTGATATCGATAGACATCTGTTTTACTAGCAACATATCTTTTCTTTCAAGGAAAGGTAACTTGATACCTGCTCTACCGATTAAAACCTTAGGCTCTCTTTTGAAACCTGAAATGATGTATGCTGTATCAGGGGGAGCTTTAACGTAGCCTGAGGCGATGATGACTGCCAACAAAGCTATGAAGATTAACAAAACTACCACTATTACGCAAATTAATGTTCCAACTGTCTCCGGCATTTTGAATTCCTCCTTTTTTATTTGTCTTAAATGCTTTGACTATAATGAATTATAACAAAATATTACGTCTCTCACAATGTATAAAATGAAGCCTTTAGAGGTTCATATTTTATCTGTAGGAGAAAATTACGAAAATATAATAATCCCTCCTCATAAAAGATACATATTTATATATCAAATATACTAAGCTGATCGGACTTCGGAAGGTCTTTAATAATACCTAAACTTACAAGCTTATCAAGAACCGAATCGCCAATCTTACATTTTCTCTTCATATCAGCCTGAGAAGTAAACGATGCGTCCTTACAGCCGTCAACTATATTCTTTGCAGCTGTATCAGCAATACCTTCAATACTCTTTAATGAAGGCATCAGTTTACCGTCAATTATCTGGAACTTATCCGGCTTAACAACCTTTAAGTCAATAGGAGTAAATTCAAAGCCACGAACATAAAACTCTTCTACAAGTCTCATATCGTCGAGCGTATCTTCTTCGGTCTTGGACAATTTGGGCAGACTTTGTAAGAACTGCATATTCTGTCTTAAGTACTGTAAGCCCTGACACATTGTTTCATATGAAAACTTGGTTGCTCTGATAGAAAAATATGCTGCATAGTACGCCAATGGATAATATACCTTATAATAACCGACTCTCCAGCCCATGGTAACATACGCAGCTGCGTGTGCTTTAGGGAACATGTACTGAATCTGTTCGCATGACCAGATATACCAGTCGGGAACGTTATTCGCAAGCATGTCTTCCTTCCATACTTTCCATTTATCTTCTACTTTATGCTTTGCAACTTTACCCTTACGTACATTTTCCATGATTGAGAACGCTTCGGAACTTTCAACACCTTTATCAATCAAATACGTCATAATATCATCACGTGTTGAAATTACGCCGGTAATGTCGGCTTTTCCTTCATCAATCAGTCGCTCTGCATTTTTATCCCACACACCTGTACCGTGAGTAAGACCTGAGATTCTGATAAGGTCGGTGAATGTCTGAGGTTTTGTTTTAAGAAGAACGTTCATGGTATTTCTCGTACCGAATTCAGGAATACCCAAACATCCTAAAACAAGCCCGTCAATATCATTGGGTTCATAACCAAGCTCGGTGGTGGTCTGGAAAATACTCATAACTCTCTTGTCATCAAGAGGTATTTCACGACAGTTGGTTCCTGTAAGGTCCTCGAGACATTTCATCATCGTAGGATCGACATGACCTAAAATATCCAGTTTTAAAAGGTTCTTATCAATGTCATGATACTCGTAATGAGTGGTGATAACATCGGTATTCATATCGTTTGCAGGCTTCTGAATGGCTGTGAATTCATATATTTCACGGCCGTGAGGAAGAACTACAATGCCGCCTGGGTGCTGACCGGTTGTCTTTCTTACACCTTCAACGCCTTTTGCGATACGCATAATCTCACAGTTTCTTTTATGAATACCTTTTGATTCAAAGAAATCATGTGTATAAGCGATACTCATTTTATCAGCAACACCGGACATGGTTCCTGCATGGAAGGTATGGCCTTTACCGAATAAAACTTCGGTATATCTGTGAGCCTTGCCCTGATATTCGCCGGAAAAGTTTAAGTCGATATCAGGCTCTTTATCACCCGAGAAACCAAGGAATGTCTGGAACGGAATATCAAATCCGGCCTTGGAAAGCTTGGTACCGCACACAGGACAGTCTTTATCAGGCAAGTCAAATCCTGACATACATGCAAAGCTCTTAATAATTTCAGAATCAAAATCATTATAATGGCAGTTCTTGCAGTAATAATGCGCATGAAGAGGATTAACCTCAGTGATACCAGACATTGTTGCTACAAACGATGAACCAACGGAACCTCTTGAGCCAACCAGATATCCGTCTTCTTCAGATTTAAGAACAAGTTCCCTGGCAATCATATAAAGAACGGCATAACCGTTATTAATAATACCGGTAAGCTCTGTTTCAAGTCTGTCTTCGACTTCCTTGGGAAGATTTTCACCGTAAATCTGATGAGCCGTTTCATAACAGCACTGTCTTAATTTCTCTTCCGAGTTTTCAAGCTCGGGAGGACATTTCTCATTTGATGTAGGGCTGATATCCTCGCACATATCTGCGATAAGATTGGTATTGGTAATAACAACCTCTTCCGCTTTCTGTGCGCCGAGATAATCAAATTCATCAAGCATTTCAGCAGTTGTTCTTAAGAACAAAGGCGGTTGCTTTTCTTCTAGTTCCTTCTGAAGCTTAGAAGTATTTAAAGTCTGCTCGTCATCACGAGTCTCTTCAATATCTTCTTTCTTTACAGACTTCTTATTGAACTTATTCATATGAATAATTTCTCTGTAAATCTCGTCTTCGGGATTCAAGAAATGTGCATCACCTGTAGCACATACAGGTTTGTTAAACTGCTCTCCGAGTTTAATAATAGTTCTGTTAATATCTCTTAAATCCTCATCAGTCTGGATGTTTTTATACATCGGATTTGTCTTATATTTCATGAACTCGTTATTAGCAATAGGCATAATCTCGAGATAATCATAAAAATCTACAATATGTGAAATATCAGCTTCAGACTTTTCTTCAAGAATAGCTTCCATGAGTTCGCCCGCTTCGCATGCAGAACCGATAATAAGTCCTTCTCTGTACTTTTGAAGCAAAGATCGGGGAATCTTGGGCGATTTATAAAAATAATTAATATGAGACTCTGAAACTAGTCTGTTTAAGTTAATTCTGCCGGTCTCATTCTTTACCAGGATAGAAACATGGTAAGGTCTCATCTTTCTGATGGATTCAGGAGTATTCTTAACAAAATCATTTAATTCTTTTAAGGACAATACTTTCTTTCCCAAGAGCATATGAATAAATTCAACGAATATTTTTGCAGTAATATCCGCATCGTTTACAGCCCTGTGATGTTCATCCTTACTGAATTTAAATTTCAGTTTATGAGCCACGGCTTCAAGGCCGAACTTGGATGAATCTTTAAGCAGAGCTCTCGCCATAATAATCGTATCGAGCCAGGTCTTATCAAACTCAATTCCCAATCTCTTACAATTTTCTTTTATGAACGAAACATCAAACTTTGCATTGTGAGCAACCAGAGCACATCCTTCGCAGAAGTCCATAAATTTGGGCAGAACTTCGGAAATATCCGGCGCATCACAAACCATGTTTTCATGAATTCCTGTAAGCTTTTCAATTTCAAAAGGAATCGGAACATGAGGGTTTACAAATGTCGAGAATGTATTCTTAATTGCTCCGTTTACAACTTTTACGGCGCCAATTTCAATTATCTGATGCTTATATGGTGAAATACCCGTAGTCTCGATATCAAACACTACAAAAGAATCTGCAAGTGTCTGATCCTTTACATTAACAGCAGCATCAAAATCATCATCAACAAGATAACCTTCCATACCACAAATAAGTTTGAAAGGTTTTTCTTTATATTTTTCATGCATGATATGGTCAACTTTGGGTAATGCCTGAACTACGCCGTGATCTGTAACGGCTATTGCAGGCCAGCCCCAGTCTGCTACCAGTTTTACGAGGTCTTCTTCCTTTGAAATACCATCCATTTCGGAAAATCTGGTATGGCAGTGAAGTTCTACTCGTTTCTTAAGCGAAATATCATGTCTTTCATGTTTTTCGATACTTGAAGCTTCAATACCTTTTATTCTGGATAAAACAAGTTCGTTATTGTCGTATTTATCCATTGAAATGCTTCCTTTGACTGCAATTTCAATGCCTTCTCTTATAAGGTTTTTGCCCTGCTCATAAAACTCAGGGTAAAGCATAAGTTTACACGAAATCGAATCAGTCATATCATACAAATCAAAAAGAATCATATGATTTTCGTTTTTAAGAGCCTTATCTTCAAAAGCTATAACTTTACCTCTTACACAGACGCCTTCGATTTCACTCTTAATATCAACTAAATCCGTAAAAGGTCCGTCAACAGAATCGCCGTATAAAACACCGGGCTTGTCGGAACGTACAAACTTTCTGCCGTAGCCCGAAACAGATGCTTGCGATGAATTCTTTTTATATTTAAGTCTCTCCGGAGCTGGCTTTCCTGAAGGTTCAGCCTTTTTCTCTGCAGGTTTTTCTGCAACAGTTTTAGTTCCTGCATCACCAAGCATTTCTTCATCTTCGTCAACTTCAACAGGAGCATGTTTCTTGGCATAATTCTGGATAATCATATCTACTTCATGATCAAATTCTTCTTTTACTTCATGAGTTGTAGATTCCTTATATTCAATCGTAATACTTCCCTCAACATTGGTTCGTCCGAAAAGATAAGTTTTAAGAGCATTTTCAAGTCTTGTGGAATGAGTTTCGGAAACCATACCTTCTTCAATATAAAGAAACATGTGATTAACATCTTCAAAAACCACATCACTTCTTGAGAGAATAGTATATAAAAGAGGCGATTTATTTTTTAATTCAAAAAGAATCGTCTCCGAATACTCATCCCAGAGATTTTGTAAATTGTACTGAGAGGATAATACAAACTGAGGATAAATTTCGACCTTCGAGTACTCTTCAAAATACCATTTGGCAAGAAGAGTCTCAATCTTGTCGATATTCTTGTATGAAATAAGATATTTGGATTCCAACAGAACACGGACTATATCGGACTCTTTGCTTTTGGAAATTTTAATAATTTTGCACTGTGCGGCTATTTCTTTTATTTTAGAATCAAGTTTTACTTCAGGGAAAACTTCCAAAAACAAATTATCCATAAAACACTCCTATTTCCAATTGTCAAGCTCCGCCTTGAGTGCTCCTAAAAGTTCGCTTTGAGGGAGCTTTTTGACAATTTCGCCTTTCTTAATAAGCAGGCCTTCATTAATACCGCCTGCAATTCCTATATCCGCTTCCTTTGCTTCGCCGGGTCCGTTGACAACACAGCCCATAACAGCAACTTTTAAGTTAAGCGGATAATCTTTTACCATTTCTTCAACCTGATTTGCAAGACCGATTAAATCGATTTTCGTTCTGCCGCAGGTCGGACATGAAATAACTTCTATTCCTTCTTTTCTAAGTCCCAAAGAACGAAGAATATACTTCGCGGATTTTATCTCTTCAAGAGGATCGCCAGTAAGAGAAACTCTTATAGTATCGCCTATTCCTTCATGTAAAAGAATTCCAAGGCCTACTGCAGATTTAATATTACCTGCATAAATCGTGCCTGCCTCGGTTATTCCAACGTGCAGAGGATAGTCGCTGACTTCACTGATTCTCTCATATGCTTCGACGCACATAGGAACATTAGAAGATTTGATACTGATGACTATGTTGTCATAGCCTTCCTCTTCTATCATTCTGACTTTATCAAGCGCTGATTCTACAAGACCCTGAGATGTAACTCCGTTATATTTGGCAACAAGTTCTTTTTCAAGCGAGCCTGAATTAACTCCTACTCGGATAGGAATATTTCTTTCCTTGGCAACTCTTACAACTTCGGCTAACTTTTCTTTACCGCCGATATTACCGGGGTTAATTCTAATCTTGTCTGCGCCGTTTTCCATGGCCAAGATAGCCATTTTATAATCAAAATGAATATCCGCAACGCAGGGAATATGTACTCTTTTCTTAATCTTTCCAAAAGATACCGCAGCCTCTTCTGTGGGAACCGTAAGTCTTATAATCTCACAGCCTGCTTTTTCCAATGCAAGTATCTGTTCAACGTTCTTCTCAGTATCTTCCGTAGGAAAATTGCACATAGACTGAATCGCTATGGGATTGTTTCCACCGATAGCTACATTACCAATCTTTATCTCCCTCGTTAATTTTCTTTGCATATTATATTCCTTTCATGTGTCCAATTGTACGGACAGTTTACATAATATCCTACGATTAATTTATTTTTGTCAAAATCTCACGATTTTTGATTTTAAAATATGTGGAAAATCTTTTTCGAAATTTAATTGAAAATACAAAATCTGTAAATCTTTTACAAAACCTTTAAAACATATTGTATATGATAATTTTAAATTTAATATCTGAAGAACTTTGTAATGTCATTTGCCAAAACAAATAACGATAAAATAAGCAGTACTATGATTCCCGCAACATGAATATAGGCTTCTACTTTCCTCGGCACTTTTTTACCTATAATAGCTTCTATAAACAGGAACAAAAGTCTTCCGCCGTCAAGTGCCGGGAAAGGTAAAAGATTCATGATTCCAAGGTTAACCGACAAAAGAAGCGCAATATTAACCATGTTTAAAACAACAGTGGCAACACCGTACTGCTTTGTTTCTTCGATAGTTGTATCAATTACCTGCGCAACACCTACGGGACCTGCAAGATCGTCTTTTTTAAGTTTACCGGTGAATAGCATTCTTAACGATTTGAATGTGACTTTAAGCCAGTATCTTACTTCAAGTGCAGAATATTTAAAAACCTTAAAATTTGAACAATTCACGTAATCCTTTGACTGTATACCGATTAATCTCTGCTGACCGTTTGCTTTGGGTTCCAGTGTTGTTTTATAAATCTGACCGTCTCTTTTATATTCAATTTCAAATACATCAGCGTTATCAAGATATGTAATAAGTCTGATTTCAGAGAAAAGATAAACTCTCTCGCCATTGATTTTTATAATCTCGTCTCCAGCCTGAATTCCTGCGGCTTCTGCAGGATAACCCGGTGTTACAACATCTACCTTTGTTCCTACTTCACCACAGAAGAATACAACGATAAGTCCGAGGAAATAAGCTAAGATAATATTGAAAATCGGTCCTGCAAAAACAGTTGCAATTCTGGAAAATACGCTTGCTTCATTGAAATTTTTGTTTCTTTTATCAATTTCAATATCTTTTGTGAGCTTTTCCTCTTCCTCTTTTTCTTCCTCTTCTTCATCAAGCTCGTCGGGATTTTCAAAAATACATGCTCCGCCGAAAGGAAGCGCACGTAAAGAAAACTCGGTACCGCCCTTTTTGAAATGCAAAATCTTGGGTCCGAGTCCGACAGTAAATTCAATGACTCTTATTCCGTTTAATCTGGCAATAAGAAAATGACCGCCTTCATGACCGATGACGATTACACTGAAAATCACTATAAAAGAAATAATAGTCCAGAGTATTGATAAATCCATTTTATGCCTTTAATATTTCTCGGAAATATAATCGTAAACTTTGCTCTCGACATCAAGTATTTCATCAAGTGTCGGAGTCTTGTGAGTATCGAAGTCAAGCGTTAAAGCATCTTCGATAATATCGTAAATCTGAAGGAATTTAATGCGTCCTTCCTGGAAATATCTGTTTGCTATTTCATTAGCCGCATTAAATACCGTAGTATAAATATAGCCTCTGTTATAAGAATCAACTGCAAGTTTTATGCCTTTGAAAGTCTCATGGTCGGGCTTTAAGAAATCAAGTTTAGAAAGCGAGAAGAAATCAATTTTTCTCTCAGGCATAGGCTGTCTGTTGCCTTCGTACAAAGCATACTGAATGGGCAACTTCATATCAGGCAAACCAAGCTGTGCGAGTACAGCGTTATCCTTAAACTGAACCATTGAATGAATGATGCTCTGAGGATGAATGATAACTTCAACATCTTCTATATCCACATCAAAAAGCCATTTGGCTTCAATTACTTCAAGGCCCTTATTAACTAGCGAAGCAGAATCAATGGTAATCTTTTTTCCCATTGCCCAGTTAGGATGATTGAGCGCATCTTTTAGGGATACGTCTTTTAATTCATCATACTTTCTGCCAAGGAACGGTCCGCCGCTTGCGGTAAGAAGAATCTTATCGACCATCTTTCTGTCCTGTGCCTTTAAACACTGATAAATTGCCGAATGCTCACTGTCAACAGGATATAAATTCACATTGTTTTCCTTGCATAAAGGAACGATTATATGGCCTGCGGTAACAAGAGTTTCCTTGTTGGCAAGCGCAATGTCCTTACCCGCCTTAACCGCTGCAATAGTAGGTCTGATGCCAATCATTCCGACCATTGCTGCTACAAGCATATCGCATTCATCAAGCGTTGAAATATATTCAAGACCTTCCATGCCTGATAATACTTTTACGTTAAGGTCTTTAATTCTTTTTTCAAGATCTTTGGCAGCGCTCTCAACGTATAAAACAACGTAGGAAGGCATAAACTCTCTGACCTGCTTTTCCATCAAATCCACGTTTGAATACGCTGCAAGAGCAAGTACACCAAAATCTTCTTTTTTATCATTTACTATCTCTAAGGTCTGAGTTCCGATAGAACCGGTTGACCCTAAAATAACAAGTTTTTTCATATTATCCTCAATATAATCAAAGTAAATCGTCCAGTTTATGGTCCAAAGTTTCGGATTTAATATCTCCCCAGACACATTCCTTTTCATCATACCATTGATTTAAAATTTCATATTTGCCATTCTTCTCATACTGAGTCGTAATTACGATTCGAGCATCATAAAAATCTATATAAAATGTATCATTAAGCGCTACTTTAACCGCTTTAACAACTTCTTCGGGATCCCTGATGTCTTCTTTCCTGTAAGAATAGGGAACCGTAACGATATAATGTGTGTTATCAGAAGTTGCTGAGGGAATTCCCGTTACATGAGGGTAAGCATTCAGTACAATAAGTTCTGCTTTTGTACTGTATATTCCTTTAACCGTATTTTTAAAACTTCCTCCATATTTTTCAGCACTGGAATCAAGTATTTTTTTATCAAAAATAAGGTCTACTCTGTTTTCATAAACATCAACCTCTTCAAAGCCACACATATTGTTTTTATCACAGGTATACGTGACTATAAGGCCTTCTGCAGACTTTTTGTTATCTTCTGACTTTTCCTTAGCCGCAGATTCACTGTCATCATAAAGTGTCCCGTTATCATAAGCAAAACCGTCATTTGTTTTAGAACCAAAGAAAATCATGACGGCAGGTATATAAACCGCCAGAACAACAGCTGCAACAGCAATTATGATGATTATTAATTTTTTCTTTGTCATTCGGTAACCCTCAACTAGCAATACAAAAACAATTATTTATTTACCAGGAACAACACTATCATAAAATACACAGTCGGAGCGGTAAAAAGAACCGAATCAAATCTGTCTAAAATTCCGCCGTGACCGGGAATTACGTTTCCAAAATCCTTTACGTTATTATTTCTTTTAACAGCCGAAGCCACAAGATCGCCGCACATTGAGATAAATGCGCCGATGCAACCAATCAAGAAGAAAATAGGAATCATTAAAAATCTTCTGTCATGGTTAATCTCATAGATAAGTCCAAAGATTGCTGTAGCAATACCTGAACCGATAATTCCTCCTACCGCGCCTTCCCAGCTCTTTTTAGGAGAAAGTCTCGGAGTCATCTTGTGTTTGCCGATTGCAGAGCCTACAAAGTACGCACACGTGTCGGAAACCCATGAGGTGATAAAGATAACCCATATAAACCAAATGCCGTCTACAGACTCTCTGGTGTAGTAAATAAACGACATCATAAAAGTAGTATAAATAAGTCCAAAGATTCCTCCTGCTACCTGGTTGGCATTGAATTTCGGATACCAGAAAATGTAGGTACAGAGAATACAAATAACACCGATTGTGAATATCGCAAGCAGTATAATTGTGTAATTTGTAAAGAAACCGTTGGATGTAAAAAGCCAGTCTGCTATTACCTGCGGAATAAAATCAACAATGGAAAACAAAAGAAGCATAACATAATAAAGGATAATCGTAACAACTCCGATATATTCGAAGCCGTTTACACGATGTCCTTCTTCACGCACTCTGCTGGCTTTTGTATATTCAAGATAAGCGGCCGAAGATAAAACGCCCAATGCCAGTGCAAGGAACGGTCCACCCAAAGAACCGAATAGTACGGTCAGTCCAAGCACTATCGCACCGCTGAAAAATCTTTTCCAAAACATTGTAAGTCCCCTTATTTTGCGTTACCGAAACGCCTGTCTCTTTTATTGTATTCTTCTATAGCTTTGATAAGTTCGTCTTTGTTAAAATCAGGCCAATGGCAATCCGCAATATAAAACTCACTGTATGCTATCTGCCAGAGTAAAAAGTTGGATAATCTCTGTTCGCCGCTGGTTCTAATCAGCAAATCGGGATCGGGAATATCCTTAGTATCAAGATTATTTGAGATAAATTCTTCGTTAATGTCTTCAGGATTTACCTTTCCGCTCTTAACATCTTCAGCGGTTTTTCTCATCATTCTTACGATTTCATCTCTTCCGCCGTAATTGATGGCAATTTGAAACTGCAAACCTGTATTGTTCTTAGAATCTTCTTCAAGATCTTCAATAAGCTTTTGAATATCGGGTGCAAGTCTTGTTCTGTCGCCGATAATACGAATACGAACATTGTTCTTAGCGGCCTTTTTAAAGCCTGATGAAAGATAACTTCTAAGAAGTGTCATAAGAGCCGCTACTTCATCTTCGCTTCTTTTCCAGTTTTCTGTGGAAAAAGCATATACCGTAAAATATTTAATGCCCAGGTCATCGCAGACATAGAGTAAATCTTCAACGTTTTTGCCACCCTGTACATGTCCCATTTTTCTGGGAAGACCTTTAGCCTTCGCCCATCTTCCGTTACCGTCCATTATAACGGCCACGTGACGCGGAATCACAAGATTTTCCATTATATTTCCTCGATTAGTTCTCCATAAAATTATAAGCGTTCAATCATACATTGAACGCTTATACTAAAGTACATTATATCATAAAAACCGAATGTTTTAAACTGTAAGGATTTCCTTAGCTTTCTCTTCAATAAGATTGTCAATGTCTTTGATATACTTATCTGTTAATTTCTGAAGTTCGTCCTGTAAATCTTTGATTTCGTCTTCGGAAATTTCAGTCTTGGAAAGCTTCTTAAATGCATCGTTACCGTCACGTCTGATGTTTCTGATGGCAACCTTGCCTTCTTCACCTTTCTTTCTGACTTCTTTTACGAGATCCTTACGTCTTTCCTCTGTAAGTTCGGGGAATACGAGGCGGATAACGTTACCGTCGTTAGAAGGTGTAATTCCGACATCTGAAGCCATGATAGCTTTTTCGATGTCTTTTATGAGCTTCTTCTCCCACGGAGCAATCTGGATTACTCTGGGTTCGGGAACGGAAATATTGCCGACACCCTGAATCTGTGTCATTGTTCCGTAATAATCCACCATAACTCTGTCGAGTACATGAGGATTGGCTCTTCCTGCACGGATTGTCTGATAATCAGCTGCAAGATGCTCTATGGTTTTTTTCATCTTATCATCATAAATAACGAGTTGTTCTTTCATAAAACCCCCTTGTGTATGAAAAATTTTTTCAAAACTACCTGTTTATTATACTATATTTTTGTTTTAATTCCAACGAATTTATACTGTAATTTTGGTTCCATTGAATTCACCGTAAAGTGTATTTACAATTGAGTTCTCTTCGAAAAGCGGGAAAATCCACATCGGAACTTTGTTGTCTCTCGCAAGGATTGATGCTGTCATATCAACCACCTGAAGATTCTGTGCGATAACATCGTTGATACTGATTTCATCGTACTTAACTGCGTTGGGATTCTTCTTGGGATCGTCGCTGTAAACGCCGTCGATTGATTTGGCAAGAAGAACAACATCCGCATCAATTTCGATAGCTCTTAAAACCGAAGGAGTGTCGGTTGAAAAGTACGGATGTCCGGTACCGCCTGCAAAGAATACAACCTGACCTCTCTTAAAATATTTATTGGCTCTGTCCTTGGAGAAAAGCTTCGTAAAAGAACCAACCTCGAAAGGTGTAAGGATATTTGTCTCAAGGCCAACCGATCTGAAGATTTCAGATACATAGATGCAGTTCATAACAGTTGCAAGCATACCGATCTGATCTGCTTTTGTTCTGTCGATGTTTTCGCTTGTTCTGCCTCTCCAGAAGTTTCCGCCGCCAATAACAATTCCGACTTCGGTTCCTCTGTCAACAATCTCTTTTACCTGACGTGCAACCATTAAAACAGTTTCTTCGTCAAATCCTGTTTTCTTTTCACCGGCCAAAGCTTCGCCGCTTAATTTCAAAAGTATACGCATAATAAATCCTTAATTGTTCAATTGAACAAATCGGTTTCCTTTCTTGTAGAATTTAATGTTAATCTTACCGTTTATTATTATATCAAATTTTATATTTTCAAACTACATTATTTTTAAACTGTATTAAATAAATTATTGTGCATATTAAGATCATAAAAGATGCAAAAAAATAACCGCCCAATGCAACTGAGCGGTTAATATGATTTTATTAACACTTAGGGCAACCGTCTATCGGTAGCACCTAATTTAATTATATTTATTATTCGTATTTTGTCAATCAATCTATAAATTCTCAAAGAATGCACTCGGTGAGACATCTGCGTATTTCTGTGAGCATTTTCCTTCGATAACTGCGCCATTATTAATCTGTACGCTCTTGCAGTCTATATCTCCTAAAACTTTGGCATCGGACTTAAGAACTACCGGTCCGTTAACATCGATTTTGCCTTTTACAGCTCCGCCGATTTCAGCTTCAGTTGATTCGATATCTCCGATAAGAACAGAATCTTCGCTGATGTAGATTCCGTTGTATGCTTTTACGTTTCCGCGAATCTTTCCTGCATTAACAGAAATAATTAGGGCTTCAACGTTTCCTGTAACAGAGCCTGATAAAATAAGTTCTCCGTTGGCCTTAACCGGACCTTCTACTACACCGTTAATCTCAATGCTTCCTGTTGTATCAATACCGCCGTGTAAAATGGTCCCTTTACTTACAACACTAAAATCATTACTGTCTGCCTGATAATCTGCAGGTATTTGGTTATTTGCAAATGAATTATCCATAATTTCCTCTGTGATTTCTTCCGTAATTATTTCTTCTTTTACGTTTTCAACCGTTTCTGAAACTTCTTCGTTTATAGTTTCAGTTGTATCTGAAAGATTCTCAAAAGTTAATTCGGTCTGTTCCTCTGCATTTTCCTCGGATACTGCAGTTTCAGAAGCTTCTTCGGAAACATTAAGATAATTCTTTATTTCTCTTTCAAGATTTTCGTTATTACGCTTATCTTTCTTATTCTTCTTTTCTTTTTTTGCTATTTCATCTTTCATCTGCTTTGATGAAAGCTCGATATCGTTTTCGGATTTGTCATCAGTAAGCTGATTGACAGCAGATGCAAGATCTTCTCTTAAATCATTAAAAAACCCCATAATACACTATTCCTCTGTTTTTTCTTTTATGTGCTGAACCGGTTCGGTATACTCCGTAATCGGCAAAAATACAACATTATCTTTAGTCTGAAGACTTTCGAAAACAAGTTCAAGAGCTTCAATGGTAGAATGCTTGTCGTTTGCATCATGCATTAGAACAACCGCTTCTTCCTTGTCTCCGATATTCTTTAAAATGTTATTTGCAATCTGGCTCTTTGAAAGTCCGCCGTATGTAGCGTCATTACTTGTAACATTCCAGTCGTAATGAACCAGGTTTTTCTCATCGAGATATTTTATGAGATCCTGCTTATCACCCTTATAGATTGTATTGGAGCTTCCGCCGGGAAATCTGTAGAACAAAGGCTTAACACCTGTTTTCTCTTCTACAAATGCATAGATAGAATCAACATCTTCCTTAAATCCGTCAAGGCTTGAATAAACATCGCCGTATACATGCTTATATGAATGGATTCCTAAAGTATGACCGTCATTGATGATTCTCTGATACTCTTCATCATAACCATCCTGCGCAAGTACAAAGAATGTTGCCTTAGCATTGTACTTTTCAAGTATATCAAGAAGTTCATTCGTATATTTGCTCGGACCGTCATCAAATGTTAAGTAAACTCTCTGATAACCTTCGTATTCTTCTGCGTCGGATTTAACTCGTAAAACATAATCCTTGTCAACATTTGCAGTAACCACAGGTGTCGAGTTGACTTCGTTCGAAGCAACCATTTCTGTCTCGGTGATCTTTAAGATATTAAGTTCTTCAGAAAGGGATGAAAGTGAAGAATTTGTTTTGTACAGATAGTAAAAATTCAGTGCACATAGAACATTGGGCACAGCAATAAAAAAGCACACCAAAAAAATGATGAGTCTCTTGAAAAATTTTATTCTTTTTTTACGGAATTCAGTATATTGAATATTATCTTTAGATTCCATATCAAGACCTCGGGAAATTATGTAAAGCAACGGGTGTGCAAAAGATATAATAACACAATGAAAATGACTATTCAAATGCTATTTTTAGACATTAGTTTGTGCGTAATATGTCAACCACAATATCTTGTAAAATGCCATAAAAAAAGCGCCATGCTTTTGCATGACGCTTTAAAATCATTGAAGTTTAATTATGCGTTAGCCTGAGCTGCAACTTCTGCTGCGAAGTCATCATTTCTCTTTTCCATACCTTCACCAACTTCGAAACGAACGAACTTGGAAATAACGATGTTTGCATCAACGCTCTTAAGGTATGCTGCAACGCTCTGCTTTCCGTCTTCAGCTTTAACATAAACCTGATCAAGTAAGCAGATTTCTTTGAGCTGCTTTGAAATACGACCTTCTACAA
>JAEEOJ010000025.1 GCA_016284175.1 Lachnospiraceae bacterium | reverse complement strand
TCTGACGCACAAGGTGCCCTTTGTCGATGAATCCGTAATGTGTTGCAATACGCGAAAGCTCATCGAGGATGTGGCTGGAGATTAAGAATGTGATATTTTTTTCGCGGTTTAATCTTATAATTAATTCTCTGATTTCGATGATACCCTGGGGATCGAGACCGTTGGTGGGCTCATCGAGTATGATAAAATCGGGATTTCCGCAGAGTGCCATGGCAAGACCGAGACGCTGCTTCATACCGAGTGAGAAGTTACGTGCTTTTTTGCTGCCGGTATTAGGCAGGCCGACGAGATTTAAGAGTTCGTCGATTCCCTTAAAATCGGGGAGACCGAGCATGAGATACTGCTGAATGAGATTGTCTTTTGCAGTCATGTCTTTGTAGATGGCGGGAGTTTCAACAACAGCTCCGAGTCTCTTTCTTTCTTTGTAAATTTCTTTATCGTTAAAGGATTTGCCCATCAGTGTAAAAGAGCCTGATGTGGGCTTCTGAAGACCGCATAAAATACGGATTAAGGTCGTTTTGCCTGCTCCGTTTTTACCTACGAATCCGTAAATGGCTCCTTTGGGAATTTCCATATTCAGATTGTTGAGGGCGGTAAACTTACCGTATTTTTTGCAAAGGTTTTCGCATTTAAAAACTGATTCCATTATTTTTTTCACCTTTCTGCTTTTTTATGCTGAAAGAATAATATCTGATTAAGGTCAAGAAAGCGAACAAAAAAAAGTCAAGAAATCGTCAAGATTTCCGACTTTTTACATTTCCGGTGCCTGGCTCTTTCCCTTACGAGAACTTAAACCCTATTCCGTACACCGCTTCTATATGATCGATTCCGTCAACTGCTTCGAGTTTTTTACGAATATTGCTGATGTGCTGTTTTAAAGACCTTTCGGTACAGTCCGGAGTGCTGTCGGCGATTCTGTCAAGGATAGTGCTTCGCCCTACGGGACGGCCCGAATTAATCATCAGGATATTAAGAATCGCAGCTTCGGTCCTTGTAAGAGGGACTTCGGTTTTGCCGATGGTTACAATGTAAAGGCTGTTGTTTAATGTAATATCACCCACGGTAATGCATGCTTCGTCAACTTCCGCACTGCTTTGCCCTGTGATTGCTGACAATCGTAAAAGAGCCGCAATGCGTGCCATAAGCTCCGATATTACAAAGGGCTTGGTGATGTAGTCGCTCGCGCCTTCGTATAAAAGCCTTACTTTATGGTCGATATCCGTTTTGGCACTGACAATGATGACGGGAATTCCTTTTAGCTTGGGAAGCACTTCCTCACCCGAGAGTCCGGGCAGCATAAGATCCAAGAGCACCAAGTCGGGACGGCTTTTTTCAAGCACCATTAAAGCCTCTGTGCCCGAATAAGCACGAAGAACTTCATAGCCCTCTTTTATGAGAGCTTCATTAAGCATATTGCCTATGTTTTCGTCGTCATCTATAATTAGTATTGTGTGATTCATTCAAGTTACTTCCTGCATATTAATTCGTGTTTGCCGAATAATTATAGCATAGAAAAACGAATTATAAAAATAGTGTATGCGGGAAGATTATTTCACTCATACAGAGAATTAGGCATATTTTTACTGCTTAAATATGTGTATATACAAATAAAGTTCTGTTTTAATATAATATTGAAACTGTGTTTGTGTAAAAGAAGGGAGAGGATTATGGCAAATATTCAGCAGATGTTTCTTTCGGAACTCTCAGATGCGTTAAGCACTGACAGAAAGCTTAATACCTGTGACAGGGAAGTTCAGAATTACGTTGATATTCAAAAGGACCGTCTCAGAAAAAAAGGTCTTTTGCTTGATTATGAGTTTACTCCGAGAGGACATAACCCCGAAGGAAAAGAAATGGCCCGCGAAGCAAAGGACGAACATTACGTTGCGAAGATGTGGACCAGCACCACGAAATATACGCGCCTTCTTCAAAAGAACGGTAAAAGAATAAATAAAAAGAAAATGAATGCAGATGTCTGGTCGGTTGTAATTAATTACTTAAACGGTCAGAACATGGGAGAAGAAATATACAACTGTCCAAACTGCGGTAATCCCGAGAAAATCAAGGCGCTTACGGAAGGTTGTCCTTACTGCGGTACTTCTTTTAAGATGGATGAGCTGTATCCGAAGGTAACGTCGTACAATATCGTTGAGGATTACTCCAAAGAAAAAAAGGAAATGCTTAAGTTTTACTTAATCGTTTCCGCAATTACCGCGGGTGTATTAATCGTTGCGGTTCCCGTCGCAGCACTTGTTATCGCAGTTATCGCGGCCGTTATAATGGCCATGATGAAGGTAGATCCGACAAAGATTATGCAGATGCTTATGCTTCCCCTGGGTGCTTTGGGACAGGGCATTTTCACCGCGCCCATCATGGGACTTATAATCGGCGGATTAATACTATTTGGAAATCTTTTAATAGGTGCAGCCAAGTCAGCTCCGCTTCTTGCGACTTTCGCATCGCATAAAAAATTCGAAGAAGAACTGAAAAAATACGGTCAGGATTATATGCAGGAATATTTCATGAGTCAGACCGTTGCGAAGATGAAGTCCGCAATCTACAGCGAAGACGCAAGGGAACTTCCTTTCTATGAGGGCGAGGCGTTGCCTTCGGAAATGAAGGATATCGTCGATGTATTCTTCAGGGGAGCGATGGACTTTAAATCTGTTGAAGTAAGAAATGATATTGCCTATGTATCGGCGGATGTATATACAGAAGTTTTAAGAGAATCAAACGGAAAAGCGAGGGAAAGCGAGAGAATATTCCATGTGAATATGAGAAAAAATCTTTCGAAGAAAAACGATCTTGCATTCTCGATTTCCAAGTTTATGTGTCCGACCTGCGGTGTAAGCTTTAACGCCTACAAGCATAAAAACTGCCCCGCATGTGGCAATGCATACAAAATGGAAGATGCCGACTGGGTAATCGATTCCATAAAATAAATTCATAAAAGATTGAATTTGTCATGGGAGAATACCATGCTAAAAAGTCATGGATGATAAAGAATTCCGATCCATGGATAAATTTGAAAAGAGAAACACAATGAAACGAATCAAGGTTCAGATTAATAAAGGCGAGAGAGAATACGATGTATATGCATTGCTTACATCATTCTTCCCGGGAGTTGAAGTTGTTACGGTAGCAGATGCCGAAGGAGAATTTGAAGGTCTGTTTGAAATAAAAGAAGACGGCGCGAATGTAAAGATCTCTCTTTGTTTTGAAGACATTAAAAAATCAAAAGATTTTGAAATAAAGTCTGCAGAAAAAGATGCGGCCAAAAAAGAATTCGGGCTTGCGCTCTATGATTTTTTATTCGAATGCACGGGCAAAGAACTTCCCTGGGGCAACCTGACAGGCATTCGCCCGACAAAGTTAATAAGAACCATGCTTGAAGAAGAACTTGACCCGGTGCCCGGCTCGCTTTGCGTGCCCGGCTCCGTCATCGACAAAATTAAGGAACGCGCCTACTCAGAGCGTCGTCTTCGCGGTGAAAAACTTGAGCTTGGAATCGACATTGCGAAGCGTGAAATCGAAATCATGTCGAGGCTTCACGAGACAGATGGATACAGTGTGTACGTCGGTATTCCTTTCTGCCCTTCGACATGTCTTTACTGTTCTTTTACATCCAATCCGATATTCAAATACAAAGATAAAATCAAAAACTATCTTCTTGCAATCAAAAAAGAACTTGAATGGGATGTGTCCCATATGTCGGACAGGTACCTTGATACAATATACATAGGCGGCGGTACACCGACCACGTTAAGCCCCGAAGAACTCGATGAACTTTTAGGGTATATTACGAACATTCTTCCTATGGAAAATGTCAGAGAATTTACAATCGAGGCAGGCCGTGCGGACAGCATTACCAAGGAAAAACTCGATGTAATTAAGAAATATCCTATCACAAGAATCTCAGTTAATCCGCAGACAATGAGCGACAAAACTCTTAAAACAATCGGTCGTAATCACACGGTTCAGCAGTTCATAGACGCCTTCAATTTAGTCAGAGAAGCAGGGTTTGATAACATCAATTCAGACATTATTTTAGGGCTTCCGGGCGAGACAGTTGAAGATGTAAAACATACAATCGACGAACTTATAAAACTCGCACCGGACTCACTCACTGTTCATTCACTCGCCATCAAAAGAGCATCACGCTTAAAGAGATGGATGGATGAAAACGAGCTTGAAATCACAATGGATTATGAGGAAGCAATGAGAATCTGCGCAGAGGGCGCAAAGGCAATGGGACTTAATCCCTACTATCTCTACCGTCAGAAGCAGATGGCCGGAAACCTTGAAAATACGGGTTATTCGAAGCCCGGCAAGGAAGGCCTTTACAACATTTTAATCATGGAGGAAATCCAGTCCATAGTCGCAATGGGTGCAGGCAGCGTGTCAAAATGCGTGCATGCAGACGGCCTCATTGAGAGGTGCGACAATGTAAAAGACATCGATTTGTATCTTGAAAAGATAGATGATATGATTAATCGTAAGACTGCGCTTTTCACAAACGACACGCAGCATTAATGGGGATTGTAAATGTGTAAATGAAAAATGGGGGAGAAAATGAAAGCAAAAAAAATCATCAGGGAAATTCTGTTCTATCTTAACAATGCGATTCTGCTTTTAATCGGTACAATCGTAACTATATTGGGTCTTGGCGGGATTATAGCCGGCATCGTGGGCATAATCTGGATTTCCGCGAATGCGGGTGAATGGGGCGGACTTGTGGCAGGTCTGCTGACACCTATTTTAGCATCGATTATGGCGATTATTCTGCTTCCTATAGCAATTTTGGGAATTCTGGAATTAATTCCGATAATTTTCGCGATAATAAGAATATTCGTAAAAAATACAATCCCGAAATTTGTTTTTTCGATTTTAAATATACTCGGATGTTTCGGTGGTACGATTCTTTTGATTGGCGGTTCGTCATTTTTCCTGCATACCGTCATTTCGCTGTACAAAGAAGAATTGGAACAGCACACTTTTGGCGAAACCATATTTATAGTATTGATTGCTGTGTCGGCGACAATTCTGGTCAGTTCTCTTTTAGTGCTGCTTTTAAATGCAGTGCTTCTGATATTTACTCTGATTGTCGACATTCCTTTAATTAAACGCGAAGCCGGGGAAAAATCGGCCGCCCAAAATATAATAAGCGAGGCAGCCGAAGCAGAACAAAAATTAAATTCTTGCAGTACGACCAACTCTGCAATAAAATAAAATTCGGAAAAAATACGGAAGACATTATTCCGATTATATATGAAAGAGAGAATTATTTATGAGATCCTACATTGAAGAAAGCAACTTTTTTAAAGGAATCAATCCTGAAGAAATAGCACAGAAATACGGTACACCCGTATACGTATACAACGAGGAAAACATCAGAGAGCACATGAGAGACGTTGCAAACGTTATCACAAAATATCCTTATCGTGCTAACTACTCAATGAAGGCTAACAGCAATTTAACCATCCTTAAGATGGCGCTTGAAGAAGGCCTTAACGCAGATGCTATGTCGGAAGGCGAGATGAGACTTCTTATCAAAGCAGGCTTCCCTTCAGACAGAATTTTCTTCGTACCCAACAATGTAGATAAGTCAGAACTTCAGTTTGCAATCGACCACGACATCATGGTAAGTCTCGACAGCCTTGATCAGCTCGATTTATTCGGACAGCTTAACCCCGGCGGAAAATGCTCAGTCAGAATCAATCCCGGCGTAGGCGCAGGACATCATGAAAAAGTTGTTACAGCAGGCAAGAAAACCAAATTCGGTGTAGCTGAAGAAGACGTTGATAAAATCTTTGAAATTGCCAATAAATACAACCTTACAATCGCTGAAATCAACCAGCATGTAGGTTCACAGTATCTTGATCCCGAACCCTTTCTTCAGGCAGTTGAAAACTTCTTAAGAATTGCTGAGAAGTTTGACAGCCTCGAGTACATCGACTTCGGCGGCGGATACGGTATTCCTTATCATAAATTAGACGACGAAGCAAAGTTTGACATGGCTTCATTCACAGAAAGATTTACAGCACTTCTTGATGCATATGCAGAAAAGCACAAAGACAATCTGCCTTTATTTAAGAGCGAACCCGGCAGATACTGCGTGGCAGAAGGCGGAGTTATCCTTGGCAGAGTACATGCAACAAAGCAGAACGCAGGTAAAAGATACGCAGGTACCGACATCGGTATGAACGTTCTTGCACGTCCCACACTTTACGATTCATATCATGAAATCGAAGTGCTTCACAACGGCAAGGCAGTAAGCAGAGACGTACTCGAAGAAGTAAGTGTATCTGGTAACATCTGTGAATCAGGCGACCTTCTTTGTAAGGAAAGACCTGTGGCTCACATTGAAACAGGCGATTTGGTATGCGTACTCGATGCAGGTGCTTACGGCTATTCAATGAGCTCATCCTACAACACGCGTCCTCGTGCAGCAGAAGTTCTTATTACCAAGGAAGGCACAGACAAACTTATAAGAAGAAGAGAAACATACGATGATCTCTTCGCACTCTTCACAGAATAGGAGAATCCATATGGATATCAAAGAAATACTTTCAAAAGTTGACCATACACTTCTTGCGGTTGACGCAACCTGGGATCAGATTAAAGTTATCTGCGATGATGCGGTTAAATATCAGACCGCTTCAGTCTGCATTCCCGCAGCATATGTAAAAAAAGCAAGCGAATACATCAAGGAAGAAGCGGCAGAGCAGCACCTTCCGAACGTAAAAGTCTGCACAGTCATCGGCTTCCCGAACGGCTACTCAACCACCGCGGTTAAATGCATGGAAGCCAGAGAAGCCATCGAAAACGGCGCAGACGAAATCGATATGGTCATTCATGTCGGCGCACTTAAAGACAAAAAATACGACGACATCCTAAAAGACATAAAGTCCGTAAAAACAGCATGTGAAGACAAGGTGCTTAAAGTCATCATCGAGACATGTCTTTTAACAGACGAAGAAAAGATTAAGATGTGCGAAATCGTTAATGAGTCAGGCGCAGATTACATCAAGACTTCAACGGGATTTTCAAAGGGCGGCGCTACGAAGGAAGACGTTGCATTATTTGCAAAGTATGTAAAAGCGCCCGTTAAAATAAAGGCGGCAGGCGGTATCGCATCGCTTGAAGATGCCGAAGAATTTATCAAGCTCGGAGCCGACAGACTCGGTACGAGCAGAATCGTAAAAATCGTAAAGAGCATGGAAGAATAGTATTATCCGGGCTCGGAACGGCTTATAAATGGAAACAGAGGGATCAAAAAATCAAATAGAAGAAACTTCCGAAAACGGCACTAAGAAACGCGAGAGAACGAAGATAGAAAAAATAATCATCGATCTTGTGTGCGGTGTGGCAGTCGGAGCAGGTGCAATACTCCCCGGGTTCAGCGGCGGAGTATTATGCGTTGTGCTCGGAATGTATCCGCTTATCATGGAACTTTTCTCGCATCCGTTCAGAGCGTTTAAGAAGCACTGGAAGATATACATGTTTATCGGCATCGGCTGGGCGATAGGCTTTTTTGCGGTGTCAAACGTCATCAAGTTTATGTATGCAAGATACGAAGTATTTACGCTCTGGACCTTTGTCGGAATGATTTTCGGAAATATTCCTTCACTCTACAAACAGGCGGGCAAAAAAGGCCGTAAAGCAAGCTCATTCATTTCGATGGCGGTAGCTTTCATCGTGATGTTTGCATTACTTTTCTCGGTTGCAATGCTTCCGAATCTTAATATCACTCCGAATGTATGGTGGTATCTTTTCTCAGGTTTTATGTGGGGCTTAAGCATCATCATTCCGGGCTTAACAAGTTCATCCATCATGATGAGTCTCGGCATCTACGAATCGTTTAACGCAGGCCTGGCAGGCTTTAAACCGATAGTAATCATTCCGTGGGTAGTCGGTATGCTTTTAACGGCAGCAGCATTAGCAAGGCTCGTTGAATACATATTTAAAAAGCATTATTCCGAAGCGTTCCACGCAGTTATCGGAATAGTCGTATCATCGACGATAATGATTTTCCCGATATTCCATCCGTACAGACTCTCGGATATTTTTATCTCTGCAGCGTGCGTGATTATCGGATTTATAGTCGCATATTTTTTGAGCAACTTTAAGATAGAAGAACAGACAGATTAAAGGAAACGACATGAAAATTATTTTACGAGAAGATTATCCTTACTTTTATGAGACACACATGCACACCAATCAGGGCAGTGCGTGCGGTAACAATACCGGTTACGAAATGGCCGAAGCGTGCAAAGAGTTCGGTTATTCGGGCGCATTCATCACCGACCACAACTGGGGCGGCAACACATGCGTCTCGAGAGAACTTCCCTGGGAAGAGTGGATGAACCTTTATGCAGCAGGTTACCGCGATGCCAAAAGATACGGGGACGCAAACGACTTTGACGTATTCTTCGGAATGGAAACGGGCTTTCAGGGAACCGAGTTTTTAATCTACGGACTCACTCCCGAAGACTTTATCAAAATGCCCGAATTCAGAACATGCACCATCGAAAGACAGTACGAGCTCATAAAGATGCGAAACGGCCTTGTTTCACAGGCACACCCTTTCAGAGTTGAGCCCTACATCCCTGAGATACGTACATTCCCTCAGTATGCTGATGCAATCGAAGCTTACAATGCGACACATTCAAGCCCTTTAAGCAAGGCGCACAATGTAGCAGAGTGGAACGATCAGGCAATCGAACTTGCGCTTAAATTTAACAAGCCGATTACAGCAGGTTCCGACACGCATTCAACGCGCCTCTTCGGTGGCGGAATGGCCTTTAAAAAGAGGATAAAAAGCGCAAAGGAATTCTGCGAGGCAATAAAAAATAACGAGGATTATATCGTTTCCGACGGCGTTTACTGGAGAGATAAAAAGGGAACGATTATTGACGGTATAGAAACAAGATAAACGCAGGAAACATCGGGCATAAAAGCGGGACAAAGTGGCTTAAAATTTGACATTTGCGCGATTTTTTGGTAATATTTCACGTAAGCAACATTTTTGGACATCCTTGGTTTTACGATTTAGGAACAGTGGGTTATAAGACTTAAGTCGAGAGATACAGATTACAAAAACGGTTATTTTATGTTAGGAAATTTTAAAGTGCGCATAACTGCTTTAACATGCGCATCAGTATTATCAATAATAGGCATCGGAGCTTCACCTTTCAAAATAAATGATATGGTGGATGTGAACGGCAAAGCAACATTAAACGTACCCGAGATGGAAATGGATTCGTTTATACTTGACGGCGGTGTTGCGGGAATTACCGAAAAAGACATTTATGTCGAAGCGGTAGAAAAGACTGCACAGAAAGCCAAGAAAGCAGCCGCACCCGAGGTTGAAGAAATCGTGGAAGAAGTTCCCGAGGAAGAAGAAATCAACTTCGTAATGGCAAACGTTCAGAACTCCGTTAACGTTCGTGCAGAAGCAAACACAGACTGCGAAGTAGTCGGAATGCTTTACAACAAGTGCGGCGGTACCATTCTTGAAGAGGGTGACGGCTGGACCAAGATTGAGTCCGGTGAACTCGTAGGATGGGTAAGAAACGACTTCCTTTATTTTGGGGAAGACGCCAAAGCATACGCAGAGGAAGTCTGCGATCGTATAGCACGTGTAAACGTTGAATGCTTAAGAATCAGAAAAGGTCCGAGCACGGAAGCAGAGACCGACGGTTTGTTTGAAATCAATTCAGAGTGGACAGTTCTCGAAGAACTCGAAGACTGGGTTAAGGTAGATTACAAAGGCGCCGAAAGATACGTATCAGCAGACTATGTGGATGTTGAATGCTTCATCGAAGACGGCGAAACAATGGAAGAAATCAAAGCACGTGAAGCTATCGCTGCTTTGGAAAAAGCAAAGCTTACAGCTAACCAGGGTGCTTATGCTGCAAATGCGGATGACACAACATTACTTGGTGCCATCATTCAGGCAGAGGCAGGTAACCAGTGCTACGACGGTAAACTTGCGGTTGGTGCTGTAGTTCTTAACAGAGTTAAATCTGAAAGATATCCGAACTCCATCAGGGAAGTTATTTATGCACCCGGACAGTTCGGTCCCGCTACAAACGGTTCGCTCGACGTAGTTCTTGCAAACGGTGTTAACGCAGAATGTATGCAGGCTGCAAGAGAAGCACTTGAAGGTGCCACAACAGTCGGCGATGCAAAGAACTTCCACAGAGCAGGATCCGGCGAAAGCGGTGTAGTTATCGGAGCACACGTATTCTACTAAAGCATGTTTGTTTACAGATGTATAAATATGTAATTAAGCCATATGTCCAATCATATGGCTTTTGTAGTTATTATATATAACGGAGGATTAAAAATGAGTATCTCTTTAAAGGGCAGGGATTTCCTTACATTAAAGGATTTTACGAAGGAAGAAATCGAGTATATGCTCGACTTATCTGCCAAGCTTAAGTACAAGAAGAAAAACGGCATTCCCATGGATGAACTCAAGGGAAAAAATGTAGTATTGATTTTTGAGAAAACCAGTACCAGAACCAGATGCTCATTTGAAGTAGGTGCTTTTGACCTTGGTATGCATGCAACATACCTTGATCCGAGCTGCTCTCAGATTGGTAAAAAGGAAAGCATCGCAGATACAGCACGCGTTCTTTCAAGAATTTATGACGGTATCGAATACCGCGGTTTTGAGCAGACAATCGTAGAAGAACTTGCAAAGTATTCAGACATCCCCGTATGGAACGGTTTAACCAACGAATATCATCCCACACAGATGCTCGCAGACATGCTTACAATTCGTGAGCATTTAGGCGGATTAGAAGGCAAGAAACTCACCTACATGGGTGATGCAAGATACAACATGGGCAACTCATATATGATCGCATGTTCCAAGATGGGCATGCACTTCACAGCATGTGCTCCCGCTAAGTATTTCCCTTCCAAAGAACTCGTGGCTGAATGTGAAGAATTCTGCAAGCTTTCAGGCGGCAGCATCACATTAACAGAGAACGTAGAAGAAGGCACAAAGGGTTCAGACATCATCTGTACAGATGTATGGGTATCAATGGGCGAGCCCGACGAAGTATGGAAAGAGCGTATCGAAGATTTAACTCCCTACAGAGTTACAATGGACGTAATGAAGAACGCCGGCGAAGGCGCAATCTTCCTTCACTGCCTGCCTTCATACCATGATCTTAAAACAAAGATTGGCAAAGAAATCGGCGAGAAATTCGGACTCGAAGAAATGGAAGTTACAGACGAAGTATTCGAGTCATCATACTCAAGAGTATTCGACGAAGCCGAGAACAGAATGCACACCATCAAAGCCGTAATGGCCGCAACACTCGGTGCATTTGAAAACGAGCAGTAAAAGCTCATAAAAGAAAACAGAGAGAAAAAATGGATAATAAAAAAATAGTCGACAAAATAGTTCTCTGCGGCTCAAACGCCTATGAGAAAAAATATTATTTCAACAAAGAATTCGACAAAATTCCCGAACAGGTCAAAGAAGATTTGCACATCATGTGCGTGCTCTTTACCGAGGAAGTCGGCGGCATTTTCCTCATCGCTTTTGATGAAGACGGCATTCCGATCATCCAGACCGATTCGGACGAAAACGATTTTTACTATGACGAAGTAAGTGCGGGTCTCCTTGTCAAAGAAGTGCAGAAAAACAAGAGAGAACTTTTCGAAGCGCTCACACTTTACTACAGAGTATTTATCCTAAAAGAAGATCCCGCGAAGATTCTCGCGGAAGTCGGCGGTGAAAGGGAAGAATAACGGAGGGTAGAAATGTTACTGGTTTGCGACGTAGGCAATACAAATATCAACTTCGGTGTTTACAAGGGAGAGGAGCTGCTTGTTAAGTTTAAAATAATGTCAAAGATGTCCAGAACATCGGACGAATTCGGCGCAATTATTTTAGAACTCATCGAGCACAACAATATAAGCCTCGACGATATCGACGGCTGCATCATTGCATCCGTAGTTCCCAATGTAATGCATTCGCTCGTAAATGCAATGGAAAGATATCTTAAGAAGAAACCTCTTATCGTTGGCCCCGGAATCAAGACAGGCATCAAAATCATCACTGAAGCACCCAAGGAAATCGGTGCAGACAGAATTGTTGATGCAGTTGCAGCATACGATATTTACGGAGGCCCTGTACTTGTACTTGATTTCGGTACAGCAACCACCTACGACCTTGTCACAAAGGACGGCGAATTCGCAGCAGGTATCACAGCACCGGGTATCAAAATCTCCGCGAAGGCACTTTGGGAAGATACCGCAAAGCTTCCTGAGATAGAGATTAAAAAGCCCGCATCAATCCTTGCACAGGAAACCATCTCCAGTATGCAGGCAGGCCTTGTGTACGGACAGATCGGACAGACAGAATACATCATCAAAAAAGTAAAAGAAGAATCAGGTCTCGAAGACCTTAAGGTTGTCGCAACAGGCGGCTTAGGAAGCATCGTCAGTGAAGAGACAGATATGATTCAGGTTTATGACAGAAACCTTACAATGCACGGACTCAGATTAATATACGAGAAGAACAGAAAATAAGACTATGGACAAGAAACACAAAATTACAAAAGCAATAGTAACAACAATCGCAATTATCTGCGGCATACTCATGGTAGCGGTTATTTCATCGGGACTTTCCATTATGATTTACCGTTCCAATACACCGCGCATCATCATGAAGCAGAACGTCACCATTACAGAAGGCGAAACAATTATGCTTTCAGATGTGGTTGAAAAAGCAGACAACATAAAAGGCTATCTTTTAGGAGCCGAATGGGTTGAAGGCACACAGGCAACAGGAGTTCCCGATATTAAGGGATTAGGACCCGACGATTTATCAAGACATGAGATAACAGTCACCGAAGGTACGGGCAAGCTTCGCATCTATGTTACGGCCTGGGGCAAGAACCACGAATTTACCGGCGGCGAAACAATCGTTGAAGTAATTGCAAAATAGTCCGATGAACATAGGAAACGTAACTTTAAAAAACGAATATATATTGGCTCCGATGGCAGGTTTTACAGACCTGCCTTTTCGTCTTATTTGCTCTAAAATGGGCGCGGGTATGGTATGCATGGAAATGATCTCCGCAATGGCCATTACCTACAATAACGAGAAGACATTTGAGATGTTAAAAATAGACCCTGAGGAATCGGTTGTTTCACTTCAGCTTTTCGGCAAAGACCCTGCAATCATGGCAGAGGCCGCAAAGAAGATTGACGAATATCCTTTCGACATTCTCGATGTGAACATGGGCTGTCCGGTTAAAAAGATAGTCGATAACGGCGAAGGCAGTGCGCTAATGAAAGACCCCGTGCTCGCGGGCAAAATCATTGAGAGCCTCGTAGAGGCTACGAAAAAGCCTGTAACGGTAAAAATACGCTCGGGCTTTGATAAAGACCATATAAACGCCTTAGAGATGGCCCAAGTGGCATACGAGAGTGGAGCAAGCGCCGTAGCGGTGCACGGCAGGACGCGAGAGAAGTTTTATGAGGGTGAAGCCGATTGGGACATTATCAGAGAAGTAAAAGAAAGCATTCCCATCCCCGTCATCGGAAGCGGTGATGCAAAGGATATCGCAAGCTCCGCAAAGATGAAAGCAGAAACAAACGTCGACGGAGTTATGATAGGACGTGCAGCGAGAGGAAACCCCTGGATATTCAAAAGCCTCGCAGAAGGCGTGGAATATAAGCCCTCAAAGGACGAGATAGCGGATATGATACTCGAGCACTTACGCCTGCTTATCGACGCCAAGGACGAGTACAGAGCGCTTCGCGAGATGCGTACGCATGCGGCATTTTACACGGCCGGAATGAAGAATTCTGCTTCTTTTAGGAGGGAAATTAACTTCACTCAGACGCTCGATGAATTCGTGCAAAAAGTCAACGAAATCAGACTCTGATTTAAGGATTTTATATCGGTTGACACGTTTTACAAGTATAAGGTATAATATGAATTTGCAGTAGTTTGACCATTGCATATTTAGTTTAAAAGGAGATTAACCATGGCAGAAGAAAAAAAGAATCTCTTGACCCGTGAAGGTCTTGAACAATACGAAGAAGAATTACACTATTTAAAAGTCACAAAGCGTGAAGAAATTGCTCAGAAATTAAAAGAAGCCAGAGCACAGGGCGACTTATCGGAAAACGCAGAATACGATGCTGCAAAGGATGAGCAGAGAAACGTTGAAGCAAGAATCGAAGAACTCGAAAAACTCTTAAAGAACGTAGAAGTTGTCGACAGCGACGGAACAGACGACAAGAGAGTTAAGTTTGGTTCCACAGTTAAGATTCTTGACAAGGAATTAAAAGAAGAACTCACATACAGAATCGTTGGTGCATCAGAAGCTAAGTGCCTCGAAGGAAGCATTTCAGACGAATCACCTTTAGGAAGAGCATTAATCGGTGCCAAGAAGAACGATACTATTACTGTTGAAGCACCTTGCGGAGAACTCAAGTACAAGGTTCTTGAAATCGTAAAAGAAAAGAGTTCAAAGAAGTAATTTTAGGAGATTAATTTAAAGTGGCAGATAACAATACTAATGTAAACGAAAATCAGGCATCACAGGATATAAACCAGTTACTTAAGGTTCGTCGTGAGAAACTTGCGGCACTTCAGGAAGCAGGCAAAGATCCTTTTGTGATTACAAAATACAATCAGACTCATCATTCAACTGATGCTAAGAAAGAGTACGAAGAACTCGAAGCTAAACTTCTCGCAGGCAGAGCAGAACTTAATGTAGACGGCCTCGATGAAGAAGCAGCAAAAGAAGCAAAGAAGAATGATTACAACGAAAAACGTGCCATTATGGACGCTAACCCCATCCACGTAAGCATCGCAGGCCGTATGATGTCAAAGCGTGTAATGGGCAAGGCATCATTCTGCAATGTACAGGATAAGCCCGGAAACATCCAGGTTTATGTTGCGCGCGATGCTATCGGTGAAGAGTCTTATGCTGATTTTAAGAAGTATGACGTAGGTGATATCATCGGTGTTGAAGGATATGTATTCCGTACAATGATGGGTGAAATTTCCATCCATGCTGAGAAGGTTACACTCCTTACCAAATCACTTCAGATTCTGCCCGAAAAATACCATGGTTTAACTAATACAGATATCAGATATCGTCAGAGATATGTGGACCTCATCATGAATGAGGAAGCAAAAGATACATTTATCAAGAGATCCAAAATCATTTCATCCATTCGTCGTTACTTAGACGATCAGGGATTCATGGAAGTTGAGACACCCATGCTTGTTGCAAACCCCGGCGGTGCAGCTGCAAGACCTTTCGAGACTCACTTCAATGCACTTGATGAGGACCTTAAGCTTCGTATATCACTTGAGCTTTACTTAAAGAGACTTATCGTAGGCGGATTAGAGCGAGTATACGAAATCGGCCGAGTATTTAGAAACGAAGGTCTTGATACAAGACACAATCCTGAGTTCACTTTGATGGAGCTTTACCAGGCTTACACAGACTACCACGGAATGATGGATTTAACAGAGAACATGTTCCGTCATGTAGCTAAAGAAGTACTCGGTACAACCACATTCAAGTACGGTGATATCGAACTTGACTTCGGCAAGCCTTTCGAAAGACTTACCATGACAGAAGCAGTTAAGAAGTACGCAGGTATCGATTTTGACGATCCCGCACAGGTTCCCGATACGGAAGCAGCCAAGAAGCTCGCCAAAGAGCATCACATCGAATTCGAAGACTTCCACACTAAGGGACATATATTAAACCTCTTCTTCGAAGAGTTCTGTGAAGACAAGATGGTACAGCCCACATTCATCATGGACCATCCCATCGAGATTTCACCTCTTACCAAGAAGAAACCTTCAGACCCTTCAAAGGTAGAGCGTTTCGAGCTCTTTATCAACGGTTGGGAAATGTGTAACGCTTATTCAGAGCTTAACGATCCCATCGACCAGAGAGAGCGTTTCGCACTTCAGGATGCAAATGCGGCAGCAGGTGACGAAGAAGCCGAGCACACAGACGAGGACTTCTTAAACGCACTCGAAGTCGGTATGGCACCTACAGGCGGCATCGGCTACGGTATTGACAGACTTACAATGCTTCTTACCAACAGCCCCGCAATCCGCGACGTTTTGCTCTTCCCGACAATGAAGAGTTTAGACAAGTAATAATCATAAAATCAGGCCTTCCGAGAGTTCTCGGAAGGCTTTTTTTGTTGCACTACGCGCGTAATATTCCTATACTTAAACTTAGACAGGATTACTTAAGCATAATAAGAGGAATGTAGCAAAAGGAAATATGAGTTATATGAGCGAGCAAGAAATAAAAGATTCAATAATAATAAAAACAGCAGAAACCGACGAGGAGTTGTGCGGTAGGGGATATGTGCACTGTACGGCGTGGCAGGAAGCTTACAGAGGTATAGTAAACGACAGATGGCTTGATACGATGACTGTAGAGGCAACAACAGCACGTGCCAGACAGTTTCCGGAGAATACTCTAGTCGCTAAGGATAACGATAAAGTTGTTGGATTTGCAGTATACGGTCCGTCGAGAGATGAAGATTTGCCGGATGCAGGTGAAGTTGATGCAATCTATGTCCTGTCGGAGTATTATGATCGTAAAGTTGGCTACAGACTGATGAACGAAGCAGTTTCCAGGCTTAGCGAATACAATACAATAATTGTGTGGGTGTTTGAAAAAAATGAGCGAGCTATAAACTTTTATCACAAATATGGTTTTGAATTTGACGGAGCCCAAAAGGAATGGAAACTTGTTACACCGGTTACGATAGTCAGAATGATAAAGAAAATTGATAAGTAAAAATATGTCGCAACACAAATTGATGAATGAGAAAGGCCTTCCGGGACTCCTCGGAAGGCTATTTTTTTCTTTCCGCATGTAATACCCGCGAGGGCGGCGCCTAATGTTTCAAAACCGCAAATTAAACAGCCAAATTTTCGCCCTAATTATATATATTTTTTAAATAATAATGTTAGGATAAAATAAAGATAGCCTTTATGTTTCTAAAAAGAATAAAGGCAACGTATGGGGGAGCAAATATGAAGAAGATAAGCATATTATTTGTATTATGTCTGATGGTGCTGGGACTTACAGCATGCGGACGTCCGGCGAGACCGGGCAAACTTGCACGTGAGGCAAGGAAGACTTACGGTTCAGCCAAGGTTGTAAGTAAGGTGAAAACACCTATCGGCTACTCGGTTACCATGCATGATAAACTGCAGGATTTTGATTACACTATCTACAGTTACAGGGAAGTGATCGGTCTTTTCAATTATAGGGGAGAAATATCAGATACTTTTAAAGCGTCTCTTGTACAAAAGATAATATATGATGAAAAGATAGCAGTGGACGATTTAAAAGATCGGTACGATGCAACAATTGATGTGGGCGGGTCGATAAATTATGTATATTCCGCAAATCCGGACAAAGCCAAGCAGGCGGCTATTGAGTTTGCAGATATACTTCAAAGGAACAATCTGGAAGGCAGACTGGACTATGTGGAGATTACGGCTCTGACGCTTGGAACATATCTGTCTGAGCGAACGGGATTTAAGCCTGATCATGATGAAGAAGTGGGAAGGATAACGCTTCCGGATAAGACATGGAAATCAAAGGAAGATGAACTGATTGAATTATATACCATTTATGCCCGAGAGATAGATCCGAGTGCCATATATCTGAGAAAAGAGGTTAAGAAATTAAAGTTTACGCAATATGATCTTAAGGATATAGGCGGGAGCAACGGCGCTCCGAATTACTGGAGTTCTCCTGTTACATTCTATTATTTTAAAGCTTTCGATGGGGGAGAATTTTACATGGGTGATTTCTATCTAAAGAACCCAAATGATCCGACCACAATTGATATGGTCAACAACTATGCACAGAGAACATATCCCGATGACTGATCGGAAACAATCATAAAAGGAGAAATGCTATGAAAAAAAGAATAATCAGTATATTAGCCGTTATGCTTTTTATGAGTGTTATTCTGACGGGATGTTACAAAGCGGAGGAAGACCCCTGGGCAGAATATAAAGTCTTAAGAAGTGACGCAAAGATTCTGAATCTGAACAGGTATTATTTAATAAAACAAAACAGATATACATATTTGTTTATGGATTGCGCCGATTCCCCTGCTGCTACTACACAGGGTGGGTATCTGGTTTACAGTGATACTCCTGCGTTTGTTTACGAAGACGGAGATGCTTTCGTATATTTTTATGGTATTGGCAATAAATATGCAGATAAAATCAGTTTAATGAAAGTGAATCCTCCCACGGGAGCGCTGAATTTTTATTTTTATTATTTGTATGATAAAACCGGAAAAACTTCAATTGATTGTTTCGACAGCGACATTGTAATGGAAGAACAATCCATGATTACCGATAAGGATGGCAATGAAATCGGTGATGTCTACAACAATATGTATCATTTAAATGCTGATGAAACTTATACAGTAAGGATTGAAGAAGGAGGCAGAGTTTTTGAAGAACAACTGACCGCGGACTGGCTTTTCTATTCCTGTGATAACTGGGATGATGTTATAACAATTCACCCTGATCTTACAAACAAGTCATATGCTACATATGATTTCAGCTCTCTGGATCCGGGGTATTATGCCATAAGAGATCATGCATATAATATTATTGAAATCAGATAACGACAAGGAGGAATGATATGAAACCTCGTAAAATAATCAAAACCCTATCGATAGTTCTCTGCTTATCATTAATGTGCGCGTCCCTTTCCGGCTGTAATGGCAAGGGTAGTTTTTACAGTGGTGCGAAAAAGCATTTGAAAGACAAATACGGTGTTACATGTAAGTCGCTTTTATATTATGAATATCCCAATGACATGGCTATGGGTGCGTCAATCGGCTTAATCGAACTTAATAATGGTGACAGAGTCGTAGTTTCTCTGGCTGACGGGAATTATGCGGACAACTATGAATTTCTTGAAATGTATGAAGCATGGATGGATGAATTAAGCGATGAACTCGGAGTCAAAGTTGTATATTTAGATGTAGATTCCGATGGTACCATTACCTTTGGGAACACTGCAAGAGAGGATCGGACCATAGGCTCATTTTTAGAAAGGAGCACAAAGCGTTATAATGCTTCAAATGTTGATGAGTTTGTATATGACTTTTATGATTTTACCTATTATGAAGAGATAGAAGTTTATATTGTTGAACCAAACCCGACATATGAATGGATGGAGGATTTGGCCGACAAACTGGAAGCTTATCGAAATAAAGTAGGTGCGAAAGAAATATCTGCCAATGTATTCGAGGAATTTTCACCTTTAAGATTGCAAATTTACCCGGATGATTTTTACCATATGGCAAACGGTAACGGAAGGGAGTATGCATTAACGTATGAATGGGGCAGTCATCATCATTATAATACAACAAAATTCAAGGATAATACCATTGGGATTACTATGGTTGATTTTTATTAATAGGATAAGTTAAAGCGGTACCGTATCGGTTCGATACGGTACCTTTTTTTATTTGCAAAATTGATATTGACACGGTGTCAGAAAGTAGGTTATAATCAAATTGACACGATGTCAGAATAAAAGAGGAGAACAACCATGCCAAAGGGATCACCGGAAAGAACAGCAGCAAGAAAAGAAGAAATCATTAATGCCTGCGAGAAACTTTATCAGACCATGAGCTTTAAAGATATAACTCTAAAAGAGATTGGAAATGAAACATCTTTTTCAAGACCGACGATTTATAACTACTACCAAACAAAGGAGGAGATATTCTTAGCCCTCTTTGAACGTGAATATGTAAGGTGGAACGAGGAGTTACAGACTATCCTTCAGGATAACAGGAAACTAACCAAAGCTGAACTGGCCGAAAAGCTGGCAGCCTCCCTGGCAAACAGACAGCAGCTTTTAAAACTTCTTGCCATGAACAACTATGACATGGAGGAAAACAGCAGAGAGGAGCTTCTGACATCTTTTAAGGTGGCTTACGGGGAGTCCATAAAAAACGTAAGCAGCATCCTCACGAAGTTCTGCCCGAAAAAGTCCGATGCGGAGATTCAGAATATTATATACATATTTTTCCCGTTTATGTTTGGCATATATCCTTACACCGCCGTGACGGACAAGCAGAAGGAAGCCATGACAGAGGCAAATGTGGACTTTGTATATCAGACCGTTTTTGAGATAACAAATAATTGTCTTTTAAAACTTTTATAAAAGACCATCATAAAAGAGAAGGAGATAAAAGATGAAATATACAAAACTTGGAAATTCGGATTTAAATGTATCACGTATATGTATGGGTTGTATGGGGTTTGGTGATGCAGCAAGAGGACAGCACAGCTGGACGCTTGACGAAGAGCATTCCAGAGAAATCATTAAAAGAGGACTTGATCTTGGAGTAAATTTCTATGATACGGCGATAGCTTATCAGAGCGGAACCAGTGAGCAGTATGTAGGTAGGGCACTTAAGGATTTTGCGAAGAGAGAGGATGTTGTACTTGCAACGAAATTTCTTCCGAGAACTCCTGAAGAAATTGAAAAAGGCATCACAGGTCAGCAGCATATCGAGAACATGATTAATACAAGCCTTCAAAACCTCGGCATGGATTATGTAGATCTGTATATCTATCACATGTGGGACTGGAATACTGATGTGTACGATATAATAGACGGATTAAATCGCATCGTCAAAGCAGGCAAGGCAAGATACATCGGCATTTCAAACTGCTTCGCATGGCAGATTGCAAAGGCTAATGCACTGGCAGAAAAAGAAGGCTTTGCAAAATTTGTTTCGATACAGGGACATTACAATTTAATCTTCCGCGAAGAAGAGCGTGAGATGGTTCCTTACTGTGAAGAAGAAAACATCGCACTTACACCCTACAGTGCACTTGCAAGCGGAAGGCTTTCAAGAAAGCCCGGAGAAGGCGATACCAAGCGTGCAACAGAGGATACCTATGCGAAGTTTAAATATGATGCTACGTCTTCTCAGGACGCAGTGATTATAGACCGCGTGGCAGAGCTTGCAGAGAAACATAATGTAACAATGACAGAGGTTTCTCTTGCATGGCTTCTTACGAAAGTTACATCTCCCGTAGTGGGAGCAACAAAGCTTCACCACATAGAAGGCGCGGCCAAAGCAGTGGATCTGGAACTGACGGATGAAGAAATTCTTTACCTTGAGGAGCCGTATGTTCCGCATTCGCTCGCAGGTGTTATGGCACAGAATAAAAGAACGGATGCATTAGGGAAACATGTATGGTCCACAGGTGATCAGAAGATAGGAAAGTGAGGATAACGATTATGAGCGAAAAAATAGTACAGACAGCAGGAAGAAATCAGTTAGGTGAGTTTGCACCGATGTTTGCACATTTAAATGACGATGTGCTCTTTGGAGAGGTATGGAACGAGGAAGCCCTTGATGTGAAGACCAAATGCATTATCACAGTGGTTTCGCTTATGGCCTCAGGTATCACGGATTCTTCTTTGACATATCATCTTCAGAACGCTAAGGCGCACGGAGTTAGCAGGGAAGAAATCGCAGCAATCATAACACATGCAACCATGTATGTCGGATGGCCGAAGGGATGGGCGGTATTTCGTCTGGCTAAGGAAGTGTGGAATGAAGATTAAGACAAACTGAAATAGGAGGCTGATTCAAAATGAGAAAAAAGATTTTGATGATGGCAGCAGTTTTATTGGCTCTTGGCCTGACTGCATGCAGTAATAACGATGGACCGGCAGCAAATGATGCCGTTTCAACAATACAGATTGAGAGTTCTGTGAAAACAGAAAATACGAATAATACTGAAGAAGCAGAACAGACTGTGACAAGTGAAGATGCCTCAAACGCAACTGATGAGATGGTGGAAGATAATGCTTCAGAAGAAGCTGGGAGCGCGAGCGATAACGGCGACGTTCTCGTAGTATATTTCTCAGTAACCGGTAACACCAAAGGCGTCGCAGAAAAGATAGCGAGCGTCACAGGCGCAGATACATATGAGATTAAGGCAGCACAGGAATATACGGATGAAGACATTAACTATAATAATTCCGACAGCAGAACATCCAAGGAACAGAATGATTCGTCCGCAAGACCCGAGATTGGAAGCGAAGCTATCTCGCTTGACGGATATTCAACAATCTATATAGGATATCCTATCTGGTGGGGCGAAGAGCCACGCATCATGGATACATTTGTGGAGAGTTACAGCTTTGATGGTATCACAATGATTCCTTTCTGTACTTCAGGCAGCAGCGGAATCGGAAGAAGCGGTCAGAACCTTGCAGACAATGCCGGAAGCGGCGATTGGATTGAGGGAAAACGCTTCGGTGGCGGAGCATCGGAAGATGAAATCAGATCCTGGATAGAGGGCTTACAGTAAAGAAAGAAGAACGACACAGACAGGTGGGGAGAAATGCATGAAGATTAAAGACACCATAAAAGATTATGACGAAGTATGCGCGATAAAACACGCGGCGCATGTTAAGCCTAAGAAGCAGTCGGTTCTTCTTAGAAAACTGATCAAGGTTTTATCGAAAGGCGAATTGAAGGCGACGCATTTTACGTATGAAACGGAAGGCATGGAAAAGCTTGGCAAAGACGAACCATGCCTTATTCTCATGAACCATTCGTGCTTTACGGATCTGCAGATAGTCGGCACGCTCTTTGCCGACAGGCAGTATCATATAGTCTGCACCAACGACGGATTAGTCGGAAAAGCGGGCCTCATGCGCAAGGTCGGATGCATTTCCACATGCAAATTCATAACGGATATTAACCTCGTAAAAGACATGAAATACGCCTTCGAAGAACTCAAAAGTTCAGTGGTAATGTATCCCGAAGCAAGCTACAGTTTTGACGGAACCGAGACGCCTCTTCCGACGAGTCTGGCGAAATGTCTTAAGCTTATGAATGTGCCGGTTATAATGATTAAAACCGAGGGCGCTTTCCTCAGGGATCCTTTGTACAACAATCTTCAGAAGAGAGATGTTAATATCAAAGCGACCGTAAAATATCTGCTATCGCCCGAAGATATCAGGCAGAAGAGTAACGATGAACTCAATGAAATATTAAGCGCCGAATTTAAGTACGACCATTTCAAAGCGCAGCATGAAAAGAACGTTATCATCGATGAACCCTTCAGAGCGGACGGGATTCATCGTGTATTGTATAAATGCCCTGCATGCAAGAGCGAGGGCCATATGCTTGGCAAAGGAATACATATAACCTGTGCGGGCTGTGGCAAAGAGTACACGCTTGAAGAAAACGGAACCCTCACCTCGTCAGACGGAAATGCAGAATTTAAGTATGTAACAGACTGGTATGCGTGGGAAAGAGACGAGGTCAGAAAAGAACTCGAAGAAGGCAGGTATCTCCTTGATACCGATGTCGAAATCAAAATGCTCGTGGATATGAAGAGCATTTACAGTGTCGGTGAAGGCAGGCTTGTTCACAACAGAGATGGCTTTGAACTGGCAGGCTGCGAAGGTAAGTTAAAATATATCCAGTCGGGCAAAAGCACTTACAGTCTTTACGCCGATTATTTCTGGTATGAAATCGGCGATATGATTTGCATCGGAACTCCTCAGGTTCAGTATTACTGTTTCCCGAAGGATCAGGAGAAAGCAATCGTTGCCAAAGCCAGACTGGCGACTGAGGAACTGTATAAGATACTAAACTAAGTCATCCAATCATCGCAGGCAGAAATGCCTTATCATCAATATAATAATCACAAGTTATCTTCCGGGAGTTGTTGCCATAGAGTTCGACAATTTCCGGAAGATTGTCGTTTATGGCGTCAAAAGAAAGCTCATGTTCACTGCACCATGATACTGCGCGATCGAGCGCGTCTCCGGCACGGCAGGTCCAGAGAATCAGCTTGTTGCCCTGCTTCTGCCAGGCTTTCAGATATTCAATTAAGGGAAGGTTGGGCTCTCCGAGCTCGGGCCAGTTGCTGTAGCAAAGGGTTCCGTCGAAGTCAACCGCGATTATCTGATAATTCATACGATTCTCCATCTATAGGGTGCCTGGCTCACACAGTGTGCCTGGCTCCCCTGTTTTTAGGGGGTAAGCATATAATAGAACAAATGTTCGAAAATGTAAAGAGGTTTTTGAAAGTTTTTTCGGCGTCAAAAATGACACTCCACCCCCGTCCCCCAGTGTCAAAATTTATGGTATAATGTAATGGTTACCAAGTCAGTAAAGGAGAACTACCATGGACGGAAATTTCAACAACGAACAGAATGAATTCATTGAGGAAGAGTATAGCGAGAATGCCAACGCCAAGCAGTTTGACCAGGTAGCACCCGATCACCTTCCTCAGGCTATAGGAAAGGCAAAGCTTGCATTTGAATTCGGACTGATTGGATTATTGTGCAGTATCGGATGTATCTTCGTTTATTTTGTTTTAAACAGAATGATGTACATCATGATTCTGCTTCCCATAATGCCTGTTGCGGGTATTGTCAGCGGTATAGCAACGCTTAAGGACGACAGAGGCCTTCCCAAAGCATACATAGGAATAGTATTAAGTATACTTTCAATACTTCCGAGTTTATTATGCGTATTTTTGTTTTTATACGAAGTATTGCTTTATCGTTTCTTCTAAATCCCGCTCATAAAAGACACTTGAATCACGAGGCACAACAATGCAATTTGACGGAACACAACAACTGATAGGCACCGGCGCGCAGGCAGAGGTTTTTCTGTACGAAGGCTATGCCTACAAAGTATATAAACCAACCTATCCCGCGGAGTGGATAGCGTTCGAAAAAAGCCAGCAAAAGGCCGTCAACGACGCCGGACTTTGCAGCGTCAGGTATTATGACACGGACGACGAACACATCATCAAAATGGATTTCGTGGATGGCGAAATGCTTGAAAAACGAGCACTGACGGGCGACATCACCTGCTTTAACACACTGGCCGATGCATTCCGCTTCGTACACAATACAGACGCAACAGGCATCAATATGCCCCTCCTAAAAGACACCGCTGGCATGGGCTTAAGTGATGCCGACCACGACGAAGTGCTTGAAATCATCACGCGTTTATCGGCCAAAGAGAAATCCTGCGTATGTCATCTGGACATGCATTTTCTAAACATCATGCTGCCGCGCGACAAAGCAGACTACGTAATCATAGACTGGATGAACGCAAGGCTTGCACCCGCAGTATTCGACTACGCGCGCACATACGTTATATTTGACGAGTTCTCTAAAGAAGGGCTCGAAGCCTATAAAGCAATCGTCTTGCCCGATCTTTGGGCAACAGGCATAAAAGAAAGCGACTTCATGGACGCAGTTCGCGCCTGCACAATAATTAGGAAGAGAGAAAAAAATGAAACAGAATAAAGAGAAAAAATTCAACCCAGCCAAAGTCCTGCTCGTGCTTGCCATAGCATTTGTGGCTCTCCTCGCAGGCCTCTTCATCTTCCACAAAATCAAGCATTCTGCGGATATGAAATTCCTGGCCGAGCAAGGCTATTACAATCCGGTTTCAGTCGGAGATTATACAATGAACGTGGCGAAATTCGGTAATGAAAACGGCAGGGGAAACATCGTTGTTTTAAGTGGAATGGGCGGTGGAATGTCGGCTGAAATAAGACCTTCACTCAAAGAACTTGAAGATGAGTATCAGTTTATTTACGTAGGAAGACGCGGATGGGACGCAAGCGACGACACCAAGGAAGCCAGAACCGTTGAAGCTATCGTCGAAGAATACCGAAGCGCCGTAAAAGCTGCAGGCATCGAAGAGCCCTATATCCTCATGGCGCACTCCATGGGCGGTACATACGCTTCCTACTGGGTCAGCAAGTATCCTGAGGAAATCAAGGCTTTCATCAACATTGACGGTACATATGTTGAGCCTATCGCAGAGGAAGATATGCAGGGCAAAGCATCGGGAACATTTTTATACAAAGTAGCCGTAAACTTCGGCCTCGGAGACATTCTGCTCCCTGCATTGCTTACGAATAACGCCGGCCTTTCAAAGGATGAATGGAGAGCATATTGCATCCTCCAGCAGTTATCAATCCCGTCCGATGCGACTGCAAATGAAGGCGCGATGGTTAAAAGAAACCGCAACACTACATGGAACGCACTCACAGAAACGGACGTCCCGAAACTCTATATCTCCGCAAGGCACGGAGATTTGTCGGATCCCGAGAGCGAAGAAGCGAATAAAAAAGAACTGCTCCCGTATCTTGAGAAAATGGGCAATTCTGAAGTGGCCTATCTTCCGGGCAACCACTTTATCTATAAGACCGAACCCGAGAAATTCAAAGAGATTATTAAGAATTATATTTACGACATAAAGTAAAAGATGACACTATACCCCGTCCCCAAAGATCAGGAGAAAGCAATCGTAGCCAAAGCCAGACTGGCGACTGAAGAACTGTATAAAATGCTAAACTAAGGAGAATGGAAATGGAAAAGATAAAAATAGCCTTTTTTGATGCAAAGGATTACGACAAAAATTCTTTCATTAAATCAAATATAAACGAAGAGTTTGAAATAAATTATTATGATACACGATTAACAGAAGAAACCGTTCGCCTGGCAGAAGGGTATGATGTAGTCTGCGTTTTTGTCAATGATGATATTAACAGGAAGGTTATTGATTCGCTGACAAAAATGAATGTAAAACTGGTTGCCTTAAGATGTGCGGGATATAACAATGTGGATATTGAGTATGCTTATGAAAAAATTCATGTTGTAAGAGTTCCTGCGTATTCGCCGTATGCCGTAGCAGAGCATGCCATGGCGCTTCTGTTAACATCTATAAGACGAATTCATAAGGCATATATTCGTACCAAAGACTTTAACTTCAGTTTAAGCGGACTGACCGGATTTGATCTTCACGGGAAAACTGTAGGTGTAGTCGGAACCGGTAAAATCGGCCGAATATTCATAGACATCTGCAGAGGTTTCGGAATGCATGTAATAGCATATGACAAGTTCCCTGCAGAAGGAAGTGGAATAGAATATGTTTCATTAGATGAGTTGTGGGAAAGAAGCGATATTATTTCATTCCACTGTCCGTTAACCGATGAAAATCGTCATATGGTAAATGAAGACAGCATTGCAAAAATGAAAAAAGGCGTGGTGCTGATTAATACTTCCAGAGGTGCATTAATTGATGCGGAAGCTCTGGTAGAAGGTATAAAACAAAGAAAAGTCGGTGCAGCATGCCTGGATGTATATGAAGAAGAATCGAATGTATTCTTCCATGATTATTCCAATCATATTGTTGATGATGATACTCTGGCACGTTTAATCTCAATGCCGAATGTTATAGTAACATCGCATCAGGCTTTCCTGACGGAGGAAGCATTAACCAATATCGCAGATACTACACTGGATAACGTAAAAGAATTTTTCGCCCAGGAATACAGCAAAAACGAAATATGCTATAAATGTCCCGATGTTGCAAACTGCATGCAGGAACATGGCAAGAAATGCTTTTAAAATAAGATAAATCGTAACGAATATCTCACCTGATTGTTTATAAGTCAGGTGAGTTTTTTTTCATAAAAGAGGAGAAAAAGATGGATTGGTTGAGGATTTACTACAGAGTGTTAAATTGGAGCATAAATCATGCAGAGTATTTGATTCCGATACAATTGACGCTATTGGCGGCTGTTTTGGTATTGGTTATTTTATCAATCATAAAAGATAAACAATCCAGGTGGCTCGCATCATCTTTGGCGGTTATGATCGCACATCTTTTCCTTGGTATGCTTACATACAGCAATTTGTTTAATGTGGTATTCAGGAGAATGGCAATATATAAGGTCAGTTTAATATATGTTCCGATAGCGGAAACCAAAAGGGAAAGCAGCTACCTGGTCTGGGAAGTTTTACTGCTGGATGTGGCTTTTATATTCTGTTACTGCATGTATTTTATACGTAAGTCTCATACAGGCGTAATTAACCTTATTGTGGCTCTCGCGGCGAGTGTGGGTACGAGAATCACGGGGTATCTCTCAACGATTACACCTCCGACATTTGCGTTTTATGTATTCGGACAAAGGCATGGATATTCCGAGCTTATGCCCAAGACTGTATCCGCGCCGCTCACACCGTTTGGCGAAAGAATTGTATGCTTATTTACCGCTCCTAAAATAATCGGAATAATCCTCACAGTCATATTATTCGCTTCGCTAATAGCATGCAGCCTCAGAATAAAGACAGATCATAAAAGAAATAAGCTCTATGTATTTTCTTTCCTCATCCTGATATCGGAACTCATCAGATATGTAACCATAGCAACGTGTGACAGGTACTTTGAGAGAATTACAGATTTGAAGTTCGGATTGATAAATATTATCGCCTGCATTATCTGCCTTGCATGGGCGGTGTATGTATTGAAAATGCAAAAGGATTAAATTAAAATATTTCTTGGAAAGATAAAATTAGTTTAATCTTTGTATTGAAGGCGGGTTATTATGAGCAAAAACAGAAAAAAACTATTATTACCATTGATTCTGTCGACGTGTTTTGAAGTGTTTTATATCGTGATGCTGATAGCGTTTTGGGGCAGGATTTACAGCCCCGTCGGAGTAATAATATTGGGAGCGATACTTACACTTTTCTTCGTGATGAGTATAGTGTATTTCATTTCCCCGGATAAGTTCTTTTCAGATGATAAAAAAGATAAAAAAAGAAAAGTCCGGGCAACACTCTTCGAGACAAATGTTGAAGTGTATGATGACGGCGCGACGGATGAGTATATAAACGCCTGTATCAAGTTCTTTAACTCTATTTCCAAGGAAACCATAGTCAACAAGGCACACGAGCATTTTGAGCAGATTAAGAGCATCAGCGAGGGTCCCGGCATAGATGAAGTGGCCGACTACGGCGACGGTGATAATATCCTGCCATACATCAAACTCAAGGCGATGCATGTATCCACCGAAAAAGGCGGAGACCCCGAACATGTATGGTTTATCATGGAGGGCGACACTCCCTGGAGCGACGGCTTCGAATTCGTGGTTGCGGATAACAAGCTTGTTAAGGTTGGAGAGTATACTGGGGATTTTGGAGTAGAGTAATAAGTTCCGGATAAATAAGTTAAAGTCTTCCGATTTTTTCGGAAGACTTTTTTATGAAAAATCTTTCGCAAACGCGCTGAGTTTTATTGTAAACAGTAGGAGCTTATTATATAATTTATTTTATAGAAAAATGTATTTTATTCTTTGCAAAAAGTGGAGGTTTTTATGAACTATATGACTTCATTGGACGCTGCCAAAATATGGAATATTTCTCAACGTAGAGTTCAAGATTATTGCAAAATGGGGAAAATAAAAGGAGCTCAGCTATTAGGTGGTCGATGGATAATTCCCAAGAATGCGAATAAACCTGATGAAAAGATAGGTCGTCCTAGGAAAAGAATATGATTTTGTGGCGAGACAGTACACAAAGAAAGGAGCTGCATTGAAAAAGACAAAAGAACAAATTAGTTACAATATGCAGCGAGTAAAAAATAAAGACTCTGATATTGAAATCAAATTACGAAAAGAATTATGGTCAAGAGGAATTAGATATCGAAAGAATGTTTCGACGATATTTGGAAAACCGGACATTGCGTTTCCCTCTAAAAAAGTGGCAGTTTTTTGCGATAGCGAATTCTGGCATGGATATGATTGGGATAATAAAAAAAGCGAAATTAAAACAAGACGTGAATTTTGGATTCCTAAAATAGAAAAAAACATTCAAAGAGATATAGAAGTAAATAAAAGGTTGGCTTCAGAAGGATGGATTGTTCTTCGATTTTGGGGGAAAGAAATAAAAAAGAGCACGAAAGAGTGCGCAGATTTGATTGAACAAACAATAGCAAAACGATAGTGTTTTAGAGGGCATAAATATGAAAGATGAAAACATTTATAAAACAAGTGTTGATTGGATTATAAAAAAGAAAAAAGAACAATATACGTGGGATGAGATAAAAAAATTATGTGTTCCTGAAGAGAAATTTGACGAAGAATTTCAAAAAATGAAATGTCCGCTAATGTATGCTCCGATGGATATGACTCCCGAGGAATGGATTATATTGGTTTCTGAGGTTGAAAGTAGTTACATTGAAATTGATAAAGATTCTGTAAATGGAATATATGCTGAGTCTAGTGTGGTTTCTTATCCAATTCCCAGTGGAGCTCACGATGCGTGGGTTCTTTATGAAAAAAAGCTTGAAGGAAAATTAGATGGAAAAATTAGAATGTCTCAAGATTCCATAAAGAATTTGACGGAAAGCTGCAATTGGTTATTGAATCGTATAAGAAAAGATACGCGCGAAAAAGGACCTCAAAAAGGACTTGTCATGGGAAGTGTTCAGTCTGGGAAAACGGCAGCCATGATTGGACTTGTCACCATGGCAGCTCATTATGATTGGAATTTTATTATAATTTTATCGGGAACAATAGAAAATTTACGTGTTCAAACAAGAGACAGATTTATAAATGATATTAGTAGATGCCAGGATGCAGATTGGCATTTTTTGGAATCTTCTTCAAATGAGGATTTTTTGAAAGATATTTCTGATAATAAAACAATTTCGATACGAGATGCGCGTTTCAATTTTAGCGAACCGAATACTTTTGTAAAGGACAGATATCATGAAACCTATGTAATGATATGCCTTAAACAAGCTTCCAGGTTAGATAAATTATTACACTGGTTACATTCTGATAAAACTATAGCAAGTAGATTAAGAATTCTGATAATTGATGATGAGGCTGATCAGGCAAGTATAAACACGGCGAATATGACGGATCCTGAAAAAATCAATCGTACAGCAATAAATAATAAAATTATGAATTTAGCAAATGGTGTCGGAGAGGATGGTACCAAAAGTAATTTTCAAGCAATTAATTATATATCATTTACTGCTACACCATATGCAAATGTCTTAAATGAAGCATACAAAGATTCTTTATACCCTAAGGATTTTATTATGTGTCTTCCTGAAAATAATAGTTATTTTGGATCAAAAGCCATTTGGGGATCAAAAGAAGAGGAAGAATTTCCCGGTATGGATATTATCAGACCAGTTCCTGATGAAGCCTACAAAAAAATAAATAAAATATCAAAGGGAGATGATACTGTTTTTCCTAAAGAGTTTGAGGAAGCAGTAGCATGGTTTATTTGTTGTGTCGCTGCATTAAGAATAAAAGATTGGAAAAAACCGATCAGTATGCTTATTCATACATCAATTGGAAATCAAGCGCATTTTCGTTTCTATGAGGCTTTAAAACTTTGGTTTGAAAAAAACAGAAAAAACGGAAGCGTCTTATCATTATGTCGTGAAGTTTATGAGAAAGAAACGAGCAGTTTTTCCTATGAGAGCTTGGTTGAATCATATTCCTTATATGAAGATTTGGAGTATGTAGATAAAGCCTATCCGACGTTTGAGGAACTTATTCCGGAGATTCAAATTATACTAAATGAACAATTTAAAAATATTGAAATTGTTTCCGATGATAATAATCCTTTGGAATATTCCGAAACAGGTATTCATGTTTGTGTTGATAATTGTAGTGCTAGAAAATACGCTGATGATTCCGATATTCAACTTCGAATTATATATCCTAATGATGAAAAATTAAACAATATGAAAAAAACTCCTGCCTTTATCGTTATAGGAGGAAATACTTTATCAAGGGGATTAACAATAGAAGGATTGGTTTGTACTTTCTTTACTCGTAATTCAAATCAAGCAGATTCGTTGATGCAAATGGCGCGCTGGTATGGTTATAGAAAAGGGTATGAACTATATCCTAGAATTTGGATGACTCCTAAAGTAATAGAAAAATATAAAGTACTCGAATTAGTTGATGAAAAGCTAAGAAAAACATTAAGCAGTTACAAGGAGATGGGAAAGGATCCTAAAGTCTTATTTCCAGCAGTGATGAGTACTTCTTCAATTGCCAGATTTTTAATTACGGCAAAGAATAAGAGTCAATTTATGGTTCCATGTAGTATGGACTATAGTTGTGAAAGTTATGAAGTTACTGAGTTTATTCAAGATAGCACGATTCTAAAAGAAAATTTGAATTTAACAGAAGAATTTTTATGCAAATTAGGTGAACCGGAAAAATCGAATGTTTATCCTGAAAGATCCCATATTTGGAAAAATATTTCAACTGAAATTATTTTGGAATATATTTTTTCGTTTAAAGAGTATTCCCCTTCAAGATTTACTGATCAAATGCGTGATTTTATTTCATGGTTTGGTAAAGAAAACGAAAACGGAAATTATAAGTATTGGAACGTTGCTGTTTGTGGTTCTTCAATTTATAAGGGAGATAAATGGATAATTAACGGATTGAATGTTAAATTAGGTAAAGTTGAACGTACAAAGCTAAAAGATGTTACAACTCATATAGACATCGGTTCTATGAGATCCGGTAAAGATGGAATTTGCGATATTGATGCGGATTCTTGTACGGATAAAGCGAGTCTTAATCTCGGAAAAAAGGGTAAAAATGTTGAGGCAATTAGAGGTAAGCTTGGCTATTCAGATATACCACTTTTATTAATTTATTGCATAAGCAAAGACGGGGGTAAACCTTCAGAACGAAAAACAAAATTAGGAATTGAATCGGATTTGATTGGCTACAGTATTATAATTGGAGGCGAACCTACTTATAAAGATCATATACAAAGTGTTGTAGTGAGTGTTCCACAGGAGGATGAAGATGATATTGAAGAGTAAAGTTTTGAATAGTTTTCAAGGCGTGGCATATGGCCATATGACTCTTGAGGCCATGCAAAATTGGCATTTATCTAAAATTGATTTGCTGGTTAGAGAAGTTGTACAAAACTGTTCGGATGCGGCGGATAAGTTTCCTAATAGAGATTTCTTTTCGGTAGCATTTAATGTTCATGAATTTGATGGAAAAAGATTTATTGACACTCTTGAGGGATTAGATGAAAAAATAAAGAAAAGATTTTCTTTGACAAATAGCAAATACTTGGAAATCAGAGACGGTGGAACAACAGGACTTACCGGACCGCTTACGGTATCCTCAGAAAATGAAAATGACCATGGAAACTACTATAGATTAGTTTTTGATACAGGAAAAGCGCAAACGCAAAAATATTCCGGTGGAAACTGGGGATATGGCAAGAGTGCATATTATGGCGTTGGCCAGGGATTTGTAATTTACTATTCTCAAATAAAGAACGAAATAGATGAATATGAATCAAGATTAATTGTTACGTTGATTGAGAATGAAGAAAACGAAAATGCTATTCTAAGAGGACATATAAACGGTTCTAATTCTGCGGGAAAAGCATGGTGGGGTAAATCATTAGACGGAGAAGGACTTGATGCCAATATACTTCCTTTACAAAATGAAACAGAGATAAATGAGTACTTAGACATTTTCGGTATAAAACCATTCAAGAAGGGAGAAACTGGAACCTCAGTAATTATTCCGTATGTTGATTATTCTGAATTAATGACTAACATGATATCCGAAGAAATGGAAGTTCTTCCGGATATTAAAGATAGATGTGCGTGGACTTATGTTGATGAAGAAGGATTTATAGAATATTTAAAATTATCAATTCAAAAGTGGTATGCTCCGGTGATTAACAACTTAGATTTACCCAAATTACCGGAAAGAAAAAAATGGTTATATGCGAGTGTAAATGGAGAATTGATTAATTATGATTCAATGTATCCGTTTTTTCAATTGACACAAAGGCTTTATACAGCGGCATTAACCAGATCTTATGGCTGTAATAACGAAAGCAAAACAAAATGGTCGCCTTTGTACGAAAACACAATTAATTCTATAAGCATTAGGAATTACATAGATAACTCTGGAGACGGGAATACTGTAGTAGGTTATTTGGCTACGGCCAAAATCCCCCAAAACCAGGTAAATATAGATCAGGGAGAAAATTTAACACCTTTTATCCTTTTGGGATATTATGAAGAATTTGATAGCCGAAGCCCGATAGTGATGTATTCTCGAAGATTAGGAATGGTGATTGATTATGCATATAAAGACGAATGGGTTCACGGCATTCCATTACCTGAAGATGAAAATGAGTATGTTTTCTCTTTCTTTGTTCCTTGTTTGGGAGAAAATAAAAGATTAAAGAAAAATCTTTCCGTAAAAAAATACGCGGGGAAAACACTTGAGGAATATCTTATTTCTTGTGAGGCTTCTGACCATGAAGGCTGGGAAGATCATGATCGTATGACGATAGTTTCCAGTATTCAGAAACGTGTAAGTGATAGCATTAAAAATCTTATACGTGGAGACATTTTACCTCAAAATGGATCAAATGCCGATCGACTAGGAAATGCTTTTTCTAAGATGATAAATATTTCTAAAGGAAAACTTGGAAGATCTTTCTCAGATAAAAGAAATGATCATGGCGGTAGTTCAACTTCTAAGAAGTTACGATTTGAATCTGAGATATATGAATTTGGAGGAAACAGACAGGTACTTAAATTTTTGTTGGAATGTAAAAATGGTGTAAAAAATATAAGTGTTAATCCTATTCTATTTTCGGATGGAAGCAATATGCATTGTTTGGAATGGGAAAAGGATATTAGATCGAAGTTCCCTGTTGAATTTTCGGAAGTTAGAATAATGAAAATCACTACTAAGGGTGAAACAATAAATTATGATGCAATTTTATCGACAAGAGGGACTAAAGCCATAGAAGATAAACTCAAATATTCCTTGTGTCATGAAATCAAAGCCGGAAAAACTAGTCAAGGATTAACAAAGTTATATATTTCTTTTGATAAGCCTATCACTGATAGTGTTGTTTTAGAAGGAACTATTTCGTTGGCTACCTTAGGCACAGAATATGAATATGATATTGTAGCATCCGAAGATATGAGGTGATTAATATGAGTTTTCGTTTTTACCCTACGCTTGAAAGTAGGAAGGATTTAATAAAAAAAATCAATATTATTCCTACCGATGATTATTATTTTATGAAATGTAACGAGTATGGAGTGAGTTCTTTGAACGTTTCTTCGGGGAAAATCAAAGATACTTTATGGGATCCGAGACGCGATTCATTACGCATATGTCGTGATCTGAAAATAAATGATCCTTACTATCTTTGGGGAGAAGATGGTGTAGCTTGTGAAGAATCGAAATTAGGAATTTGTATTATCTGGACGAATGCATCAACTTCGATGTCGGGGTGTATTCTTCCGCGAGAGGGTTCAGAAAAGCTTGGCGAAAATGGATGGTCAATGTATTTTGAACATACTTTCTTTCCAGGAGAAGTAAAAGGACTACTTGATTTAAAAATAATTCTTTACTTAAAAGAAGCAGCGTTGGAAGTGAAAAAAGGAGAGGAAATACTTAATAACGTTGCAGGAAGAATTTTGGGTGAATTTGAAACATATCGGTTAGAAGTAAGTGATGAAACAATTCCGTTCCCGTTTGTAATAGACAAATTTGACACCGATGCTCTTTGGTGGGTTGATTTTTATAATTGGGAAGATGCTTCTGAAGATGCAATGTTTGGGGCAAGCAGTTTTGTGGTTTATTTGAACTCACAAAACAAAAGCTGTCCGAAGGTTACAGCTAAAGGAATACAGAATATTGAAATGATGTACGAAATTACAGCTAGTGTTTATTCTCTTTTGTTTAAAAAGCTTAGTCCACAAGAATTTAAGGATATGCAGTTAAAAAAAGGAAAACCTGGAACGATTGGGGCTGAATTATCAAGAATGTATGATTTGTGTAAGGATAAGTTTGATTTTAATGATGATTACGAAAAAATCCATAAATTTATGCAAGAAGCAATTCGAAGTAAAGCAGCTGAGGTGACGGATCTGTCGGAGGTTACAAATGAATAAGTTCGGAACACTCTCTTTAGATGAAGCTATTAAAATTGTAAACGAATATGATTCTATGACTAAAGAAGAATTTGAAGAGAAAGTATTTGCTCAATGGAATAAAGAAGAAATCAACACTGATGGATTAAGTCAATATGATATTTTTGTGAGAAATGAAATAAAGCAAGTATTTGATAAATACTATCCGGAAGCTTGTGAAAACAGAAATAAATTATATTTGCTTGATTTAAATGTTGGATTGAAGATATTTGAATTGTTAAGACCTGGCGAGGAGGAGTTTTCCGTATCAGATGCGGCTAATGATGATATGTGGAGATACATATCTGTTAAAATTATCCCCGACTTAACGAATCTCAGATACCCTGCTAAAATGGAGCAAGGATCCAAGAATATCAATAAAAAAAGATTCTATAGTGGCACCAGAAGAATATGGATAAAGACTTTATGGTGGTATGTTTTCTTGTCGTGGCAAGGTGACAGCAGCAAAACTTATGAGGTTTTAAAGGACAACTTAGTTGATAATATTAATAAGTTAATTGAAACGCCTGGGAAGGGGTATAGATTATCTGTTTATAGAGCTTTGATGTTAGAATACTCATCACGTCAGAGCAAAGCAAAATACTTTGCTGGAGTAACAAAACTTAATAATGTTAAATGTAAAACAATTGAGCCTTCATTGTTAGTTGGAGGAGAAGAAAAATATGCTAAGACTTTATTTGATGAAGTACCTATTAGTATAGGACAGGAGGAGGAAAATGATGACTCTGAGGAATAATATTCTAAGTAATTGGGAAAATGATATAAATGGTCATTTACAGAGAGTAGATTCATTGGATGATAAATATCCTGCTTTTACTTTTAAAATGGATGGCTACTATGGAGTTGCCCTTCCTATAGAACAAGATATACAAATAAATGAGGATTTTTCAAATGCTAAACTTAAGACTCAGAGTTTTTATACCAAAGAAGATCAATCAACTCACATTTTTTTAACATTAACAACGGAAGATGCTACAAATAAAACTGTTTTCAGTTCACTTTGTGAACAATTTATTTTTCCTGGAGAATACGGAGAATTTAGGAATGAAATTACAGATTCACCTCTTAAGTGGTGGATTGAGATGAAACAAATTCTAGGAAACAAGAATGTTGAGGAAATGGTATATGATACTTTAGGTGAATTATGGGTATATGACTATTTAGTACGAAAAGGGGTGAAAGCTATTTGGAACGGCCCTAAGGGCAGTTCGGCCGATATTGAATCAGATGAGATGTTGATAGAGGTAAAGTCAACTTTATCAAGAAGCAAAAAAGAGATCACAGTTCATGGCAAATCTCAATTAAAGGCTCCACCTGAAAAAGATTTGTATTTATATTTTTGTGTATTTGAAATGTCATCAGATACAGGTTATTCAATTAATGATATTGTATATGGATTGGCGAATGACGGATATGATGTTTCTGATATAAATCTTTTGCTGAGCAAAAAAGGCTTTGAGTTAGGGAAAAGTTCAAGAGATCGTAAATTTATTCTTTGGAATGTTTATAAATACTATGTTGATGAAAAGTTCCCTAAAATAATAGATGAATCGTTTGTTGGTGGAAAGGAACCGGAAGGGATAAATTCCATTTCATATACAATTGATTTATCTGGAATTTCATGTGAAGTAATTATAGGTGGTGAGAAAAATGTATAGAACAATAGATTTGTGTGCCGGAATCGGAGGAATTCGTAGGGGATTTGAGAGAACGGGACATTTTCACAATGTTTTATCAGCGGAAATTGATGAATATGCTGCCAGAACATATGAACATAATTTCAATGGAGATGATCCGAGAAATGATTTAACAAGTGATGAGTTTAAGAATAAGGTTGCGGATACGCCATACGATGTTTTACTTGCAGGGTTTCCGTGCCAGCCATTCAGTAGCCAAGGAAATCAAGAAGGATTTGAAGATCCGACTAAAGGAACTATATTTTTTGATATTAAACAAATTGTAAAAAGAACCCGCCCAAAGGTGATTTTCCTGGAAAATGTTCAAAATATAGTATCTCACGATAAAGGGAAAACAATACATATAATTATTGATTCTTTAGAGAAAAAACTTGGTTACAAAGTTATAGGTATCTCATATGATCAACAAGGAAATTTTGTAATTAAACATAAAAATCTTATAAGAAATACTAAGGATTATGGATTACCACAAAATAGACCAAGAGCTTATTTCATTGCGTTTGATAAAAAACTATATAAAGGATTGTTTGGGTTTATTGACGACAAACTTCCAGAAGAATTGTGGCCGACATTACAAGATAATCCGCTATTAAATCGGACTTTAAGCCAAATTCTTGAAAGAAGAGTGAATATACGTTATTACATGTCGGAGTCATATTTAAATACTTTGGTAAATCATAAGAAAAGAAATAAAAGTAAAGGAAATGGATTTGGATATTGTATAGTTAATTCACCCGGAAGAGGAAGGAGAATAGCTAATACAATATTGGCAACAGGGGGGTCGGGAAAAGAAAGAAATCTGATAATACAGAAAATGCCTAAATATAATCTGGATGATCCTTCGGTAAAAAAGAAAAAGGGAGGACTAAATACCCAAAATGTAAGAATTATGACTCCTACTGAATGGGGTCGTCTTCAAGGTTTTATTGGATATGGATTTGTAGATGAGAATGGTGTTGATAATTTTTCATTTCCAGAAGGAATGCCTGAAACTCAAAAGTATAAACAATTTGGGAATTCGGTTTCGATACCTGTAGTTGAAACAATGGCATATTATATTCTCGATTGTTTAAATATATTTAACGGATATAGAGAGCAGGTTGTTTCGAATTATATAAAAATGCATGGTAGTATTTCTAGGCAAGAAATAGCTGAATTGTTTGATATTTCTGAAGAAGCGGCGGATGAATGCTTACTCGAACTAAAGAATAGAAAAATTATTAGTTGTGTGAAAAAAGGAAGAAATGCTAGATACAAACTGATATAAAAAAAGGTGGTGCACATGGAATTACATGAAATGTTTCTAAAGCTTATTACGGAGTATGATTCAGAATTAAAAGATGCACGAAAAACGGAAAATTTTAAAAGACCTTTAGGAAATTTAGTGCGTCGCGATATTGTTGAAAAAATAAAGGCATCTATTAAAAATGAAAATTATAAAATTAAAGGGAGTGTAGGATCTGGCCGTTGGACAGATGTACCGTGGGTTGCCATTTTTGATAAAAGAATTACAACGACAGCTCAAAAGGGTGTATATATTGTTTATTTAGTGAATAAGGACACTAAAGAGTTGTATTTAACGCTGAATCAGGGGGCGACTGATGTAGCTCAGGGTGAGAAAGAAAATACGAAGATTTCTTTTACAGGTATAGCTACATCTAAAAACGGAAAGACAGCAGAAAACCTAGAAAAGAAAGCTAGTGAAATACGAAACAAATTAGGTTTTTTTGTTGATTTGAAATATAATTCGGTAAATACCGGTTCGAAACCTTATGATGCAGGATGTATATATTATAAAAAATATACTGTGGATTCTTTAAAAGATGATGATGCGTTATTAGCTGATTTAGAGAAGTTCATAAAGGTATATCAGACTTATTTTGACAAGGTGTTTAGTGCTTCAAAAAAGGACGATAAGAAAGAAAAAAGAGAAGATATGGCAGATAAAAACATTATAGATAATATTGCATATTATATTGAGTCAAAAGGGTTTAAATACGATACAGAATTGTTAGCAAATTTCTATCTATGTTTAAAATCAAAGCCTTTCGTTTTGCTTGCAGGTACGAGTGGAACTGGAAAAACTAGAATGGCTCGTCTTTTTGCTGAAGCAATTGGAGCTTTTGATAATGGAAGATATTTGCAAGTGGCAGTAAAACCGGATTGGTCTGATTCCACAGATCTTTTTGGTCATGTAAATTTGGACAATAAATTCATTCCAGGTGCGATTGTTGAATTTATAAAAAAAGCGGAGAATGATCCTGAATTACCGTATATTTTATGTTTGGATGAGATGAATTTGGCCCGTGTGGAATACTATTTCAGCGATTTTCTTTCTGTAATGGAGACTAGGGATTGGAGCGAGGAAGGAAAAATAAAAACGGATAAGCTTATTCCTAAGAGCTGTTATGTCGGAGATAAGGAGGCTGAGAAACTTTATTCAAATCTGATAATACCAGAGAATCTTTATATTATCGGAACAGTAAATATGGATGAAACGACTTTTCCTTTCAGCAAGAAGGTATTAGATAGGGCAAATACTATTGAATTTTCGATCGTTGATTTGGAATTAGCAGATCCTAAGGATGAAGAAGTTGATATTATCAATTTGAATAATGACTTTTTAAGAGCTGATTATTTAAATCTAAGAAATGATTGCTCTGATCGATGGGAAACTGTTTTGACGTTGAACAAAAAAGTTTCATCAATAAATGATATTTTAAAAAAGTATGATGCTCACTTTGGATATAGAATGCGTGACGAGATAATTTTCTACATGTTATATAACGAGAAAATGGAATTGTTATCAGAAAAGCAAGCATTCGATAACCAAATAATGCAGAAAATTCTTCCTAGAATTCAGGGGAGCTCGGAGCAAATAGCGACTATCTTAAAAGAATTATTTAAGATTTGCGCAGGTCCATATGTAAGCAAAAACGGACAATCTGATTCGAAGAAAATGGAAAACTATTTAGCTGAAGGCGGATCTGCGGATTATCCTAAGAGCGCACAGAAGATTTGTTCAATGCTTAGGAGATATGAAGACGATGATTTTACCTCTTTCTGGGTCTAATCAAATAATCGATTTAGTCGCGTCTAATATACGTGTCACTATAAAGAGAAGAAAAGACACTTCTCTTTCTTCTGATGCTCTTTTGAAACAGCCATCAAAAATAGAAGTGTGGGGAAGTATTGATTCGCTTTCTATTTGCGGAGATGACTGTGAGTCTAAAGGGAAAGATTACATTTTAGAAGAAACGGCACCGCTATTTTTCGAACAATCTGATTATCTCATAAGTGCAAGAACATTAGCAGGAAAGAATTTATACTTTGATCATTCAGATAAATATATAAGAGAAGCTATATCACCGATAGACGATAAAGAACCTGATCGAATTAGCGGTGTGATAAATTTTGGTAATAATGTCGGGTATTCAAACTTGATATTTTTTGATGATCAAGGCAATAGACTTGTGATAGAAATAGAAGTGTTTCCTTCTAAGCTTTCTTATAAGGATGATTATGAGGCTATTAGAAATGACATAAATGAAATGGTTGAAGCAGCGGCAATTGATTTCATTAACTCGACCTACTCATTAGGTACTATTAGTGATACAAGAAATAAAGTGCCTGCAATATTCTTTTCACTTATAAGTCAGCTATTTGATAAGTATTACAAAGCTACAAAAATTATTATGCAAAAGCCAAATCATAGGCTACTTAAAGAACATAATGTTGTTCCCGAATATAAGATTAAAAAAACAGACAGTAAATCCATGCAGTGGATTACAAAGCATCCGGAGTGTATTAATCGTTCTAAAGGACGAAAAAGCGTGAGTTATGCTTTAGGGGTTCAAAAAAGAGTCTCGTATGATACGACAGAAAATCAACTTGTAAAATTCATGCTTTTGACAACGATAAAAAAGCTAAAAAGTTTTAAACGTATCTATTTAGCTGGTTTCAAAGATCCTGAAAAGACTGCTGATCCCGAGATTTTGACTAAAATCGATAGCATGATATCGAAGATTGACGGTCAATTGAAAAATCCTGTGTTTGATGAGGTTTCTCAGCTTAAAAGCATAAATACGATGTCGTTGGTATTTCAAATGGCACCCGGATATAGAGACCTATATAGGTATTTTCAATTAGTTCAGAGAGGAATATCCTTCAGCGGCGAAGTATATAATTTTTCACTTAAGGAAACATCTACACTTTATGAGTATTGGTGTTTTATTAAGCTTGTGAATATTATGAAAAAAAGATATACACTTCTTGATGAAGGAAATGACATTATCAAGGCTAATCGCAAGGGGGTAACGGTAACTTTATCTAAAGAACGAAAATCCGAAGTAAAATTTATAGATGCAAAAACCGGAGATAAATTTGAACTTGTTTATAATCCGGGAGAGTACCCTTCAGATACCGTTAAGCAGGTTCCGGATAATGTTCTTAAACTTACAAAAAGAACAAACGCGGAAGGAAAATATGCTCATTTCCAGTATGTTTTTGATGCGAAGTATAAAGTTGAAATGAATCCGGATGAACATTATCCAGACAAGAAACCCGGACCTAAGGTTGCAGATATAAATACTATGCATCGATATAGAGACGCGATAGTATCTAAAGAAGGTTTGTTAAATGAAAAATTAATGTTTGGATCCTATGTTCTTTTTCCGTATCCAAATGATGAAGAGGAATATCGTTCTCATCAGTTCTATCGCAGTATACAATCAGTAAATATAGGCGGAATTCCTTTTTTGCCGGGTAAAACAACAATTGCAGAAGAAATACTTGAAAAACTGGTCGGAGAATCTGATATCAGTGCTTTTGATAGAGCAATCTTGCCTAAAGGTATTGAAGAAAGAATCGAAAAGGTTGATTGGTCAAAAGAAAATGTTCTCGTTGGATCTTTAAGCTCTCGAGAACAATGGGATCTTTGCCACAAAGAAAACTATTATTATGTTCCTGTTGCAAGCTTATATGACTATCATCAGGTAGATTATGTTGCAATTTATCAATCAAAGAAATTGTTCGCAGAAGAGGCAGGCATTTTGTTTTATGGAAAAGTTACTAAAACTGAGATTCTTCCTCGAAAAGATATAAATAGTCTTAAAGGTAGAACTGCTCCCAATGCAAAGTGTTATAAATATACAATCAGTGAATGGAAGAAAATAGCTACAAAAATAGAATTTGAGAAGGACTGGGTTTATAAACCGAGATATACAAATGATTTTTTGCTTCATAATGTTAGGTCCACGTTTGAGCTATTTAATATAAGATCTGAAGCAGATTATCGATTAGTATATGAACTTCGAAGAATACAGGAAAATATTAAAGTACAAGATGATACAAAAGAGTTGTTTGTACGAATTAATGATAATATTTCGATTTATAACGACGGATTATATATTCGCGTATTCAGTGTGCTTGATGGAAAAGATATCTTTAGAAAACCAACAAAAGATTTTACGGAATCTCCAAGCATAGTTTTTGAAGGAATTAAAGACTATATAGAGTATTAAAAAATATACAAAACCATCATTTTGTTAGAGTAGTTGATTGGATAAATTGAGGGGTGATATCAAATGAATTATTGGCCTATAATTATTATTTCTGCAATAATTTGGGCGATTATTTGGGGAATTGCAACAAATAAGGTAATCCAAAATAAAGGATATGAAGAAAACTGGTTCTTGTGGGGTTTTCTTTTTAGCTTTATTGCTTTTATAGTAGCGTGCACCAAGCCGTCCAAAACTATAGATTATATGTCTGAAGCAGATAGAGTGGATTTAATAAAAAAATATAAAGATTTAATGGATTCTGGGGCTATAAGTGAAGAGGATTACTTAGAAAAAAAGGAAGAAATAATACATGGTGATAAACAAAATAATAATCTAGAAAAATCAAATAGATTATTAAGACAAACTATTTTTGAAATAATAAAATCCGGTAAAGACGGAGTTTTTGAACATAAGATATATACTGATGTTCCCAAACAATATAATTACGAAGAGATAGAAATTGAACTTGAAAACATGATCGAAAATAGAGAGATAGATTATGTAGATGGAAGATTTGTCATAAATCCAAACATCAAATAGATGATAAAAGAAATAAATAGGAAAAATTATGTTTGGAGTTTATCATGGAGATTTATACGGTTGAACAAATAACAGAAGCTGATTACGGCTGTGAGGAAACAGAAAGAAAAGAACCGACAGCACTTCTAAAGCTTAGATTAATAAGAAATGAAGAGAGCAAGTACGTCGAATTTCCGGAAGCAGAGCTTGAAAGCAAAGGAATTACCGAAGGAAAGAAAGTTATAATAACCGATGATGGCAAAGTATTAAAGTATGTGCGTGTTGTGGCAGCAGTTATTAGAGACGGAGACAAAATCTTAGCTACAGCAAGAGGATACGGTGAATACAAAGGCTGGTGGGAATTCCCCGGTGGGAAAATTGAAAAAGGAGAAACTCCTCAACAAGCGCTCGTTCGTGAGATTAAAGAAGAACTTTCTGCAACTATAGAAGTTGACGAATTGATTTACACTATTGAGTATGATTACCCCACGTTTCATCTTTCGATGGATTGCTTCTGGGCTAAGTTAGTTGAAGGTGAATTAATACTTAAAGAAGCAGAAGCTGCTAAGTGGTTATCTAAAGATGAACTACTCTCGGTAAAGTGGTTGCCAGCCGATAAGGATTTGATACAATTCATGCTGTAAAGAAATGATTGAATAGGCAATGCGCATATTAAAGCGCATTGCTTTTTTTATTATAATAATAGATTTATAAATTCTGAAATTATTTTATTTTGGAGTAAAAAATGAATGAAGAAGAAATAATAAAACAAATAATCGTTGAAAAGTATTATGAAGAATTGTTTGAAATTTTGAGTGAATATATTAACCGAAACAGCAAAGAATTTTGTTATGGTGGTAATTTTTTTGAGGAGGGTTGGAATCGATTTTTTAAACCGTTTTTAAGGGAATATGAGATTGAGAAATTGTCATTGGTAAGCAGTGAGGACGCGTTCTTTCTTGATATGATTGTGAAGGCCAGAATCCAAATCTACGATACACATGATATGGGATATGGTTATATGCTGGATGAGTATTTTAGGATAGGTTCAGGAATGGATACGCAATATGAGAATTTTGAAATAGTGTTTGTTGGATTAGATTTGAGCAGAAATTGTTAATATAAAAAAAACTTAAGACATATAGTATAATTGTGCCCAAAATAGAAATGTGCAAAAAAACGCACATTACTATTTGTATATTATTATCATAAATATAGCAGTTGTAATTGCCGATAAACTATTTATAACAGAGGTGAAATTTATGTACGAAGCAAACGGAAAGAAAATGCTGAATATGATGATCTTGGAAGTTCTTAAAGAATATTCGGACAGTGAACATGGACTTCAGCAGCAGGATATTATAGATCTTTTAAAATTGAAATATGGTACCGGTTGTGAGAGAAGAGCCGTAAAAAGCAATATAGTTTCTCTTCGTGAAATGGGTTACAAGATTGGCACTAAAAAAGGCTATTATCTTGAGGAAAGAGAATTCACGGATGCGGAACTTCGTCTTTTAATAGACGGTGTTTTTACATCGGGAGCTATTACGGATAAAGAAGCTCATAAACTGGTTGGCAAACTGGAGCAGTTTTCTAATAAATACTTCAAGTCACATGTGGCTTATGTACACAGCACATCCAGCGGAAAGAATTCCGAGAATCAGAATGTAATGGATTCAATAGCGGCTATTGATACCGCGATATCTAAAGGAAAGAAAATCGCTTTTTCATATCTGCAGTATGGAATAGATTTTAAACTACATCCTAAAAGAAGCATCAGATATGTTGTCAGCCCTTATCAGATGATTAACAACAAAGGCAAATACTATCTGATAGGAAATTATGATGAGCATGATGATGTTTCGCATTACAGGCTCGACAGAATCACAGATGTTGAGATCCTCAAGGAAAACCGCAAGCCGATGAAGACCATTCAAGGCCTCGAAAAAGGCTTTAACATCCAGGAGTACATATCAGAACATGTTTATATGTATTCCGGCGAAAGCGAACGATTTAAACTGCGTACAAACGAAAATATGATGGATACACTTGTTGATAGTTTCGGTAAAGATTTCAGAGTTGAGTTTGGAGAAGGCAGCGATATCATTGTTAGCCTTAAATGTAATCCGAACGCATTCTTCTACTGGGCTATGCAGTACGGAAACAATGTAGAAGTATTAGAGCCGGAGAGTATGAGAGAGCGAATAAAGAAGACGGCTTTGGCGATGTATAAAAAGTACCAATAAGAAGAGGATTATATTATGAATGTAATGGGACGTAATTATGGAATATGTGAGTATTCAAAGAAGCAGATTATTGAAATGTGTAAGGAAATAGACATCTCGCAGTTATATAATCTGGATGCAGTAAATTACCTTAGTGCAGTTAAGGAAGATACTGAACTCTGCAACGAGGTTGTTGCAGAATGGGTACTAAAAAACATTAAAAAGATAAAGAAAATTAAAATGTTTATAAGAAACAAATCCTATTTTGTGTCTAGCCATAACGGAATCTTGACGAGCAACGAGAGATTAAATCCCAGCAATAGAGAAGAAGAAATTCTTGCAAAAAATATGCATCGAAGATATTACGAACAAATCGGTGAAATAATTGATTACCAAATACCGCTTAAAGATTATTTAAAAGAGAATAAAGATTCTCATTTAGGTAAAATAGACTTGCTGTCTGTGAATGAAAATACAAAGAAAATACACATAATTGAGCTTAAAAAATTCGGCAGTAAGGAAACAATGCTACGCTGTATATTAGAGGGACTGACTTATTATTATAATTTGAACAAATCAAAACTGAAGGAAGACTATGCATGGAAGTTCAGAAAAGAAATTAAAGAGGGCCTAAGGGAAGATATTTCGGATTATGATTTTGTTGTAACACCACTAGTTTTTAAGGAAAGCCAAGCGTTTGTCGAAATGATGGAAATGCACAATGGTTACAGAGATAATCTTCAGAAACTAATGGATTCGTTGGGGAATATTATCGAGCTTTACTATCTGGATGGAAAAGATGAAAAAGCGATATGTCATCATTTTTCTGAGATTTGGGATTATTCATAAAAAAGACATTTTGGAAAGGTAGACTTTCACGAGTTTAGGACTAGAGAATAAATATGAGTGACGTAATTAAAGTTAGAATACAAAGAGGAGCATCACAGATTGGCGGTGTATGTACAGAAGTTTTTACAGATAACACAAGAATCTTCTTTGACTTCGGAACACCATTGGAGGGTGAAGGAAATCAGGACAAGCTTAAGATAGAAGGCCTGAACTTCGGCAAAGCAAATACTGATGCCGTTTTCCTTACGCACTATCATGGTGATCATGTCGGAGAAGTACCAAGTATTAACTCGGAGATACCTGTGTACATGCACAAAACTGCTCGCAAGATACTTCAGGCGCAGCAGGAACATAAAGTTGGTGTAGGAGAGATTGTCTGGGCGAAAGATGCAAAGGATTTATCTGTAGATGAACCTGTAACCATAAAAGATTTGAAGATAACTCCTTTAGCGTCCGACCACTCTGCGAGTGATTCGTTGATGTATCTTGTCGAAGGTTATGGCAAGCGAATTCTTATTACCGGAGATTATAGACTTCATGGTTTTTACAGCGACAGAGTAAGAAAGACTTTCAAGACCATTGGACACATTGATCTTATGATAACGGAAGGCACAAATCTAGACAGAGAATCGAAGTATAACAAAGATGAAAAATGGGTTACGGAAGAGTTCGATAAACTAATTAAAAAATATAAATACGTATTTCTTTTCACATCTTCTTCGAACATTGACAGAATAGCTGCTTTTTCCAGATGTGTTCCCGAAGGGAAATATGTTATTGCTGATGAATATCAGCAGAAGATTCAGCAAATCGCAGACGAAAGCCGCAAAGAAGAATTCAAATCAAATAAGGTTTTGTATTATAGCGATTATCTTAAACCAAAGTTCGAAAAACTTGGTGGCGGAATGGTTGTCAGAACCGGCGATAAGTTCAAAGAAATAGTAAGCTATTTTTCCGATAAATATCCTGAAGATACTTGCTTGATTTACTCGATGTGGAAAGGCTATGAAGAAAAGCTTGCTTCTGTCAGAGAGATGCTTAACTGCTGTAAGAATGTTGAGAGAATACATGTTTCAGGCCATGTTACCAAAGAGGATTTGGAAGAGATTTTAAGGATGGTGATGCCGGAGAAGGTGATTATTCATCATACTAATAATATTTTTTGGGAAGAGTTTATATCTAACGTTACATCCAATGTTGTATTTTGGCACCTGAAAGATAGCGATACTAAGGAAGTTTAGTTTAAGGAGAGATATATGAAAAGTACTTTTAATAGGGATTATGATAACACTCTAGATTTATTTAATACTCAAAATGGTTTTATTGAAAAAATGATGGATGACGTTATTAGAGGGGAAGCGTTTATTGCATTTCGTCCCCAAAAAAAGATGACGGTATATATGAAAGGTAGAAAACTTTGTGAAATAAATTCTCCAATGAATACCCCAATAATAGATAGTAAATGTTTACCCATATTAAAATCAGGTTCGAGCAAAAAACAAATTACAGAACAAGAATGGAAAAAGAAAACAGGGGTATTAGATTTTTCATGGAAAGATATTTATCCTGAGATTAAAGACAATTTATATCTAGAACTTAGTCCTGAAGCAAAATTAGTATCTGGATTGTATAAGTTTTCTCCAATGGTGGATAGTAATGATTCAAATATTATTTTGCTAGATATAGAAGCCAAATTCAGTTATTCAAAAGGAGTTGATAAAAAACAAGATTTGAGAATTGATGTTGTTCTATATAATACGATTACTAGGCAATTGGCATTTGTTGAAGTAAAGAGACTTAATGATGAGAGGCTTCAGAAAGATGGAGTACTATCAGAAGAAATAAAGAATCAGTTGGCTTCATATAAAAAACTTATTAATGATGAAAGCAATGAAATTATTCGAGAATTCAATAAAACAATTGAGGCATATTCATCGATTTATCAAAAAAAGATTGAGCCAATAGATAAGGATAAAATTTTATTAAGTTTATTGGTTACTGAATTTAAAGAAGAGGATAAAAAAATTATCGATTCTTTATCAAAGCAGATTCAAGACTCTAACTTGCGCAATATATCCTTTCTTTCAAGAGGGAAAATTGCGGATGCAACACAGGGGACCTTGAAAAAATGGTTTTCTGAAATGCAATAAATGATAATAAACCGATAAGATAAAAAAGCGATGTGCTAAAAACAGCACATCGCTTTTTTTATGATGTAAATAGAAAAGCACATGAATAGGAGGAAGTAGAAAATGAATCAAATATATAAACTTAATGCGGAAGTGATGAAATATTATCGGTCGATGCTTGAGAAAAAGGGAAAAGAAGTGAAAGCTTTTCTTAATGGAATTGATATAGATGAGGAGACTATTGATTACTTTAACCTTGGTTATTCCGGAACGGATTTATACGGGCTCGTTTATCATTTTAATGCGTTAGGATTTGACGATGATTTAATTATTGAGTCAGGATTGGCTGATTTTGATGAAACCAATGGAATAGAAGATGTGTTTCATAACAGACTGATTATTCCTGTAATTGATGATGAGAACAAAGTAATAGGTTTTTCCGGAAGGACTTTGGATAATGAAGCTCCGATATATCTTAATTCTCATAAGTCTTTAGTCTTTGATAAAAACAAAAGCTTTTTTGGCCTTAATCGTGCAAAGGATTCCAAAGCTGGATATCTGATTTTATGTGAAGGATTCTTTGATGTTATCTCATTACATCAGGCCGGATTTGATATGGCTATTGCAAACCTTGGAACGAAACTAACGAAGGATCAAGCAAACATTCTAAAGAAGTATACTGATAAAGTTTATGTTTGCTACGACACAGATAATGTAGGAATTAAAGCGGCAACTAATGCAGAAGAGGTTTTAGAAAATGTCGGAGTCAAAGGACAGATAATTGATTTATCTCCATACAAAGATCCTCAGGAATTTGTAAAAAAAGAAGGAGCAAAAGCATTTGAAAGACTTCTTAAAAAACAATAGGTAAAGAAGGGGGGTTAATTATGATTATTTTTACTATAGATTTTTCATCAAAAGAAAAACTTAGGTTTGACTGCCCTAAGGGATTTGATGAAGATTCTTATTTACGAAAATTGAGTATAGATGGTTTGAAAAATAAATATCCTGACGATGAAGAAAAAGTGATTAAACGTCTTAATTACGAATTAAATATTATTTGTGAGAACGGATTAAGTGCATTTATCTTGGTGCTGTGGGATTGTGTCAGCCTTTCAAAGGAAAGAGGCATTATGGTTGGTCCGGGGCGAGGAACTTTACCATCGAGTTTGGTGTCGTATTGCCTTGGAATAACCATGGTTGATCCTATAGCTAACAATCTGATATTTGAAAGGTTTCTTCATTCCGAAAAGATTGAGTTCCAGGAGGCATGGATTGATTTTGATCATACCAGACAGAAAGAGATATTTAATTATGCCTGTGAAAAATACAAATATGATTCCCCTGTTCTTTCGATAACTGAATCGTTTGATACAGAATACATAGGAATAATTCCCGAATTATATGTTATCAGCGAAACTATAAAAAAAGTTAAAGAAAAAAGAGGAAAAGAAATAGATATTTACAACTTGCAATATGATGATATGGATGTATTTGGCTGCATTTGGAATGGCTATATAGATAACATCTCATTCCTTGAAAGAAATGGTATCAGGAATTTTTTTAAAAGAATGCGCCCTTTTTCTGTTGAACAACTGGCTGCAGGCATATGGTTATATCCTGAGTCAGATAATATATGGAGTAGAAAAGAAATTTATCATGAATATATAGAGGCGAGAAATTCTAAAAAAGAATCGGTTTTTGATATTGAAACTATTAAAGAAATTACGCATAGCACATATGGATTGCTTTTATATCAGGAACAGATAATAGAAGTGTTTAACAGAATAGGTGGTTTTTCGCTTAAGCAAAGCAATGAGGCAAGAAAAGCACTTGGAAAAAGAAGCATGGTTGAAATAGAAAAAAACAGAAATGCTTTTATAAATGGTGATAGAAAAAAAGGAATCTCAGGTTGCATGGCTCAGGGGATTAGTGTTGAGGATGGCGTAAAGATTTATTTTATGATGGTTGATAATTCAGGCTATGCAGGTAACAAGTCACATCTTTTATCTTTCGCTACGCTTGCCTATCAGGTAGCCTGGCTAAAACATTATTATCCTTTCGAATACGGCGAGGCTTTTTCATATCTTTAACTTATGATAAAATATCTGCTATATGATATTTCTTTTATGAGGAGAAAAATATGTGCTTGATTTGCGACAGAATTGAAATGATTAAGAACGGAACTAATCCGTATTTTGTGAAAGAGCTTGAAACGGGTTATGTTGTCATTGGCGACAACCAGCATTTTTACGGTTATGCGCTCTTTTTATATAAGAATCATAATTATTCCGAATTGTTCCAGTTAGATATGCCTGAACGCCTCAAATTTATGGAGGAAATGTCCATTGTGGCTGAGGCTGCATCGAAGGCTTTCGGACCGGAGAAAATGAATTATGAATTGCTGGGTATGGGCGATGCGCATCTTCACTGGCATTTGTATCCCAGAAGAAAAGGCGATATAGGAAATTACGGAAATAACGGCGTGGGACCTGTATGGTGTCTTCCTTTTGATAAGATTTATGATGATTCAAACCGTCCATCTGCCGAAGAACTTGAGAAGATGAAAGATGCTTTAAAAACTGAACTGGAGAAGCTTTTACAAGCATAGTGAATATATGTATCCGACTAGAGAAGAAGCTGAAATTTTATTAATAGATGCGGCAAAATGCAATCCCGGCGCTTGGGTTGGGCACAGCAAGACCGCTGCGCACTGTGCGGAAAGGATAGCGTTTTATACGGGGATGGATCCTGAGAAAGCCTATGTATTAGGATTGTTGCATGATATAGGACGTAAGTTCGGAGTGAGTTACTTAAGACATGTTTCCGACGGTTATACTTATATGATGTCCTTGGGCTTCGATGACGCAGCGCGAATCTGTCTTACGCATTCCTTTTACGGCACAGATATAGGAACCTATGTGGGAAAGACTGACACGAGCGAAGAAGAAACGGAATTAATTCGTACGAAACTAGCGGAGACTGTGCAGGATGAATATGATGAACTGATTCAGTTCGTGGATTCTATCGCAGGCACGGAAGGTGTAATGGATATTATCGACCGAATGGATGACGTTAAGAGTCGCTATGGTTCATACAATCCCGGAATACGGGAAAACAATTTAAGACTCAAAGACTTTTATGAGCAAAAAATGGGTATGGATTTGTACGTGGCGGTTGATAAAGATAATTACAGACCGTAATAAATAATTTCCCAAGAGAAATTAAAAACTCCTCTTGACTCTAACGTTACGTAATAGTTTATGGTATTATTATCACGGAGGGAAAAGAGATGATGACAGTAAATGAAGTTAGCAAACTCGCGGGTGTTAGTATACGAACCCTGCAGTATTATGACACGATTGGACTTTTGAAGCCGGCAGAGTATTCCGAGTCGGGTTACAGACTGTATGACGATACGGATCTGGAAAGACTGCAGCAGATTTTACTGTTTCGCGAGCTTGAATTCCCGCTAAAAGAGATTAAAGATATTATCAACAGGTCCGACTTTGACAAGAAAAAGGCGCTTGAACAGCAGATTAAGCTTTTAACTTTGAAGAAGGAGCATTTGGAGAATCTTATATCCTTTGCCCGTGAATTAAAGAAGAAAGGAGCAAATAAAATGGATTTTTCAGCATTTGATACAAGTAAAATAGATGAGTATTCAAAGAAAGCCAAAGAGCAGTGGGGCGAAACCAAAGAATATAAAGAATATAAGAAAAAGAGCGCTAAGCGTTCCAAAGAAGATGATAAGAAAATCATGGCTGATTTTATGGATATCTTCACAGAATTTGGCACCATAAAAGATACAGACCCTTCATCAGCTGACGCACAGACGCTGGTTAAGAAACTTCAAAACTACATTTCCGAACATTTCTACAACTGTTCCAACGAAGTTCTTGCAGGCTTAGGCGCTATGTATGCTGGCGGAAATGAGTTTACTGAAAACATTGACAATGCAGGCGGTGAGGGCACGGCAGATTTTGTTTCCAAAGCAATAAATGTTTTTACGAAAAAATAATAAAACAAGCAACGCCTGAAAGCAGGCAAAATAAAAGGGTAGGAGACAACTCCTACCCTTGATTTTTTCTTTTATGAGTTTTACAACTGCGAATATCCGAAGCCGTTTACCAAAGCTTCGAGCTTTTGTCCTTTGGCACACATAGGACAGTTTTCTCTCGAATAATAGCCGTAGTTCGGGATGTCGGAGGAAGTGAAGATCGACTTTACTTCAATGCCGGCACATTTGGTGACTGCGGAGAAGATGGCTGCGATACCGCCTACGGTTCCGCCGTAGTAAACTACCGAATCGATTGCCTGAAGAATGGTCTTACCGGATGTGATGGAGTCGGTCAGTATGAGTACGTTCATGCCTTCCACCATACGAATCTTGTTGTCACGGAATATCATCTGTCCCATCGAGTTTACTTCGGGAGTGATGACCGAAATATTGTTACCGAAACTAAGACATGTTTTATAACTGTGAGAGAGTTCCTCTGCGAGAAAAGCTCCGATTACTTCCGTTTCATCGAGGCATACAATGGTATCCACAGCGAAGGATAGCATATAGTTTTCTGCGAGAGCCTTC
>JAEEOJ010000024.1 GCA_016284175.1 Lachnospiraceae bacterium | reverse complement strand
ACAAGCTTAAGGCAGGAACAGACAGAATGGATGTACTTGCAGGATTTACCAATTCGGCAGAATTCCAGAATCTTTGCAATAAGTACAATATCAAACGAGGCACACTGGTTCCTTCTGAAAAACCTTCGTACAGAAAGGCACACAATCTTCCGTAACCGGGATACTTTTAAGATAATTGAATAACATTTTTAGAGGCGGGGCTTTTGCTCCGTCTCTTTTTATGATAAAAAATAGTTATGGCACTTACTAAGAAAACAGTAAATTGGATTAATAAACTGAATATATCTCTTAAAGGCAAGACTGTTCTGGTGACAGGTTCTAACAGCGGTGTCGGATTTAAGACTGTTGAATCGGCTCTTTATCTTGGTGCCGATGTTATTATGGCATGCAGAAATAAGAAAAAAGCTGAAGCAGCAAGAGAAGAACTCATAAAAGAATATCCGAATGCTCTCATACAGATTCTACAACTGGATTTATCGGATTTATCATCAATTGATTCTTTTACGAAGAATATATTCGACAATAAAATCGATATAGATATTTTTGTAAACAACGCGGGTACTTTTCATAAAAGCGGTGTAACAAAGGATGGTTTTGAGAATGTGCTCGGAACCAATTATTTTGCTGTATATTATTTAAGCGAAAAGATATTGCCTTATCTTGAAACACTTTCGCATAAAGTTATTTACTGCAATACGATTTCTGTAGTACACAAGATGGCGAAGATTGATTATGATGATTTTTATTTTACGAGAAAATACAAACATTTTGCCGTATATGCCAGATCAAAACTCTGCCTGGCAAAGTATTCATATTATTTGTCAAAACGTTACGAGAATTCCAATATTGATGTTTTTATGATTCATCCGGGTATATCCGTTACTCCGCTTGGTGCAAATGCATTCGGAAATACTGTTAAAAAACTTGCGGGTTTAATGAAGTGGGTTTTTAATTCACCAGAGAAATCTTCATTATCTTTGTATTACATTATTTCAAAGGATTTACAAACCGGGTCGATAGTTGGGCCGCACATTTTTGAAGCTTGGGGATATCCTAAAGAAAACCGTGTCAGAAAATGTGTAAAAGAGGGTGCGGATGAACTCATTAAATTTTCCGATAATGAAATAAAGAAAATTATTTGAAATATTTGTGTCTAAATGTGTAATTTATTGACTTAAAGCTTTTTAAATTGATATACTGTTTATTGTGGAAAAGGATATTCTAAAAGGGGGAAAAGGAATGAAAAAAAAGAATTACATTTTCAAGGCAGTTTCTGTTTTAATGACGCTGATTATTTTTGCGTTAACTCTTTTACCATCCAATGAGGCAAAAGCATATTCCGGCAGAGATAAAAATGGTAATCTTTCGCTTACTGCAACCGGAAATATTAAAATCAATCTGCTTGTCGCAGCAATCGATCCCACATTGTCTTCAATTGACGGAAATAATTACTGGAACGGAAAAAAGAAAATAAAAGCATCGGAGTATTTTGGTTATTCTCTGGATGATTCTCTTGATTTCTGGATTGATAATTTCGAGGAGATTTCACACAACACAGTATCTTTTAATGTAGTTGATAAAATTGTTATTAATGAATTCCCAAAATATTGTTCTATAGATTCTCTGGATAATAAGTCTTTCCAGAAAATATTTAAAAAGAATTCCTACGGATACGGAGACTGGATGGGAGGAATAAGCGACCCTGCATTTAAACCGTATGATACCGCATGGGATTTGGATTACGATTATTACATTGATAAGCTCAATCTCGTAAAACGTAAAAACAATAATGAATTTGATATGCTTTTCCTTATAGGAATAGATCCTCTTTCTCCCTGTGAAACATGTGTTGTAGGAAGCAGTCCTTTTGATGTTAACGGAAGAACATTCGTTCGTGAGTGCGACAATTTTTTCATTATAACACCCACATTCTCAAGAAAAGACGGATCACTGGAAAATATGGGACACCTTGCAGAGCATATGCTAAGCTACAATTACAGTCAGATTCCATATGATCCCAAGCATGTTATAGACGGAAATAATTATTCTGCATTAAATGACTGGCAGAAATACAGTAGTTGCAAACTCATGTCAACTACCGATACCAAGATTTACGGATACGGAATGGTTCATTATTCGCCCAATTCAACATCAGATTATGACTGGGAGAATAACACAAAGGTTAAGTATTACAAAAATTTTAAAGAAGGAAAAGATGTTCAGTACTTTACTGCTGACGGCTGTTATTTAAACGATCCTTTCTATGCAAAATACGGCAGCGATGCCACAATTGCCCATCACAGATGGTGGTTTTACAATATGCCTTATGCGGATGGCCGTGATAAGGACGGATATTATAATAACTGGTGGAGATATATATTCACTCCGAGTTATGTGGATTATATTTGTCAGGATTTAAACTACAATCCAAATAGCGGAATAGTATTAGGTGTCGGAGAATCCACAGCAGTAAAATTCAGAGTTATGGAACAGCCATGGTATGATTTTACAACTGATACAGTGGCAAGTTCCGCAGCTGTTGAGATAAAGGATAAAAGTATTTTATCTGTCTCAAAAGGAAAGATTAAAGGATTAAAAGCCGGAAAAACGGAAATAACAATTAAACTTGACGGAAAATCAGTCAGTTATACCGTAAATGTAGTTGCTTCTTCTCAGAAGGATCAGGTTACGGATTTTGTAAAGAGATTTTACAAGGAAGTTCTCGGAAGAAGTCAGGAAGAAATTGACAGAGATAAAGACGGTATTAACGACTGGGTTAACAGACTGGTTTCAGGCGAGGAAACCGGTGCTCAGGTTGCATACGGATTTGCCAACAGTCAGGAGTTTAATAACCGTAAAGTATCCGATGAAGACTATCTAAAGATTCTTTATAAATCTTTCTTTAACAGAGATCCGGATGCAAGCGGTTATAATGACTGGCTGAATAAACTGAAAGCAGGAGAAAACAGAATCGTTGTCCTTGCGGGATTTACCAATTCGCCGGAGTTTAAAAATCTTTGTGCGGAATATAATATAAACCCGGGCAAACTGAATCCTGAAGATTATGTAAAGGGTAGCAATCAGAATAACAACCCAAATAATAATCAGAACAACAACCAGAACAAACCTAAATTAGAATTAAAGCTTGAAACTACACATGTCAATCTGGAAAAGCTTTCAAAATTTGTAGGAGATCTTTACTGGAGTGCCCTCGGAAGACCGGGCGATGATGACGGTATCGCTTACTGGGAAGGCTGCATTATTAACGGCATAGACGATCGGGGAAATGAATACAACATTTCCACAGTAATAAGCAAAGGCTTCTTCTTATCGAAAGAATATAAGGATATGAATAAATCCGAAGAAGAGTTTACTCTTGACTGTTACGAAGCATTTTTCGGAAGAAATCCTGTGGGAACCGACGATGAAGTAAACTATTGGAAATGGGTAGACAAGCTTAAAACGGGCGAAATAACCCGCCAGGAAATGATTGAGGTCGGTTTTGGATACTCGCAGGAGTTTAAAAACCTCCTTACCAATGAATACGGATTCGAAATTATAGAATAATACTCATAAAAAGACCTTTTTGACACGAAAGACTAACATATTGTTATAGACGAATATTCATTTTTACCTCCAATTTATAGTATGATGAGAGCGTAGAGGGATATATATAGATTAGGGATTTGTCAAAAGGGGAATAATATGAAGAGTAAGGGGTTCTCGCTTGTAGAGCTAATTATTGTAATTGCTATACTTGCTATTCTTGTAGGAGTTATGGCTCCTTTGCTTATCAGATATATTGAGAAGACTAATGTTTCTTCCGATATTCAGTTATGTGACACGATTAAGGAAGCTGTTAATATCGCACGTTGCGATCCTGATATCCTTGAGGATGATGACAGCGCGCAGCAGATTTCTTATCTTGAAGACGGAAGTCTGTACAGTGTTGCATACTTCACACAGCAGACTGCATTTACAGATGCTGCGTGTGAAATACTTGGCGCAAACATTATCGGAGATTCTGCGAACGCCAATGTACTTAGCTCCAGAAGTTTAATGAAGTCCAGAGTTGCCAAACAAAGCGGTGTTATCATGATGCAGATGCAGGGTAACAACCTTTATGTGTGGATTGACCACAGTGACAAAGAAGGCGGCAACGATAACAATACGTGTAACTCGTATGTTAATCTGGAATCTTCGGGAGTTATCTTTGTGGACTGATAAAAATTTTTCTTTAAAATTTTTATACAAAACAACCCTTTCAATGATATGAAAAAAGGCTTCAAATTGTTATAATAACGTTGAAGTCTTTTTTCGTTTTTAGGAGGAACAAATGAGCGTATACGAAGAGCTTTGCAAATATAAAGATGATAAATACAGGGATTTTCAAAGCAATCTTGTTCCGAATATTTCTAAGGATACAATTCTCGGCGTCAGAACTCCTGATATGAGAAAAATAGCCAAGGATATGTTTGGAACCGCAGAAGGTAGTAAATACTTAAAAAAGCTTCCGCATAAATACTATGAAGAAAATCTGGTTCATTTTTTTATGATTGCAATGATAAAAGATTTTGACGAGTGCATAAAAGAAACAGAGCGTTTTCTTCCTTACATCGATTGCTGGCCTGTATGTGATCAGTCAAGCCCCAAGGCGTTTAAAAAGAAACACGACGAACTATTACCTCTCATAAAAAAATGGATTGATTCAGATCATGTATATACATCAAGATTCGGTATGAGAATGCTGATGAACGAATTTTTAGGAGACGACTTTAAACCAGAATATTTAAAATGGGTTGCTTCTAAAAAAGGAGAAGATTATTACCTTAAAATGATGATTGCATGGTACTTTGCGACAGCGCTTGCAAAGCAGTATGATGCCACAATTCCTTACTTTGAAAAGCACGTGCTCGACGACTGGTGTCACAAGAAAGCCATTCAGAAAGCGGTTGAAAGCTTCCGTGTGACGGATGAGCATAAAGAGTATTTAAAATCCTTAAGATAACGCTAAATGTATTTCTTTGAAAAATAGCTGATTTTATGGTAAAATAACTATGTATGTGCTAAGGAAAGAGATACATAAATAATGAGCGAATTTAAAAAGTACAGAAATTTAATCTGGGAATTATCAAAGAACGACTTTAAGAAAAGGTATGCAGGCAGCTCACTCGGCAGAGTATGGGCTTTTGTTCAGCCTCTGGTTACAGTCGTTCTTTATTATTTTGTTTTTGGCCTTGTTTTCCCCGGAAGAAGCCCTTATGACAGCCCGGTTCCTTATGTAATGTGGCTTACCGCAGGACTTGTTCCATGGTTCTTCTTAAATGAAGCCGTAACAACAGGTGCCAATGCAATGAATGAGTACAATTATCTTGTAAAAAAGGTTGTATTCAAAGTAGGAATTCTTCCGCTTATCAAGACAATTTCTGCTACATTTATTCATATTTTCTTTATATTTGTATTGCTTGTTATGTACTTTGCTTATGGTTTTAAGCCAAGCTTTCAGCTTATACAGCTTTTATATTATTCATTTTGTCTTTTTATGCTTGTGCTTGCGATTACTTATACAACGAGTGCTGTAACAGTATTTTTCAAAGACCTTTTACAAATAATCAATATTCTTCTTCAGGTAGGTATGTGGGGAACTCCCATCCTTTGGCATATAAGTTCTATTCCCGAGAAGGTTAAGTTTCTTGAACCGATTTTCAGATTCAATCCGATTTATTATATAATCGAAGGCTATCGCAGTTCGCTTTTTGAAGGAACATGGGTGCATGAAAGATGGCTTGACACACTGGTTTTCTGGGGAATAGTTGCGATTTTATTTGCTCTCGGAGCATATGTGTTTAAGAAATTAAGACCGCTCTTTGCGGATGTTTTATAAAGTTTGGATTAAACGATTATGAGTGAAAACGAAATCATAAAAGAGAATAAAGAAGTTGCAATCGAAGTTAAGAATGTAACCAAGATTTATAGCCTTTATAAAAGACCCTCGGATCGACTGATTGATACCTTTCATCTTATGCCCTGGAAGAAATATCCGAAGAATGAAGCACTTAAGGATGTATCTTTTACGGTCGATAAAGGTGAAACTGTCGGAATTATCGGAACTAACGGTTCGGGTAAATCAACCATTCTTAAAATAATCACAGGTGTTCTTACGCCCACTAAAGGTAAGGCTAAGGTTAAAGGCCGTATTTCCGCGTTGCTTGAACTTGGGGCAGGGTTTAATGCCGAATATACCGGTGTAGAGAATGTTTATTTAAACGGCACTATGATGGGCCTCACCCGTGAGGAGATTGACAAAAAGCTTCCTGAGATCCTTGAATTTGCTGATATAGGAGAATATGTTTATTCACCCGTTAAGACTTATTCGTCAGGTATGTTTGTACGTCTCGCATTTGCAGTTGCGATAAATATCGATCCTGAGATTCTGATTGTAGACGAAGCATTGTCTGTAGGTGATGTATTCTTCCAGGCAAAATGTTATCGCAAATTCGAAGAATTTAAAAAACAGGGCAAGACGATTCTTTTTGTATCGCATGATTTGTCGAGCATCGCAAAGTATTGCGACAGAGTAATTCTTTTAAACAAGGGTGACAAGCTCGGAGAAGGCTCGCCCAAGGAAATGATAGACCTTTACAAGCAGGTTCTGGTCGGTCAGTACAAAGACGAAGCTGGCGAAGTAAAAGAAGGCCTTAATACAGATACTCTTGAATACGGCTCTAAAAAGGCTAAATATACAGACTGTAAAATTATCGACAGCAACGGTAAAAACAATAATGTTATCCTAAAAGGATCGAGTTTTAAGATAGTAATGGATGCCGAGATTTACGAAGATCTTGAAGCGCCTATATTTGCATTTACTTTTAAGAATGTACAGGGTACTGAAATTACAGGTACCAACACAATGATAGAAAAGTCTATTACCGAAGGTTTGAAGGGCGGTACCAAGCTCACGATAGAGTTTACCCAGGATATGAATCTTCAGGGCGGAGAATATCTTTTATCACTCGGACTTACCGGATTTGAGAGAGGCGAATTCACCGTATATCACAGACTGTACGACTGCATAAATGTTACTGTTGTATCCGACAAGGATTCGGTAGGATATTACGATATGAACTCAAAGGTTAACATAACATATCGTTAATATAGATAACATAATTAGTTTACATAAATATTGAACATAGATTTCACTTGAATAATTCACAAAAAAGGTTTACATAAAATGGCAAATATAAAAATCGGAAAAGTAAATATAGACTTGATGCATTATTCCGGAAAAGATATTTATTCCGAAGGAGAGATAGAAGACAAGCTTTTAAAAGTTGCGGAAGAGAAGACTTCAAAAGACTTTAGAAAAGTCATTGAAGAGAGCGAGAGCTGGTCTTATCTTTATCATCTTTCCAAAGTAAGAGAGAATATTGTTTCATGGCTGCCGATTTCAAAGAGCGATAAAGTCCTTGATGTCGGGGCGGGTCCGGGCGCAATTGCGGGAGAGTTATGTAAACTTGCATTGTCTGTAGACTGTATAGATTTATCGTTAAAGAGAAGCAAAATCAACGCCAACAGAAACAAAGAGTGCGGTAATCTTTCAATTAAGGTCGGAAACTTTACGGATATTGAGCCCGATCTTGATAACGATTATGACTGGATAATGCTAATCGGTGTTTTTGAATATGCGATTTCATATATCGGCTCCGAGACACCTTTCGAAGATTTCTTAAAGATTTTAAAGAAACATTTAAGGAAAGACGGCCGTATTGTAATTGCCATCGAAAACAGACTGGGACTTAAGTATTTTGCAGGATGCAAAGAAGATCATACCTGCGAGTTTTTTGATGGTATAGAGAATTATAAGACAGACAGCCATGTCAGAACATTTACGAAGAAAGGCCTTGAGAATATTTTCAAAAAGGTTAACATAACTAATTATCATTTTTATTATCCTTATCCTGATTACAAGCTTCCAAATGCGATTTATTCCGACAAGAGGCTTCCTTTATGCGGAGAATTAAAAGACAATATCCGAAACTTCGATCAGGACAGACTCCTTCTTTTTGATGAAACCAAAGCTTATGACGGTTTAATCGAAGACGGTATGTTTGAAGAGTTTTCAAATTCCTTTGAAGTGATACTTGGTCCCGATGTAAATGTTTCTTATGCAAAATATTCGATGGACCGTGATGACAAATACTGTATTAAAACCAAGATTTTCGAAGAAAACGGTGTCAAAAAAGTCGAAAAATCCTGCGTTTATGAAGAGGGTAAGGAACATATTGCCGATATTAAAAAGGCAATGGATGAATTAAGAAAAAGGTATTTTGGAAGCGATTTGGATATTAATGAAATCCTTCAATATGATGAAAAAGAAGGCCGTCTTGTGTTTGAATTCATCGAAGGTAAAACGCTTGACGTTTTGATAGACGAATGCATTCAGAATAACGACAGGGAAGGCTTTGATAAGCTGTTTGAAAACTATAAGTTTTTCATTTCCTTCAATGAAGATTATCCTGTATTTAACAATGATTTTATTTTTTCGAATATTATCGTAAATGATGTCGGCTGGCATTTGATCGATTATGAATGGGTAACCTTTGAAAAAGGCAATTCAAAGGATGCGTTAAACAGAGCATTAAACAATTATCTTTTAGCAGGTGATTTTAGAAAGAAGATAAAAGAGTGGGTCGATTTCGACGCTGATTTTAATGACGATAAGTTCATAAAAGAAAAAGTTTTAAGCAAAAACAAAGCCCTTTCGACCATAAGACACGATATCGGCAAAGGAGTGTACGATTTAAAATATCTTACGGACAGAGTTGCTGCGTTTGATATAAAATATCAGATTTACGAAGATTACGGCGAAGGATTCAGGGAAGAGAATTCATATTTCCTTGGTGAATTCAAAAAGCATGGTCCCAATATGCTTTTAGACATTAAAATCAAGGACGGATTGAAAAACTTAAGAGTAGATCCCGGAGACAAGCCTTTAAGATTTTATGTAAACCACATTTATTTAAACGATACAGAAGTTACCGACAAATTAATCGGTATCAACAAAAACGGATGTATGGATATTCGTTCCTGCGTTCAGGTTAACAATACATTTACTTTTAAGAAAGCGGATCCGCATTTCAAGCTTCCTTTAAAGGGACTTGATGCAAAAGAGGGTGATGTATTAAAGATTGACTGCAGGGCAGAATACATATACTAGAAGAGTCTGCGTTATGATTATATTAAGCATCCTTCAGATTATCCTGTATCTGCTTGTAATTCCTTTTAGCATGGGACTGGCATTTACAAGATTTTTTGATGAAAAACATAATACAATCGGCAATATTCTGACAGGCGGCTTTATAATGGAACTGGCTGCCTTTCAGGTTCTTTTTCTTGCATTCTACAGACTCCACAGAACACTCACCGAACTTACATGGTGTGCCTCTACGGTTCTTGTTTTTCTTGCGGTTTTATCTCTTGTCACAAATTTTAAGACCATAAAAAAAATCAAACTTCCAAAATTTGATTTAGGCTTCCTCGTATTTGTTTTATTTACGGTTTACATGATTGTAATGCGTAATCTCCAGGGTGTTAATGACGGAGACGATGCTTTTGTAATCGGCAATGCGCTTACGACGCTTACCAATGATGTGTTCTATAAAGTCGATTATTACACAGGCTTTACAATTACGAGCAAATCGTATTTAAGACATCTTCTTGCCTCGAATCCTTTATTTATAGCATATCTTTCCAAAGTGACTTTCGTTCATCCTGCGATTCTTGCTCACAGGATTCTCGGAAGTTTTTATCTTTGTCTTCATAATGCGGTTATTTACAACATCGCAATCTTACTTTTCACCAAAGAGAAAGAAAAATACAGAAGCCTGTTTGCTTCATTTGTATCGTTGGTCACAATCTGGGATTTCCATTCGTATCTTACGGATTCGACATTTATTTTATCGCGTACATGGCAGGGCAAATCAATGTTCGTTGCATTGGGCATACCTCTTGTGATTATGATTCTTTTAATGCTCGGAGAGTGTGAAGGGAAGAAGAATATCTTTTATGTGTTTCTTATATTCCTGTCGTTTGCATGTGTAGCGATGACTCCTGCCAGTATATATCTTTATTCCATTATGCTCTTTGTCGGAAGCTTTTGCGTTGCCGTCGCAGTCAAAAAAATGTCTTTGTTTTTAAAGGTTCTGCCGACACTTCTTCCGATGGCGGGGTTTGCGTTACTTTATTATTTTTATTTCAGTTAATTCGGATTAATATAATCTGTTTTATAAAAGGTTATTGGTTATGTTAGAGAGCGGACTTAATCCTTTTGAAATAATTAAATTATATTCCGGAAACACGACGTTCATGCTGATGTTCGCGCTTTCTTTAATTTACCTCTGGGTATTTGAAAAAGACAAGGTTAAGAAAGCGGTTCTTGTTACATTATCTGTTACAATGCTCGTGCTTTTTGTGTTCCCTCTGTTTTCACATTTCTTTATGGATAAAATGGATGAGGCCGGAACATATTACAGATTCTTGTGGCTTCTTCCGACGTCGATAGTTTCAGGCTATGCGGTATTTCATATCTTAGACAGATTTAAGAACAGATTCGTAAAAACAGGAGCATTTGCCGTTGTTACAATATGCGTTCTTATCGGCGGTGTATTTATGTATGAATCACCTGCATTCTTTGATTCGACGAATGTTTATCAGATACCTCAATGCGTGGTAGATATGTGTGACGACATGATTGTCTGCGAAAGAGAATATGAAGCGGTATTTCCCGATGAAATATTGCAGTATCCGAGACAGTATACGACTTATATCACCATGCCTTACGGCTTTGAAATGCTTCAGTTCGGACACGGTCAGAATGAAGATATTCATTCTGAGATGGTAAAAGACACATTAAATGTTCAGATGCTTGCACTTCTTTGCGAAGGCAAACATGTTCATTATATTGTAATAAACAACAACAAAACATTAGACGGGCGATTCGAAGACTACAATTACGAATTGGTAGGTGTTTACGGCGATTACAGCATGTATAAGAGCACAACGATGTTCTTTGATTCGTGGGATAAGTTTGAAGAGTGGAAAGAGAAGAATGGGCAGTCCTAAGTTTAATACAAAAATACTGACAGGCTCTTGGTGCGTTAATTCGCTTGAACTTCTTTCCAGACTGACGCATGTTTCCAAAAAGACTGCAGATTCGCATCTTGAGGAAAATGAGAAAAACTGGGCAGAGTATAAAGACAAATCAGGTATACGTTATATCGAAAGACAGCACGATTTAACTATGCTTAAATACG
>JAEEOJ010000023.1 GCA_016284175.1 Lachnospiraceae bacterium | reverse complement strand
CAGTTTGCTTATTCGTATCTTTTACATAAGACAGATGACGCAGGGGGGATGGACCATGAAGAACAAACTATTATTGATATTTGCAGTGCTTTTAAATGTTCTTTTTATTGCAGGCTGCGGAAAAAAATTAAATACATATACTTACAACGTAAAAGACATCAAACATTGTGATGATTTGTATATAACCAAAACCGAATATTATGACGACAGGGTGGAAATCACTTTTAAGAGTAAAAGAAATAATTTTTCGCTGGATAACTTTAATTTTTATGGAGATGATGTACAGGGTAAAGAACAGGAAACAAAAAACAATACCCTGATTATTTATTCGGATAATGCTGAGAATATTAATTCCGTTATTGCAAGTTGTTCGTGGCTTGAGGTAAATTTCAGATACCTCGATTCTGACGAGTATGCGACAATCTGGCACTACTGGGCTGACGATCTCGGATGGGTTGATTATGAAGGCGATACGGAAAAATACTATACACTCGAAGAGCAGAGAAATCAGGCAATAGCAGAGTACCAGAGACAGGAGAACATTAAAAAATCCCAGGAAGAAAGCGCTAATATTCTTGCTATGATTAAGGGTAAATGGGTCAGCGAAGACGGTTCTTTCTTTGATATAGACGACAAGAGTGATGTTTACGGCTATGTACTGATCTATGATGCGGACAGGGAAGGTTTCAACGAATGTCCGGGTGTCGGTTTTTCCTGGATTTCGGAAGATGAAAAAAGACTGCAAATGGAATACGGAAACCCTTACGGATGGGGATGTTTCGAAACATTTGAAGTAGTGTTGTCCGAGGATAATAAATCATTTGAGTATGAATCAAAAACCTATTATCTGATGGATGAGGAAGTTTGGGGTAATGTAGATATTGAATATGTTCAGCCTTTAAATGTTCTTTTTAACAATTCGGATAAGTGGGAAATTGATGAGATTTGCGTTGAAGCAGACGAAATTGAGCCGGAAGATTCAGATACAGCTGAAAATGAAGAAACAGACGAGACTGAGAACGAAGAAAAGGCCGAGCTTATATATAAATACGCTGTTACCGATCTTGATATGAACGGCCTTCCCGAAGTGATAGTTTCGGGACGTGATACAGATGACACCTGTTTCTTATATATTTACGAAGCCAAAGATGACGGAAGCATCGTAAGGCAAAAAAACAATGATACATTAATTCAACCGGCTTTGTATGATACGGATGAACTTCTTTGCTTCTATTCTTACAACAAATATCAGGATGTTTACAGGTATCTGGCAGAGGGTAAAACAAATTACAGTGAAGACACTTATTTTATCCAAAATTATAAAATGTCCATTCAGATAAATTCTGTTGTACTTGAAACAGTCAGCGCACAGGAATTAATCGAAGACGAAGACGGCAGGAAAGCCACTTACTTCGATGATAATGAGAATGAGATAAAATCTGTTGATTACTCAATATTAATGAATCATGTAAGAGATGATGCCGATAAAACCGTCAATCTTTTATGGTTTGACGATGTTACAATCGAAAATATGGCGAAGTCCTTCGGAGTATTCCTTGAATCCATGAATTACGAGGAAGAAGAATAAATCTTTTAAAAAGAGTATTGTTATAATACTCTTTTTTTTATTTTGTTTGGAAGTATAATATATTTAATATGAGTTTTTGATTAAAGGACGGAAAAAAGAAGGTGATTTAATCATGAGTATGGTAACTGATGTGACCAAAAAAATTATTCTTGCCGGACTGGGAACCATAGATGAACAAAACGAAGAAATAAAAGACCTGCTTCGCCGCGGAAGCGAAGTGCTGGGTCTGGGAAATGTTGACAACGAAGAGCTCCTTTACAACGGCAATCGCGAAGAAATCATGCGTAAAAGAGAAGAGCGAAAGAGAGAAGACAATTCGCTTGATCTCGGAGACGGAAAGAGCCTTTATTTTAATGAGGTTAAGGACGACGACGGAAAAGTAATAGAAAGAAATCTCGAACTGTCGAAGACTCCCGTTTACGGAACAAAGGAAGTATCCGTAGAAACCATAAAAGAAGACGACGGCAGAAAAGCCATAAGTATTCATACCGCGAAGGGAGGTGCCGAAGATGACCAGGACTGAAATGAAGCTTCGAAGCATTCCCCGCGAAATGTTTGATGAGACCAAACGTCTCGAAGAGATTTTAAGTGTAATAAGAAAACACAATATAGTCAAAAACGGACTTACCCCTGAGAACTTAAGACATATTCTCGAAGACCTCGGACCGACTTTTATCAAAATCGGTCAGATAATGAGTTCGAGAGGCGATTTCCTGCCCAGGGAATACTGTCAGGAACTCGAACTTTTACGAGCGGATGTTAAACCGCTTGATATAGAAATTATCAAAAAAGAGATAGAGAGTGAACTCGGCAAACCGATAAACGAACTCTTTAAATCCATAGACGAAAAGCCTTTAGGCAGCGCCTCGATTGCGCAGGTTCATGCAGCTTACCTTCCTGACGGAAGAAGAGTAGTCGTCAAAGTTCAGCGCCCTTACGTAGCTGATATGATGATGAAGGATTTTGCACTTCTAACCAAGGCTGCCAAGATGGCCAAGATCTCTCCGATAAATCAGACCATAGACTTTAACATGTTGGTCGAAGAGTTAAAAGAGGTTTCAATCAACGAACTGGATTTCCGTATCGAGGCTGAAACCACGCTGGAATTTGCCCGCAATATGGAAGGCATCAATTATGTAACATGTCCCGTTATCGAAGAGGATTACACCACACAGAGAGTCCTTACGATGAGCTATATCGACGGCTTTTCTATCGGCAATATAGAGAAACTTGACAGCGAAGGATATGACCGCAAGGAAGTTGCTACCAAACTCGTCAACAACTTTTTAAAACAGGTACTCGACGACGGACTTTTCCATGCGGATCCTCATCAGGGCAATCTTGAGATTTTAAACGGAAAGATTGTATGGCTCGACTGGGGCATGGTCGGACGCTTTGGCAAAAAAGAGCAGAACATCCTTAAAACTGCCATTTCCGCGGTAGTTCAAAAGGATGTCAATCTTATGAAAAATGCGGTTCTTTCTTTGGGAAAACCGCAGAAGGAAATCAATCATCCGGAACTTTTCAACGACATAGACGATATGATGGACCGTTACTGTTCCATGAGTCTTGAAGACCTCAATATGGGCGAGCTCTTAAATGATGTGGTTGAACTGGCAGCCTCTCACGGCATTTCGCTCCCAAGAGGCTTCTCAATGCTTGTCCGTGCTCTCGTTACAATTGAGGGTGTGGTCACGAGTCTAAATGTCGATGTAAATATGGCAGAACTTTTCTCGGGCAAAGTCATGCAGGATATGCTCAATGAATTTGACTTAAAGCAGGAGATGATAGGCGATGCCAAAGCGGTATATGATTCGGCCAAAAAATCGCTTACAATTCCGTCTCTTTCGGCGGATATGATGAAGTCGGTCATCAAAGGCCAGACGAAGATTAATATCGAACCCGTCGGATTTGAACCGCTTATGAAGAGAGTGGAAACGCTCGTCGGAGATATGATTCTCTGCATTATTATGGCTGCGGTCATCATCTCTTCCGCCATGATATGCACCACCAATATGCAACCCCAGGTTTTGGGCATCCCGGCACTCGGCTTCGCGGGATTTGTCGGTGCATTCGGCATGGGTATCTTTCTAATCATTACAATACATAAAAGAAGAAAATAGGGCTAAAAAATGAAGGATTCAGGCACAAAGAAAATATGGATTGGGAGAGCGGCGATAGTCGTTCTGGCATTTGTAAACGCATTATCGTTTAGTTATATTACGGAAATTACAGACCCTCAGAGAGTCTTTTTCGGTACCGAAATCTACGGCTGGAATCCTTCGTGCATTGCCTTTTTTGCATTGGATATTATCCTTTTAAACCGCTTCTTTACGAAGGAGGTAATCAGGGATAAAAGAAGAATCATCTTTTCCGCAATACCCGGATGGCTTTTAAGCCTCATTTCAATCTGGGGCGCATTTATGGTCTTCGGAAACAACTCCCTTTCCGTAAAAGGAACGACAATCCTTGTTTCAATTCCTTTATCCATAGGAATGGCTTTTTTTGTTATTCCTCTTTTTTCGGAACTTTTCGGATTCTTTAACAAAATCTCTGACGATAAAAAAGAAGAGAAACCAAACTTCCTCATAAAAAAACCATGGCTCGCATTTGTAATAATCTGGGCTGTGATTTTTGTAAGCTTCATTCCGGTTCTTTTATACTGGTGGCCGGTTAATTTCATTTATGATGCGGACGATCAGGTTTACACATATATGACGAACAGCATGTCCACACATCATTCTATTCTGCACACGCTTTTCTTAGGAAAGGCATACGAGTGGGGGTACAACCGCGGAGACGTTAATTCCGGAATGATTTTCTATTCACTGATTCAGATGCTTATCCTTTCGGGCTCCGAAGCATTTTTCATGGAATATCTATACGAAAAGAAAGTTAAAAAAGCGTTAAGACTTGCGGTTCTTTTCGTATTTCTTTTTAACCCTATAAATTCCTGGTTTGCGGTATCCACCATAAAAGGAGTGCTCTCCGCTGCATTTATCGTTATAGCACTTACATTCTTCTTAAGATTTATGGATGATGCTTCAAAAGGAATTGCAAAGAAGATTGCTTTCGGCATTGGTACAGCCTTATTTCTTGTGCTTTCCTGCCATTTCAGAAACAACATGATTTATGCTGTGGCAGCAGGCGGAATTATTGCAATTCTTCTCCAGAAGGGCTTAAAGAAAAAACTGGTATTTTTAGGAGTTATCCTTGCAACCATCCTCTGCTTTAAGGGTACGGAAAAGCTTCTTATAAACACTACAGGCGCATACATAAAAGACACGGAAAGAGAGAGTATGTCGGTTCCTCTTATGTGCCTTGCGAGAGTGGCCGTTTATCATAAGGATGAACTTAAGGATATTGAATATAACGAAATTATTTCTTATATTCCGGAAGAGTCTCTTTCAAAGTATTCGTATGTGATTTCAGACTCAATTAAAAAAGATGCAAACGAAACACTTCTTAAAACCAATAAGATGAATTTCCTTAAACTCGTGGCAAAAATCGGACTTAAATATCCGACAGAGTACATAGAAACCATCGCAGGACTTACGGCAGGCTATTATCTTCCTTTTGATTATCCCTACTTTTTAGGAGGAACCACGAAACTTTTCACCGAACCAATCTACGGCGATTATCCGATGGTTGCAAACAAAAACCTGCTTCCTTTCGGAACCGCAATTATGGATTATCTCTTTAAGGATACAGACGGACGACTTCGCGTGCCTCTTTTCGGATGGGCATGGAAGGGCGCCTTGTATGTCTGGGGATATATTTTAGCTTTCTTTTATCTTTTATACAGAAAGGATAAAAAGGGTCTTTCCCTGATGATTATTCCGCTTATGTATCTTGCGACATGCTTTTTAGGACCGGTTTCATGGCTAAGATACATATATATAAATATCGCTACAATGCCTGTAATTACGTATCTTTGCACGCATTCCGAAAAAAATAAATAAAAAAATTTTAAAAAAACCTATTGACATACCAAATTGGTAGGTTTATAGTATCGATTATTGAAACGAAAGGAGACATGACAAAATGAAAACATTTGCAATTAATTACAACTCAATGTGTATGTGTTGCTGTCGAATGCTTTTCTCCCGGGCCTGTATGAAAACCGGGTGTTTGGCTCATTTGTCATGCACCTGCACGGATTAGTTTGTCATTTCGGATGAAACGTTAATTTGGCTCGGGAGTTTATAACCCCGGGCTTTTTCTTTTGCAAAGGAAAAGCCGCAGGATGCAATTATACAGAAACATACATAAGTAATTATTTAGAGAAAAGAGGATAAAAAGATCATGAAAAAGAATTTTGGAAAAATAGTAACAGGTATTTTAACAGCAGGACTTGCATTTGCAACATTTACAGGCTGCGCTAACACAGCTGCAGGCGGAAACACAGTAAGTGTTGCAGAAGCAGCAAAGGTATACAGAACACTTGATGAAATAAAAGAAAGCGGAAAGATAAACATCGGAGTTTTCTCAGACAAGAACCCGTTCGGTTATGTAGATGAAAACGGTAAATATCAGGGTTACGATGTTTACTTCGCAGAAAGAATCGGCGAGGACCTCGGAGTTGACATCAACTACGTTTCAACAGAGGCAGCCAGCAGAGTAGAGTATCTTGAAACAGGTAAGGTTGACATTGTACTTGCAAACTTCACGGTAACAGAAGAAAGAGCAGAGAAGGTTGACTTTACACTTCCTTACATGAACGTAGCACTCGGTGTTGTATCACCTGAAGACAACGTAATTACAGACCTTTCACAGATTGGTGCTGACGATCAAGTAATCGTTATTTCAGGTACAACAGCAGAGACATACCTTGAAAAGAATTATCCCGACATCAAGCTTCAGAAGTTTGATACATATGCATCGGCTAAGACATCCTTTGAAAACGGAACAGGCGTTGCATGGGCTAACGACAACACAGAGGTTATTGCTTACGCTATCGAAAACCCCGGATTTGTGGTTGGTATTCCGTCACTCGGAAGCCAGGACACAATCGCTCCTGCAGTATCAAAAGGTAACGACACTCTTGCAGACTGGTTAAACGAAGAAACTGTTAAGCTTGGTGAAGAAAACTTCTTCCATGCAGATTATGAAGCAACTCTTATCGGAACATATGGTGCAGATTATGAAAACACACTCGTTGTTGAAGGCGGTGTAGTAGCTAATTCTGACGAAGCTGAAGCAGTTGTTGCAGAAGAAGATGCAGATGCAATTCCTAACGGAAACGGCGAAACAATCAAGATTGCAGCAACACCCGTACCTCATGCAGAAATTCTCGAAGAGGCAGCAAAGATTCTTGAAACTCGCGGTTACAAACTTGATGTTGTAGAATTTGACGATTATGTACAGCCCAACCTCGTGGTAGAGTCAGGCGAATTTGATGCAAACTATTTCCAGCACGTGCCTTACCTTGACAGCTTCAACGCTGAACAGGGAACACACCTTGTAGTTGCAGGCGAAATTCACTATGAGCCTTTCGGAATTTACCCCGGCAAAAAGGCCAGCCTTGACGAAATCGCAGACGGTGACAAGATTGCAATTCCCAACGATACAACAAACGAAGCAAGAGCACTTTTACTTCTCCAGGACAACGGTCTCATCACTTTAAAGGATGGTGTAGGCCTCACAGCAACAGTTAATGATGTAACAGAAAACCCTCACAACATTGAATTCGTAGAGCTTGAAGCAGCTCAGGTTGCAAGAGTCGTAAAAGAAGTAGAATACGTTATCTTAAACGGTAACTATGCACTTGAAGCAGGTTATTCCGTAGGAAAGGATTCAATTGCATACGAAGCAAGCGATTCCGAGGCAGCTAAGACATACGTTAACATCGTTACAGTATACGAAGGTAACGAAAACAGCGACAAAATCAAAGCACTCGTAAGCGTTTTAAGATCCGATGAAATTAAGAAATTCATCGAAGACACTTACGACGGCGCAGTAATCTTCTATGAAAAATAAGTATAAAAAAGGCTGATCGTCGGGCGGAGGGTTCAAAGCCTCCGCCCGAATTTTCGTACCCAAAGGTACGTTATCAAAACTGAGGTTAAAAGCAATGAGCGAGATAGAAATTAAAAACCTTACAAAAATATTTGAAATAAAAGGGCATACGGTAACCGCGCTAAGCGATGTTTCACTTTCAATAGAAAAAGGCGATATATTCGGTATCATCGGAATGTCCGGAGCGGGAAAAAGTACCCTGGTCAGAACGGTGAATTATCTTGAAAAACCGACACAGGGAAGCATTCTTATAGACGGTGTAAACCTTTCGACTTTAAGCGAAAAAGAATTAAGAAAAAAACGCCGCGAAATCGGAATGATTTTCCAGAACTTTAATCTTTTGGAGCAGAAGAATGTCATCGACAACGTATGCTTTCCTTTGGAAATTGCAGGTACCAAAAGAAAGGAAGCCAGGATAAGAGCGAAGGAACTTTTAAAGACGGTCAATCTGGAAGATAAGGAAAAGGCTTTTCCCTCACAGCTTTCAGGCGGTCAGAAACAGAGAGTTGCGATTGCAAGAGCGCTGGCAACAAATCCGAGCATTCTTTTATGCGACGAAGCAACCTCTGCACTTGATCCTCAGACCACCGACTCGATATTAAAGCTCCTAAAAGAAATAAACGAAACGCTCGGAATAACTATTGTTATCATCACGCATCAGATGTCCGTTGTCACTGAAGTTTGTAAGCATGTCGCAATTATCGACAACGGAAAACTCGCTGAAGAGGGAGAGGTTGATAAAATCTTCGAATCACCCTCATCCGATGCGGCAAAGGAATTAATTACGGGCAGCGAAATCAATTACACACCGCTTAAAAGCCTTGATACAAAAAGAAAAATCAGAATTGTGTTTAAGGAAAATTCGGCATACGAGCCCGTCATTTCAAATATGATTTTAAAATTCAAAACACCGGTTAATATTCTGAAAGCCGACACGAGAAACGTGGGCGGAAAGGCAAGAGGCGAAATGATTCTTGCACTGCCTGAGGATGAGGCGGTATCGGAAGAGATTATTTTATATCTGAAAGAGAACGGACTGGCTGTAGCCGATTATGAAGGCGAAGCATAGAGGTAAGAAAAATGTTTGACAGCAAAGTAATAGGAATGATCATTGAAGGAATAAGGGATACGTTATACATGACGTTGGGATCCACGTTTGTCGGATACCTGCTTGGGCTTCCTCTTGGAATTCTTCTTTATGTGACGAATTCCAAGGGGCTTAAACCCAACAAAATTATTTACGGAATCGGAGATTTTATCTGTAACATCATAAGGAGTATTCCGTTCATAATTTTACTGATTCTGTTAATCCCTTTTACGAGATTAATAGTAGGAAAAAGTTACGGTTCGACGGCCACAATAGTTCCGCTTGTAATCTGCGCGGCGCCTTATATAGCAAGAGTTGTGGAGTCGTCCTTAAACGAGGTTGATGCGGGTGTAATCGAGGCCGCAAAGGCGATGGGTGCGAGCAATCTGCAGATAATATTTAAGGTGCTTTTGGTTGAAGCGAAGACTTCTCTTTTTACGGGAGCAACGATTACCACAGGGCTTCTTTTAGGATATTCGGCAATGTCCGGAACCGTCGGCGGCGGAGGCTTAGGCGATATCGCAGTCAGATACGGCTATTACAGATGGCAGACCGACATTATGATAGTAACGGTTATACTGCTTATCGTAATCTTCCAGATTATTCAGAATCTCGGAACATTCATGGCAAAGAAAATCGATCACAGGAAAAAATAATGGATTTTAACATAATCAAGGATTATCTGCCTTTGTACATAAAGGCATTTATGCTGACAATTAAAATAGGGTGGATCGGAATCGCTCTTTCTCTCGGGATAGGAGTGATTTCGGCGTTTATACTGCATTTTAAAATTCCGTTTTTCTCGGCTGTTGTGAAGGTATACGTGGAGTTGTTCAGAAACACACCGCTACTCGTGCAGCTTTTCTTCGTATACTTCGGCCTTCCAAAACTCGGAATTTCGATATCGGCAGAGGCCTGCGGAGCCTTGGGACTCGGACTTTTGGGCGGAGCCTATATGGCAGAGAGTTTCAGGAGCGGACTTGGTGCGGTTAAGCTATCGCAAACCGAAAGTGCGCTGGCACTCGGCATGAAAAAGAGACAGCTTTTCACATCCGTCATTCTTCCTCAGGCCATAACCTTAAGTGTGCCTGCGGTAGTCGCAAACCTCATTTTCCTCCTAAAAGAAACAAGCGTCTTTTCCGCAATAAGCCTGATGGATCTGATGTTTACGGCCAAGGATTTAATCGGCCTTTATTACAACACAACGGAATGTCTTTTTATGCTTGTAATTTTTTATGTGATTATGCTGCTTCCGGTATCGGTTTTAGGAAGTATCGTTGAGAAAAAAGCAAGATTTAAAATGTTTGGAGATTAACATGGGATTTGAAGTTCTACTCAAAGGTAATAATATGCTCCGCCTCCTTGGAGGGCTTGGTGTGGCGCTTTATATAAGCCTTATTTCCGTTGCCATAAGCATTTTTCTTGGAATCATACTCGGAGCGCTGATGACGCTTAAAAATCCTGTTATCAATGCGTTCTCAAGGGTATATTTGGAAATAGTCAGAATAATGCCGCAGATGGTGCTTTTGTTCATCGTTTATTTCGGAGCAACAAAAATTCTTGGAATTAATTTATCGGCAGAGGTTTCTGCGGTCATCGTTTTTTCTTTCTGGGGAACTGCGGAGATGTCGGATCTGGTCAGAGGAGCGCTCTCGGGAATAGATACAATTCAGTACGAAAGCAGCGCAGCGCTTGGAATGAACACATCTCAGACTTATTTTCATGTAATAATTCCGCAGATAATAAGGCGCCTCATACCGCTTTCCATAAACCTAATCACAAGAATGATTAAGACCACGAGTCTTGTTATGATGATTGGAATCGTCGAGGTTTTGAAGGTGGGGCAGCAGATAATTGAGGCCAACAGAAAGAGTTCGCCGAACGCGGCTTTCGGAGTTTTTGCCACGATTTTTCTTTTATATTTTCTGGCATGCTATCCGATAAGCCTTTTGTCAAAATACCTTGAAAAGAAGTGGGAGAACTAATATGGAAGAGATTTTAAAAGTAAACAATTTAAGTAAAAGATTTGATGATATTGTGGTTCTCGACAATCTTTCACTATCGGTTAAAAAGGGTGAAGTTGTGGTTATAGTAGGACCTTCGGGCTGTGGAAAAAGTACATTCCTTCGCTGCCTAAACGGGCTTGAAGATATTGAAGAAGGTGAGGTTCTTTTAGGAGAAGAAAAAGTAAATCCGAACAAAAAGAATCTTAGCAAGACCAGAGAAAAAATCGGAATGGTGTTTCAAAGCTACGATCTTTTCCCTCATAAAACAATCCTTCAGAACATTACGCTTGCGCCGATAAAGGTCAAAAAAAGAAATAAAGCCGAGGTCACCGAAGAAGCCTTAAAGCTTTTGGACAGAGTCGGTCTTTTATCTAAAAAAGACAACTATCCGAGACAGTTATCCGGTGGTCAGAAGCAGAGAGTTGCGATAGTAAGGGCACTTATAATGCATCCCGAGGTTTTGCTTTTGGACGAAATAACAGCGGCGCTCGATCCCGAGATGGTAAGGGAAGTTCTGGATGTCGTTTTATCTCTTGCGAAGGAAGGAAGAACCATGCTTATTGTTACTCATGAGATGGCTTTTGCAAAAGCCGTTGCGGACAGGGTTATTTTCCTTGAGAACGGAAAAATCGTTGAAGAGGGAAGTCCCGCGGAATTTTTTGATAATCCCAAAACAGACAGACTGAAGAGATTTTTAGAGACCTTCAGTTACGAGAAATAAAAGAGGACGGGGCTTATCACCCCGTCCTTTATCTATTGTTACATTTCCAAAATGATTAAATAAGAGATTAATACTGCCAATAAAACAACAAACGTTTTAATCATTCTTCGTTACTGTACTCGAGGATATCGCCCGGCTGGCACTCGAGTGCTTCACAGATGGCTTCCAAAGTGGAGAAGCGGATTGCACTTATCTTGCCTGTTTTCATTTTGGAAAGGTTGACATTGGATACGCCGACTTTCTCGGCGAGTTCGTTTAATGACATTTTTCGGTCGGCCATAACGCGGTCGAGTCTTAAGATAATTCTACCCATAGTGCACCTCCCTATAATGTTTCGTCAGACTGAATCTGAAGCTCTTTGCCGTACTGCATGATGGTAATGATAGCCCAGGTTACGAATCCGCCGAGGATTGTAAAGCCCCAGCCTATCGTTCCTCCTAAGATAAGATCTACCAGTATAAGGGAGATAAGAAGCCTTCTTATGACTTTGTCGCTGAAAGGCGTTTCTTCCTTAACAATGATGTCAAATACACTGTAAAAGAGTGCAAGCACAACTGCTGTGAAAACAAGAATTCCGAATACTATGAATAAGTATAATCCGAATACAAAGCTTATAGAACCTTCGTCAAATTTCTCCTGAATTGCGGGTACATCGGAATGCCAGTTATCGGGGTCGGGTAAATCTACTCTGCCGATTTTCATTCCCTGATACATGATGTCCACATCCGTATTGCCTTCGGCCTGTGCCTGCTTAATATACGGATCAATTTTGGAAGATCCGGCCGTCATGATGATTCCTGAGGCCAGGGCGAGTATTGTGGCTACGATTGTTGTTATCAAAAGTATCAGAGATACTATTTTAACGCCTTTACAGCTTTTCTTAACTAACAATAATTTTTCATTTTCCTTGCTCATTTTTATTCTCCTTTGGGGTTAACCCACATCATATTCTTAATTTGTTACTGTTTTTCCTCACGTGATTATGTATCATAAAACTGCTTTTGAATCTCCGGAAATTCATCGGCGGTTTTCCTGTTTACGAGACAAGAATAACACC
>JAEEOJ010000022.1 GCA_016284175.1 Lachnospiraceae bacterium | reverse complement strand
ATTATTCTTTCTCAAAAGCATCTTTGCCGATACCGCAGATGGGGCAAACCCAGTCATCGGGAATATCTTCAAAAGCTGTTCCGGGAGCGATACCTGAATCGGGATCTCCGATTTCGGGATCATAAACATAGCCACAGGGGCATGCGTACTTATCCATAGTGTAATCTCCTTTCCAATACAATATAAATATTATACTATATCTTACTTAACAAAGAAAGTGAAATAAAGTATAATTAAATGGTCTGTAAATATATAAAAAAATTAAGGCGGGAGGGTATTATGACAGTAACAAACGATATTATATATGTTGGCGTGAATGACCACGCAATAGACCTTTTTGAAGGACAGTATGATGTTCCCAACGGCATGGCTTACAATTCATATGTGATTATGGATGAAAAGATCGCCGTTATGGATACAGTAGATAAAAATTTCACACATGAATGGCTTGATAATCTTGCAAATGCATTAAACGGCAGAAAGCCCGACTATCTCGTGGTTCAGCATATGGAACCCGACCATTCCGCAAATATTGTTAATTTTACGAAAACATATCCCGATGCAACCATCGTTTCTTCTTCCAAGGCTTTTACGATGATGAAGAACTTCTTCGGAAAAGATTTTGAAGAAAACAGAATCGTCGTTGCAGAAGGCGATACACTTTCACTCGGAAAGCATACTCTTAACTTCGTGGCAGCACCCATGGTTCACTGGCCTGAAGTTATCATGACTTACGATTCCTGTGACAAGGTTCTTTTCTCCGCTGACGGCTTCGGTAAATTCGGCGCACTTGACGTTGAAGAAGACTGGGCCTGCGAAGCAAGACGTTACTATTTCGGTATCGTCGGAAAATACGGCGCACAGGTTCAGGCAGTGCTTAAAAAGGCAGCAGGACTTGATATTCAGATTATCTGCCCTCTTCACGGTCCCGTACTCAGCGAAAACTTAGGTTATTATCTTAACCTTTACAATATCTGGTCATCCTACGGTGTTGAAAGCGATGGCATCGTTATCGCGTACACATCGGTTTACGGTCATACCAAGAAAGCTGTTGAACTTCTTGCAGACAAGTTGAAAGCCAACGGCTGTCCGAAGGTAGCTGTTACAGACCTTGCAAGAGATGATATGGCAGAGGCTGTTGAAGATGCGTTCAGATACGGCAAAATCGTTCTCGCTACAACCACATACAATGCTGAGATCTTCCCTTTTATGAGAGAGTTTATCAACCATCTTGTTGAAAGAGGATTCAAGAATAAAACAGTCGGACTTATCGAAAACGGTTCATGGGCACCTCTTGCAGCAAAGACCATGAAGGGAATGTTGGAAGGCTGCAAGAATCTTACATTTACCGATACTACCGTTAAGATTCTCTCCGCATTAAACGATGAGAGCAAGGCACAGATTGAGGCACTCGCTGACGAACTCTGCATGGATTACAAGGCACAGAAGAGCGAGACTGCCAACAAGAACGATCTGACAGCACTCTTTAAGATCGGTTACGGCCTTTATGTTGTCACATCAAACGACGGCAAGAAGGATAACGGACTTATAGTTAATACAATTTCACAGGTTACCAGCTCACCCAACCGTGTGGCTGTATGCATCAACAAAGACAATTATTCACATCATGTAATCAAGCAGACAGGCATTATGAACGTTAACTGTCTTTCGGTTGAGGCTCCTTTCTCGGTATTCGAATGCTTCGGTTTCAGAAGCGGCAGAACCGTGGATAAATTCGAAAACGAAAAAGACAATCTTCTTCGTTCCGACAACGGACTGGTATTCCTTTCAAAATACATTAATGCATTTATGTCGCTTAAGGTTGAACAGTATGTTGATCTCGATACCCACGGCATGTTTATCTGTACCGTAACCGAGGCCAGAGTTCTTTCCGACAAGGAAACCATGACATATACATATTATCAGGCAAACGTAAAACCCAAGCCTGAGACAGAAGGCAAGAAGGGTTATGTATGTAAGGTCTGCGGATATGTATACGAAGGCGACGAACTTCCCGAAGATTTTGTATGTCCTCTCTGCAAACACGGAGCGGCTGATTTTGAACCCATCGCATGAAAAAAGCCATAATTAAAAACCTGATAATTCTTTTACTGATGCCAATAGCAGGATTAATACTCCTGCTTTTGGTTCATTTGCTTCCGACTTCAAAAATCATGGCAAATGTCAATTCATCAGCAGAATCAATCAAGGCCGAGTGTACGGACGAACTTATAATTGACGATTATCATGCGACATTAATCGGTAATTTCACCGATTGTCTCATGCTTCAGCTTTCAATTTACGACGGAGAGCATTCGGCTTTTGATCAGGCGCTTAATTTATACAGAAACGAAGTGGGCAACGAAGAAGAGTGGTGTCCCGGATTGTCTCTTACGGACTATTTAAACGGTGCAACGACAAATCTCGAAGTTCCTTATCCGAGATACTGGCACGGCTATCTGGTTATTTTAAAACCGCTTCTTTTATTTACCTCGCTTAATTCGGTAAGACTTTTAAATGCAGGTCTGCAAATGATTCTTTTAGCAGCTTCTTTAATTCTTTTTTCTAAAAAAGGTCAGTCGAAGCTTGCGTTTTCTTTTGCGGCATCTCTCCCTTTTATGTTTTTCTTTTCATCCTTCGCATCTCTTTCCTTAAGCATCTGTATGTACATCATGCTTATTGAAATGCTTTTGATAGCGTTCTTTAACGAAAAACTGACAGAGAACGAAGGATATATGACATTTTTCCTTGTGGCAGGATGCGCGACTGCGTACTTTGATTTCCTCACATATCCGCTTGTGACTCTTGCATTTCCGCTTATCGCAGTGCTTGCACTTACGGAAGAAGAAACCAAGAAAACATATTTATCAGTTTTAAAATATACGTTAACCTGGGGCATCGGATATGTATTTATGTGGGCATCAAAATGGATTATCGCCCTCGTATTTACCGGTCAGAATACTTTATCAGATGCATTTAAAACCATCTCTGCAAGAACTTCGTCCGCAACGGACACAGGCAGAATAGCAGGATATATAAAAGTAATTAAATACAATATTTCTCCTTTTATGAACAGAGCATTTGCTTTACTGATGCTTCTTATAATCGTTACGGTAATTGTTCTGATCATAAAAAAAGGACTCAAAAAACACTTTGACGGATTTGCACAGAGAATTCCCGTTATTATAATCGGTTTAATACCTTTTGTATGGTGGTTTGTGGCTGCAAATCACTCGTACGAACATGCTGCTTTTACCTGCAGAAATTTTGCAATCTTTGTATTCGCAATTGTTTTTGCATTCATAAAAGACGCAGCCCTCACAGATAAAAAGGAAGGCGACAGCACCAAGTAATGAAGAAGAAAAGAATTTCAACCAGAAATTTAGTATTCGTCTATTCGGTCATGATTCTTATAGTGGCTGTTATTTTTGTTGCCGTTGCTTTATATTTCTCACGTACCATAAGTGCCGCCAGACACGCGGGTGATACCTACAGCGCCGTAAGCAGTTCGGATGTAAATTTCAGCAAATACTATGTAATGATTTCGTCTGACAGAGAGCTTGATTTCTGGAAATCGGTTTATAAGGGCGCATACGAGGAAGGCATAAAAAAAGGCGTATGTGTCGAAATGATGGGCGAAAATCTGTCGGAGGATTACAGTAATACGGAACTCATGGAAATTGCAATCGCATCAAAGGTGGACGGTATCATCGTCCATGCTGATGAGAGCATAGAAATGAGAGATCTGATAAATGAAGCGGTTTACGAAGGCATTCCCGTTGTTACCGTTTACGGCGACAGTGCCAATTCGCTTCGCTGCTGTTATGTCGGTGTCGGCAGTTATAATTTGGGACGTGAGTACGGCAAGCAGATTGTTAAGATTGCAAGGGAGTATGAGCTTTCCAAAACCACAGCTTCAACTCATATGAATGACACCTTAAAGGTTGTCGCACTCGTTAACTCTTATTCGGACAACAACAACCAGTCCCTTGTATGGTCCGGTATTCAGAATGTTGTTTCCACCGAAAACAATTCCGAGATTCAGATTGAATTATCCCAGGCTTATGTGGATAACAGAAATACATTTACCACCGAAGAATCCATTCGTGATATTTTCAGATCGCAGGAAACTCCCGACGTTATTGTCTGCCTTAACGAAACAGACACCAACTGCGTATATCAGTCGCTCGTAGACTACAACAAGGTAGGTAAATCGGCTATTTTAGGATATTACGATTCCGAGTCGATTTTAAAAGGTATTTCCAGAAGCGTCATTTACTCAACCATTTCGGTTGATACATATCAGATGGGTGTTTACTGTGTAGACGCCATAAAAGAATATGAAGAATACGGCTACACCAGCCAGTATATGCTTACGGACGTTACTCTTATCGACAAGAGCAACGTATCCGATTACTTAAGCGAAAACGAGGAGGTGACTGAATGAGAGAAAAGTCTACCAAACCCGCCAATTCGCTGCAGCTTAAGTTAAGCATTATCTTCATAATGGCAAGTATCCTTATCTTTATAGTTAATGCCATGCTTATATTCGGTATCAACATGATGACGAGGGAAATGGATTCGGTTTACCGTGATAACTTAAAACTTAACGAACTCGCCGAAGCGCTCACCGATGTTCAGAGCAACATGACAGATTATCTTAATACCAAGACCTCGGATTCGCTTGAAAGATACTATAAGAGTGAGCAGGATTATTACAAACTTGTATATGAATTAAACAATTCGGTTACCGGAGATACATATGACCTGATGGAAAAAAACATAAGGAATATGTCGAACGAATATATTCAGACCACGGGTTATGCCATCGAGGCAAAGCGAGGCAGAAACGTAGAAAGATATTCTGCCGAATTTGACAAAGCGAGCAGACTTTACAATTATATAAATACTTACATCAACAGTCTTAACAACGAAAGATTTAAGAGCAACTCTTCAAACTTCTCGGAACTGCTTTCCGCCTTCAGAATTTTCGAAACTATTTCGATTATCATGATGGTTGCAGCATTACTCGGAAGTTCTGTTTTCGTTATCGGTTTTACGAGCTCTATCATCGATCCTATCAGAAAGCTCGCAAAGTCTGCGGATGAAGTGGCTAAAGGTAATTTCGAAATCGAAACTCTCGAAATCAGAACAAACGATGAAATCGGTGTCGTTACCAAAGCCTTCAACAAGATGGTTGCAAGTATCAAAGATTATATCGAGCAGATAAAAGAGAATATGGAACATGAGCGAAAGATGCAGGAGAAGGAGTTAAGGATTGAATCCACCCTAAAAGAAGCGCAGCTTAAATACCTGCAGACACAGATTAACCCTCATTTCCTTTTCAACACCCTTAATGCCGGCGCGCAGCTTGCGATGATGGAAGAAGCGGAAAAGACTTACGATTATATTCAGAACACCGCGGAATTCTTCAGATACAATGTACGTGAAGGAAATACTACGGTTAAATTAGCCGATGAAATAAGCCTTATCGACCATTACATTTATATTTTAAATGTACGTTTTTCGGGCGATATCAAATATGAAAAAGATATCGACGAAAGCCTGACAGATATCCTTATGCCCAGCATGATTCTTCAGCCTATAGTCGAAAACTCCGTCAACCACGGCATAAAAGAAATGGAAGGCAAAGGCAAAATCACTCTTCGCGTTTATTCGGAAGATAACAATGTCTTTATCAGCGTTAAAGACAACGGTATCGGTATGACGCAGGAGATGATAGACAAGGTTTTAAGCGGAGAACTTACCGAAGAAGAAAAGGCCGCACCCGTCGGAGCGCACGGTATCGGAATGGATAACGTCATCAAGAGACTCAGACTTTTTACCGACAGGGAAGACAGCGTATCCATCCAAAGTGAAGGCGAAGGCAAGGGTACGGAAGTTATTATAAAACTGACCAACGGAGGCAGTGAGAATGTATAAGATAATGATAGCCGATGACGAAGGCATTGTAATCGATTCCTTAAAATTCGTGCTTGAAAAAGAATTCGGCAAAGAATGTACGATAGAATTCGCCAAAACCGGACGAAGCGTGATTGAGCTGGCCGAAAACTTCAGACCTGACATTTCCATCATGGATATTCAGATGCCGGGTATTAACGGTATCGATGCGATGAAGGAAATTCGCGAAAAGAACAAGGACGTGATTTTTATCGTAATGAGTGCGTATGATAAATTTGACTACGCTACCGAAGCAATCAAGCTCGGCGTACTCGATTACATCACCAAGCCCATGGAAAAGAACAGAATCATCTCCGTTGTAAAACGCGCCATGGCCATAATAGATAAGGAAAGAGCCAGAAGAAGCAACGACCTTATGATAATGGAAAAGATGGAGATGGTTATCCCTATGCTTGAGAGCGGACTCATCTACAGTATTTTCCTGCAGAATAAGTTTTCCGAAGATGCAATCAATTACAAAAACATCCTCGGCATAAAAGAAGAGTACGGATACATGTTAACAGTTGTGTGCGGAGAAAGAGACGAGGATTCTAATCTTACCAATGCGGTCGGCAGCAGTGTAAGACTACAGAATCACTATCCCGAGCTTCGCTCGTACATAAAAGATTTCTGCGGCGGTATCGTCGGAAACGTAATGTCCAATAAAATCGCAGTGCTTGTGCCTTACGACAAGCCTGAGATGGATTATTCGGAAAGAAACGCTTTAATCGAAAAGACAAGAGAGTTTACGAGAACGCTTCAGAGAAAGCTCTCCGGTGATTTTAAGATCGGTATCGGCGGCGTAAAAGAATTCGCCAAGATGAATGAATCTTATGACGAAGCCCTGCAGGCTCTTTTAAACGCAAACGGAAGAGTTGCCCATGCGGATGACCTTGATATCCGTTGCGATTACGAAGAGAACTATCCTGTCGAAACAGAGAAGAGACTCTTTGAACTGGTTGAAAAGGGCGACTATGTCGGTGCAGGCAATGCGGCAGGCCAGTACTTTGACTGGATGAGCGACAATTTCGCCGACAGTATCATGGATATCAGACTTAAATCCCTTGAATTCGTGCTCTATGCTGAGAGACTTCTTTATATAAAGGGTGGTAACAGATACGAATTCAAGAGCCGTACAGATTATCTTCCCGTGGTAATGGGCACGGATGATTTAGGCGAATTAAAGACATGGTTTTTAAATAAGATAATAGAAGTAACGCAGAAGGTTGAAAACAACCGAAGCGAGAAATCCGAGAGCCTTATCGAAAAAGCTGAGTCTTTCATTAATAAGAATTACATGAAAGATATTTCGCTCGACGATATTTCGAGATACTGCAATATCAGTTCTTACTATTTCAGCAAACTGTTCAAGCAGGAGACCGGCGAGAATTACGTTGAGTATTTAAGCAGGGTAAGAATCGAAAATGCAAAGAAGATGCTCTCCGATTCGGAAGCATCCATAAAAGAAATAAGCTACTCTGTAGGCTTTTCGGATCCGAACTATTTCTCGAGAGCATTTAAGAAATATGAAGGTGTATCTCCGACGGAGTACAAGGACGCATTGTAATATAACGGGTTAACATTTATTTTAGGAACAATTTTATGAAAAAATCTTTTATGAGGACGGCAAAGTTAATAAGCGCACTTCTGACACTGGTAATGATTTTAACGCCGGTTTTAGCGTGCACACCGAATGAAGGCGAAACCGGAGAGAATACCGAAAATGTTCAGGACGGCATTAATATAGGAATGTCTTTTGACTCCTTCGTTATCGAAAGATGGCAGAGAGACAGGGACGTATTTGTTTCCACAGCCAAGGAAATGGGTGCGGAAGTTAACGTTCAGAACGCCAACGGTAATATCGAAGAGCAGAAAAGACAGATTCTTTATTTTATAGAGCAGAACGTTGATGTAATCGTGATTATCTGTATCGACGCCGATACTCTTTCCGAAGAAGTTAAGAAGGCAAAGAACGCAGGTATCAAAGTTATCGCATACGACCGTATCATAAGAGACGCGGATATCGATCTTTACGTATCGTTTGATAATGCTACCGTAGGAAAGATGATGGGCGAGACTCTTGTCGATTCAGGCATCGGCGAAGGCAGCAACATTGTTATGATTGGCGGATCTCCCGCGGACTACAATGTTCCCGCACTTGAGGACGGTTTTATCGGAGTAATGGAAGAAAACAAGGTAAATATCGTTGACAGAACTCACTGCGAAGCATGGAGAGCAGAAATTGCTTACGATTATGTATATGAAAATATGGAAACAATTTCAAATGCGGATGCAATAATGTGCGGTAATGACAATATTGCAAGTAAAGTCGTTTCGGCCTTATCCGAGCAGCGACTCGCAGGACGCATTCCCGTAACAGGCCAGGATGCGGACCTTGAAGCCTGCCAGAGAATCGTTGAAGGCACACAGCTTATGACGGTGTACAAACCCGTGGATAATCTTGCAAAGCGTGCTGCGGAGTGTGCCATAAAGCTGGCTAATCACGAAGATCTCGGAACGGACCAGACTATGAACAACGGAGCATATGATGTTCCCTGCATTCTGTTAGAGCCTATTCCCGTTACAAAGGATAATATCGATGATGTGATTGTAAACAGCGGTTTCCATACAAAAGAAGACGTATATCTGAATGTTACTGATTAATTAAGGTGCCTGGCTCGCGAAGCGTGCCTGGCTCCTGCAGCGTGCCTGGCTCCGAGTGAACCCGGAAGCAAACCTGTCTCCTATCTTTAAACATAAAATAAACGTTTATTAACATAATTTGTTAACATATTTATTTTACATAATGTATTAACATAAATATATATTTCTTTTTTACATAATTAGTTGACATAATTTCATTCCTATGGAATCAATATATTATTTATTGTGAATTTTATAAATTCTTATTGCATAATAACTAATTGTATTATGTTAACTTAAACAATTAAAATAATTTACATAACATCCATTTATATCATATGAAAGGCGGTAATCTCATGGAAAACGTAATTACCCTTGCACACGGTTCAGGAAGCATACAGACAAATGAACTGATTAACGGAATCTTTAAATCCAATTTTGACAATCCCGATCTTACAGCCGACGATGCTGCTGTACTCTCTCTTTCAGAGGGTAAGATTGCAATGTCTACAGACGGTTTTATAGTATCTCCTTATGAATTTCCAGGCGGAAATATCGGCAAGCTTGCCATCTGCGGAACAGTAAACGATATAGCATGTATGGGCGCCAAGCCTAAATATCTTACATGCTCATATATTATCGAAGAAGGCTTC
>JAEEOJ010000021.1 GCA_016284175.1 Lachnospiraceae bacterium | reverse complement strand
CTTTAGCTTCCTTGCCATAACTACCATTCTGTTAGTTCCCGAATGTGCCAGCTCGACGCTGCAGGAAGAAAGGGTCAGATATTTATCATTTATACTGCAGGGGATTTCGGTCTCAAGCCAGTTTCTTTTATCCACCTCCGCCATGTAAGTAAGATAATCAGACTCGCTTTCCCACGCAGTTTTATCCCAGTAAACAAATTCATTGTCCTCAGTGTCTATCAGATAATAAGCGAAAATAATGTAGTAATCGGTTCCTCCATCTGTCACCAGTTTGATTAAAGGATGTTTTTTATAAAAATCGATGTCCTCATAAAAGACAAGATCCGCAAAAACATCTCGCTCATTTATACGGATATTATGACCGTAAATGATATTGTTTCCGGTATCTCTCGCCAGGTCTGAGGAAAGTGTCAGAAAAGGAACTCCGTAGCTGTTGGGGTTTTTATTTAAATCATGTGTGAGATAAAAATCCTCATCATAAACACTTAGCATCAGAGGATGATTTAAAACGGTATCTTCAATCGATATAATTCCGACACAGTCTTCGTTGTATGCTTTGTATTTTTCAAGCAGTTTCATATCTGCCTTTTCGACCCTGGCGCGTTTTCGGTCTGTGACTGATTTTTTTACGGTCTCTTTAGGCGAAGAAGTTTCTTGGTAAGTTGCTGTGACTTTCATCTTATAGACGGTTTTGATGTCATCTTTTATGAGGTCTTTTGTAGCAGTCTCATCCTTCTTTCGCAAAGCCTCAAGGGCTTCATCGATATCCGTAAAATAAGTTACAAAAGTCTTATAGCCAAGTGACTCACCGTATCCTTCGTACTCCGCATAATAATCCCTGCACTTTGCCTCGTAGGAATAGGTCGCGTCTCTTCTTTCAACGACCGTTTCCTTGTCATTAAAGACAGTAACATCATAGTATTTATCGCCCGACCAGTCTGCGCCGGTAATACGGTAATTATCAATTTCCCCTTCGGGAATACCTGCGATTTTTAAGACATCTTTTTCATAGCCTTCCCAGGAAGGGTAGGTGTTGTCCAGATCAACCCTTACAGTCCATTCTTCGTTACCCTCCATAATGCCTGTTCCAAAGTTCACATAGTCTGAGGCATCTCTTTCAAAAGTTCCCGTAATCGGCTCTGCTGCCTTTGCCCAGTATTCTTCCGAAAAGCCTTTTTTTACGAGTGTTCCTTCGGTCTTTTCTTCTTTGTCGGTGTCTTTGTTAATGTATGCAATGGTCTTAACATTCGGAATATCCGGCTCATTCATACACTGTGTATAATCATCTCTTTCCGAGACTCTCTTCTTGATTTCAGTCAGATCTCCCCAGTTAAATGATTCTGCGGAAAGAACATAACGGATGCCTGTTTCAGGCGAGATATAAACAATCGATTCCTCCGCATCATTTATATCTTCAACCTCTAGCTCGAGGCTGATTGCGATGCTTTCAATCGTTTCCGAAATACTGTATTCAGACTTTCCGGTGTACTCGTAAGTTTTGCCGTTTCTTTTAGTTGTCTCCGGAACGTTATAATTTTTTTCTTCGGGATTTTCCGTATAAAAGAAATAATCCACGTTTATTAAATTCTCGTCGCTCTTTCCTTCTTCTATTTTTTCATCTTTCGCTGCCGAAGCAATCTGTATGGTGTCCGAAGGCACTTCCGCCAGGGTTTCGGCGGTTTCCTCTCTTTCGGGAATATCTCCGTCTCTCAGCAAAAAATACGCACTTAACGGAATAACAACGAGAAAAGATGCAACTATACAACTGATTCTTATAATAATTTTCTTATTCATGCTTTCTCCTTTCTCTTTTTTATCAAAACAAATATGGTTAAAAAGCCGCCTGCAAGAAGCAGTATTGAGGATGCAAAAATGCAAAACCACATATTAAACGTCGCGCCGACAGGAAATGTGGGACCGTCTGAAATAAGCAGAACGGAATATCCGCCTTCGCCGTAATCTTCGGTAATATAATTGCTTTTGCTCTTCGACTTAAACGCCGGTTTCACCCTCATCATCACCTTTGCAAAATGCGGGAGTCTCGTATCGAATATGCTTAAATCCGCAGTCAGATTTTTAACGGCTGAATCGGTGTAACTTAAATCTATTACATATTCTTCGTCGTTTTCATAGTAATCTGCAGGCGCCTTTTCCTCGGTTATTTTATAAACCGAATGAGGAAGGTCGAGCGCAAAATCAATTACTCCGTCGACAGCTTCTGTCTTGGAAATAAGAGTTCCTTTTGGCGCAATTACCTCGCCTTTGTAATTCTTAATATCTGCATCCGCATAGAGATTAAATTGACCGCCCGAAAGACTTTTACCGCTACCTAATTCAGACTTACTTACATTCAAAGTGATTTTCTGTCGCTCATTTATAATGCTTTTCTGCGTCAAAACTAACGCCGTGTTCTGATCCTTATAGTCTATGGAAAACTCAATCGGAGCCGTATCGATTATCATTCCGTAAGGTGCGGCCGTCTCAACGAGATAATATTTTCCTATAGGCAGATTCGAGGTCTTTGCCTTTCCGTTTTCACCGGTTTCAATCGTCTCGACAATCTGATTCTTCGCATAATAAAGCGTCCTCTTTCCGTTTGCATCCAAAGCATTGTCATATGTGCAAATATCTTCCTTTGCAATCACATTAAACGCAGCACCCTTAAGCGGTTTATTTTCCCATATAAATTTTCCGTCCTTAAAATCAGTCAGAGTTTCACCAGTTTTTGTTATTTCCAGAGAACCGCGGACAGGCGTATTCTCCCATGAGTTCATAAAAGAAACTTCCCCCACATCGCTCGCAGGATAAACCGCCGCAAAAGAATATTCCGTCGGATTAAGTACATAGTTTGCCGGCGCATTTATTTCTTTTACTTTTAGTTTCGCGTACGGCAGATCAAGCCCGAAATCAATCTTTCCGTTCTCATCGGAAAGAGCTGTTGCAATAAGTTCACCATCAGAAACAAGCACTGTTTTGTCAAACGCACTAATATCCTCATCCGCATAAATACCGAACTCTGCACCCGCAAGAGGTTTCTTTGTTTCTGCATCAGTCTTTGAAAGATTTAAAACTATATTCTGTTTTTCATCATAAAAGAAATTAGTGGAAACAATCGGCGCCGCCGAAGAATTGTTGTAAGAAAGCTCGAAATTTTTATGAGTTGTATCTATTACATATCCTAAGGGAGCTGTAACTTCTACGAGATAATATTTTCCGAGATAGAGATTATCCATCGCCGCATGACCGGACGCATCGGTGGTTAATGTACCGATCAAATCATCCTTCGCATGAATCAGAGTTCCATGATTGTCGGGTGAATAGATATCCTCGTCCGCATGAATTTCATACACAGCATCAGGAAGATTAACATCTGTCCAGACAAATCTGTTATTAACGAAACCTGTTAATCCTTTGCCTGTTTTTGTGATTTCAATCCTGCCTCTTTTAGGAGTGTTTTTAAATTCAGCGGTGATTATTTTATCCGTCCCTTCCATCGTAAAAGGCCATGTGCTGTCGAAGACAATTTCAACCGCCGTGGAATCCAGAAGATATCCTTCGGGAGCTTCAATCTCTTCGATTCTGTAACTGCCTATCGGGAGAGGCACAGATGTTGTAATAATTCCCGTATCATCGGTCGTGAAAGTATCTTCACCACCGACGGAAACATACGCATCATTTTTGACATCATAGATTTTAAATTTCGCTCCGCCTTTTAAGATAATCTCGCCGGACTCTGAGTCCTTTTTTATGATCCTAAACTTCGCCGGAACAATCGTATCCGTAATATTTCCGACATCGACTGTAACATTGTGATTTTTGATTTTTACTTCGAAAGGTTCGCATGCTTTGTATCCTTTGGGTACCACGGTTTCGCAGACAACATATGTGCCATAGTCCAAAAGTCCGCTTGTAACTTTACCGTTTGCATCGGTCTTTAACACCTTGCCAACGGGCGTGGCTGAAGAAAAATCATATGTACCGTCTGAGTTCACAGTCAGAGAGGTTTTCTTATAAACGCTGAAGCCTGCTCCTTTTATGGGGAGTCCGTCATCACCGGTTTTTTTTAGAGAAAATCTTCCCTGAATAGTCTTGTCTTTTTTATCTTTCACCTTAACGGTTTCTTGGTCGTTAACAATCGATACTTCAAAATCATCCACCGCAAGTTTTCCCTTCGGAACGACCGCCTCGTGCACAACATAAGTACCGTAATCCAGGAGCCCTGATGTAATAATGCCGCTTGAATCTGAGGTTAATCTCGAACCGACGGGAGTTGCGGATGAGAAGTCCCACTCGCCGCCGACTTTGGTCAATGTTGATTTAAGATATATATCAAACCCTGCTCCCGAAAGAGGATTTCCGTCAACGTCAGTCTTTTTGAATGTAAATTTTCCGCGGATGGTATTATCCGTTTTATCTCCCAGACTAACGGTACCGCTTGTCAGAATATCCACTTCAAAATCGTCTAAAGGCAGCTTCCCTTCAGGAACTTTAGACTCATGAACAACGTAAACACCGTATTCAAGCTCAGGCGATATTACAACTCCCGAAGCATCTGAAGTAAGCCCGGTACAGATCGGAGTCGCGGATGAAAAATCATACTTTCCTCCGTTCATTGTAAGCGATGATTTTAAATACACATCAAAGCCCGCGCCCGCTAACGGATTGCCTGACGAATCTTTTTTGTTAAACGTGAAACGTCCGATATAAGGTATTTCATTGTTTTGTGTAAACGTGAATTCTTTGGAATTTACAGAAGTAAAATGATTATCCGTAAAAGATACGTTCTGTCCCGAAGTATCCACCGTAAAATAATATTTATTTGTATCAAGGGTATAGCCCGTTGGTGCGGTGATTTCTTTCACATAATATGTACCGTCGGTATCAAATGTATATGTGAAATTTCCGCTTGCCGTTGTAGATCCGGCCGGGATTGTAAGAGTTATTCTTTGAAGTTCTGTGTCTGCGGAATCGAACATTCCGTAAACTGCATTGTGTGTGGTTGCATCGCCGTAAGTGTTTTTTAACTTGTCAAAATTGATTTTGACCTCAAGGCTTACGGTTATCGGAACGAAAGTGTACGAATCGAGATATGCTACCCTCTGGGCTCCTTCGGGTGTTGCTATTTTTACGATTCCGCCGGTTAAATGCTTGTTTTCCGGCAGGCAGACATTGTTGCTGCAGTAAATAATCCAGTCCGTCAGATGTAAGGAAGCCGCCGTCGACTCATCCAGGCCGTACCATACATTTCCTCCGTACGCGTAATTCGCGGCTATGTGTGTGTAAAGATAGGCCTGCTCTTCAGTAAGCGTAATTCCGTACCCCGAGAAGAACTCGCCCATTTTATAAGCCGGGCCACCGTACCCGTAAAAGAGAACCTTGCATAAAAGAGGATATGAGTCAAAGGTCTCAATAATCGTTCCGTAATCTCCGTCGTTTACCTGTGCAAGCTCCGACTGAATGCAGTACGCTAAATTACCGTCAACATAGTATCTGTGAGTCTGCCATGTTCCGCCCGGAATGTACGACGAATAGTTGATCGTTTCTCCCCTTGTTACCATGGCTGCACTCGCCGTCAGTCCTGTGCCTGAAAATACCGATATGAAAATCAGTACCACACAGATAAACGAAAAAAATCGTTTAAGCAGTATTAAATTGTTTTTCAAGAATCATTCTCCTTTCTTATCATAAAATTTTGTGAAGTGATTAAAATATTAGTCTTGTTTGTATGAAATGTCAAAACAATTTTATATATTTTATGATTTTTCTCTATTTTGCACAAAAACGAGGGCAAAAAAATAACGAGAGGCTTTTTTCACCTCTCGTTATCCTTATTCTTTATTATTCATTTTTATAAATATTTAACTCTTTTTCTCCCTGCTTGGCTAAGTTCTGACGAATTCTTTCTTCTTCCTCATCCCTGTGCCACATTCCGGAGAAACGCGCTTCCGTTCCCAACTTAATTCTTTTAAAATTCGGAATATGCTTGGATATGATTATCAGTCCCAATCCTAAAAGAATCAGTCCTCCGATATAATCTCCTGTCGTCGTTCCGTAAATAACCGGAAAGCTTACACATGTAAGAGTGGTTATAATGCAAAGGTAATCGATGGCAAGTACAAGAAGTATCGCACACGCGAGCATCAAAAAGAATACTTTAAAGTTAAATCCGAGTACCAGTCCTCCGAGAGAAGCAAATCCCTTTCCGCCCTTAAACTTAAGGTAAAACGGGAAAATATGTCCGAGTACACAGCAGACCGAGCAGAAAACTACCGCAGTCGGCATGTCTCCAAGTAATACTCCCGACATTTTTACACAGAAGAATGCTTTGAAAATATCAAAAAGTGCTGTTGCCACACCGGCTCTTTTTCCGACATTGATTACAACGTTCGAAGCTCCTGCATTCATGGAGCCTTTCGATCGGATATCAAATCCCTTGATTTTTCCGATAATGTAAGCCGGATTAATACAACCAATCAGATAACAAATTAAGGCCAGCAATACAACTTTCATAAAGTTATCCTCCCCTCTGTAAGCCCTAATTCACATGAAAATGTGTATTATTTCTTTATTTCCGTAACAGTACCTCCGAATGCAAGGACATTTTCTCTGTAACACTGATCCCTGTTCTCATAAGAATCTCTTCTCCATGCCAGATCGCTTCTTGAAATATTTTTGGGATTATAGTCTGACACAATGGTATCGTTTTCCGAGAGTTTAAGGTTTTCAAAGAAAAATGCGTCGTATGTTTCTTTTTCCTCTGCATCGGATGTATATTTAAGTTTTAAGATTACTACTACTCTGTTTTTTCCTTCGCTGGCGCCGGTAATTAAATATGCGCTGTCATATTCGACTTCGCTTAAGATATATTCAATCGTTTCGCCGCCCTTAAATTCTTTAACAGGATTTTCGTCTCTGTCTTTTTTCTTCTTCTGAATTGCAGCGTCAATCATGTTGTCAATCACATCATCCGTAAAGTTATCCATGGAGATGGCGTAAACATCTTTGTATGAAGCCTGCGACTCAGCGATAATATCCTGAAAAGAAGGCATGAGTCCCTGCTTTGCCATAAACCACCAGCAAAGGGGTCCTATACTAAAGAAAATGATAAGAAAGATAAGTCCATATATTTTTGCTCTGAATTCACGGCCTGCCTTTCGTACGCTCTCGCGTCTTTCTGCAGCTCTGCGGGCTTTCTCGTTCTGCTTGAAACGGAGTTCTTCCATTTCCTTTTCATGCTCGTGCTCAATTCTTGAAATCTCATCGTAATTCTGAAGTTTTTCATGCTCTACGTCGGCTTCGTCATAATTTACCGCAAATGCTGCACCGCATGACTTGCAAAAATACTTATCCCCGTCTCTTTCAATATCTCCGCCACAGCTCGGGCATTTAAGATTAACTAACTGCATTCTTTCCTCCGTTTCCAAGGTTCGAATTAAGGATAATCTCAAACCTTTAACATTTTATATCATAAATATTAACTTTTCTTTAACTATTAATGAAAATCCAAATCTGTCGGACAGTTCGGAACTGTTTCGTTTGGAGCTGAATAATCCAATGTATCTTCAAAGTATACAGAAGTTTTTCCGACTTTGTATGATTCGTTTCTTTTCTTATCACTCATTCCGAAAAATTCCATATCCGGCTCGGCGCCTTCCGCTCCCAGGTATCTTTTTGCAAATACCGCTGCTTCAAGAGCAATATCGCAATTGTAATATTCTCCGTCCAACAGTAATACCTGCCAATCCCAGTAATACGAAATCGGTGTTAATTCAGCTAACTCGTCTTTTATGTCATTCGTGAAAAATCCGCTGGTGCCCACTACGTTTCTGCATTCAATATGAAGCTGTGTCAGAAAGAAAGCATACAAACGGGAAAATTCCAGTCCTGTAGAATACTTCTTATTAGAAATACCTTTTATTATCTCTCCTGTAGCTGCACTTTCCTCAGTATTTATCTCAAGAGAAGCTGAATCCGGAACTTCCAGTTTTATGTCTGATACAATTTGTTTATATAAAATCGCTGCTATTTCTGTGTCGCTCATGTCAGAAGTCAGATTGTTGTTGATTGTTTCCGTAACATAATCTTTAAAATCTTCAATCTGTTTTCTGGCTTCTTCGGGATCGCTTTCTCCTGTATAATTCCCTTCTTCCAGATCATATTGAGGAAAATACGAAAGCCTGTATACATTCTTTTCTTCGGTTTCATAAACACCTACTACGGAAGTAAGGGGATTTGATAAAAATAAAACATAATAAACCTGTTCCAATTCTTCTTCGGTTAAAGATGTCTCCTCATCTATAACAATTTCGGTTGCACAGTTATCAATTGCCCAGAGAGCCATTTTTGCAACTCTGATAATCTTCGGATTATTCTCATATGTTTTCAGTACCCATTCCGGTATTACCACGGGATTGTAAACATACTTACCTTCTCTGAACGTATTTTTCTCGGGAACAAGAATGCCTTCCTCTGACATTTCTTCAACCACGGTTTCGGTTGTTTTATTTTCTGTCGTCTGCTCTTCTTTTACGATCTCTGTCTCTTCAATCACCTCTGCTGTGGGATAAAAGTCCGGATCGATGGTCTTTCCTTTATTATTGCAGCCGTATACCGAAAGCAGTGCTGCCGATAAAATCAATGCTGCCGTTCTGTTAATAATTCTTAATTTTTTTCCTGTCATGTCTGTCTCCCACTTTAAAAATTTTTATTATCTTTAAGTGCCCATGCCAGGATGTGCACTGCCTGTGCGAATTCGCCGCTTTTTATCATCTCTTCAATTTCTGCTTCGGTGTATTTCTGTGCGTTCAGATACTCGGTTTCATCAAGTGACTGTCCCGAGACTTTTCTGCAGTTTTTCGCTTTAAAAAGATATGCATAATTATCCGCTATCGTTGCATTCGAAGGGATTTTTAAAATAAACTCCCATTCATCGGATTCATGGCCGGTTTCTTCTTTAAGCTCTCGCTTTGCCGCTTCAAGAGCATCCTCGGCTTCCCTGGAATCCTCGCAATTATATTCTCTGCCGCCTTTTCTTTCGATTCCGCCCGCGGGAAATTCCGTGGTAACTTTTCTGATGCCCTGTCTGAACTGGCGGACACATATGTAATTTCCTTCGATGTCCGTAGCCACGATTACAACATAGTCTCTTCTTGAGTAGCTGTAGTACGGTTCGAAGATTCTTCCGTCGGGAAAACGGTAGGTGGATTTTCTGAAATCAATCCATTCATCCTCAATGATATGTTCCGTTTTTATCTCTTCCCACTCAAGCGGGTCTTTTTTACCTGGTTCCATTTATTACTTTCCATTCGCTGATAAGTTTCTCCGTATTCCAGGCCGCATTCGCGGGGCTCGTGGAAGGAAGGCATATGCATTCTCTTCCTAAAATCGGGAATACATATTTATTATACATTTTCTCCGCAGTTTTTCCATTTACAAACAGTAGAGAAATACGGGTATTTTCTAGAAGTTTGGTCAAATCGTTGGCTTTTACGTTCTTTATGCTCGAATCCGATGAGCCTAAAATCTCGCAGGACTCAATCACATCCCAGACTGCAATATGATTTCGTAAAAGAAACTCTTTCTTTTCTTCTATACTTACCGGTACCTCTTCGCCAAAGACTGCTGCCGTGACTTTCCAGAACCTGTTTTGCGGGTGACCGTAAAAGAATCCCTGCTCCCTCGACTTAACTGAAGGAAAACTTCCTAAAATCAGTATTTCTGAATTTTCGTCATATACGGGCGGGATCGGGTGATTGATTCTTTTAGGGTTTTTATCCATATACTGACCTGCTTTTCTTAAAACACTTTTAAACCATTATTATTCTAACATGAAAAGGCCCAAAGAAATATATTCTTTGGGACCTGTTAAGTCTTATATTTTTACTTTTTCGGAAAATTAAGCCTGTTATCTTAAATCTTTTACCATGTGGATATCATCTGCATATGTTCCGTCGTCGTACTTGTTGGCGTTCGGATTTCTTCCGGTTTCCTTGAAGCCGAGGCTTTCGTAGAGATGATATGCTCTGTCGTTTCCGCCGATTACAATGAGCTCGGCCTGCTCGAAGCCTAATTCTTTTACGATCTCAAGCATACGCTCCATCATCATTCTGCCAAGACCGAAGCCTGTGTATTTCTGGTAAAGCGCGATTCCAAGCGATGCGCGGTGTGCGCTTCTTCGTGTGCCGCCAACCTGTAAGAACGAGCAGTTGCCCGCATGTTCTCCGTCTACAAACGCAAGCATCAAAAGACCTTTAGGCGAATCGTTATGTTCTTTTAAGAATTCAATTTCACTCTCGGTAGTAAACTGGACTTCGTCCGATTCGCACATTAAAAATCTTGTCTCGCCGGTAACTGTTTTAAGATATTTAATCAGCATATCGGCTTCTTCGATTTTAGGGCTCCTGAATACTACTTCTCTTCCGTTTAATATATGTCTTTCTTCTTCTAAAATCATAATCTAATCTCCTTTTTTTAATCACGAACCGGTACCCGAATATTTGCCTGCTCCCCACATCCATATTCTGTATGAGATGTAAAAGAAAATCAAGCCGTACACGGGTGAAAACCAGGTAAGGAAAGGTATTTCCTGAGGACGTAAAATTACGAGACTCGGGAAGTACGCTATAAAAGCTATCGGAATTATAAATGTAAATATAATTCTGAAAAACAGCGGGAATATGGTTACGGGATACTTGGCGTAATCCCTGAACTTGTTCATTGTAACCATAATATATCCCGAGTTTTGAAGGAAAAAGCAGCTTGCCGCAGCTATGTTCATGATTGAAACCATGAAAAGCGAAGCCGCGATGATTGCCACGATTAATGCTGCGATATTAAAAAATGTTACCGGCAGCTTAAGCTTGTACCAAGCATATATGATGGTTCCCATTCCTACGAAAAACTGTCCCAAGCCCTTGGTATCAAAGTCTTCCGAAATATAGTAAAAGAATATGTTGATGGGGCGAAAGCAATACTTGATAAAATCGCCTTCATAAACGTAATGTCTTAAATTCCAGTTGTTGTCAAACAGACACTGAAGCGGTGTCAACGCAACCAGTGAGAAACCGTATAAGAAAAGCATCTCATGGTATGACCATCCGCAGACACTGGGGAAGTTTAAGAACATAATGTAAAATGCCAAAAGCTCTGAAATATCTGTCAGAATCATTCCGATCATGGAGATGATAAAGTCCGAACGATAGCTCATTTTACTTTTTATGTCCTGAATAATTATTTTTCTGTAAATTGATATGTAAAATCCTAATCTTTTCATTTTAGCCTCCGTTCACCGTGATTATTCTCTCGGAGAGCTTCCAGAAAATCTTACCGATAAGCAGTAAAACCACTGCCCAGATAAGCTGTTCGCCGAGCATCAGAAACGATTCGCCGATTCCAAGCTCCTGACCTTTTGTAAGGAAAGTGAGCGGTGTATTGTAAATCGCATGGAACGGTAAAAAATATGCAATTCTTTTAAGAGTCTCCGGGAAAAATGCCAGCGGAACCGTAGCGCCCGATAAGAAGAGCACAACCACTTCCTTCATGATATTGATACCCCAGGTAGACTGTGTGTAAAGACAGATTGTTCCGACAAAAAAATCGATTGCGAAGTTTATTATCATTCCTAAAAGAGCCGCCGCAAGGTAAAAAAGTATATTAATGCCCATGTGGATGGCGCCTTTGGTGATGATCTGAACTATGATAAATGTCGGAATAAATGTCACGACAAACGCGCAAAGGTTTCCGCCTTCAAGCCCGAATAAAAGATACTGGGCGTACGGTACCGGCTTTAATAAATCAAGCACTATCTTACCGCTCTGAATGGCTCTTCCCATCATCCATACAAGATAAGCTTCCATAAAGGTAAACTGAGCGGAAGCGAGTACCAGATAAATCATGGTATCGTTGAAACTCATACCGTTGATGGTTGCGTTATCCACGGATGCGTAAATTGCACGCCATAAATTGTAAATAACTATTAAATATATAATGTTGCCAAGAAGCATTACAAAGGCACTTAATCTGAACTGTAAAAAGTCCATGATCGAAGCCTTTGTAAGGGCAACGCAAGCTTTAACTCTCATTGTATTCTCCTAGTTTGCTTTTTTAAGATTCTCAGCGTCCTCGTATATCTTTCTGATAACGCTCTCTGTGGAGATTTCCTCAAGACGAACATCGTAAACCTTCATCTTTTCCTGGATGTGGTTTAAAACCTTCATAAGTCTTACCTGATTTTCATCGATAAGAATGCTGCACCAGCCTTCATCTGTTAATGAGAAGGTGAAATCCTTATCCGCGAAATCTTCTTTTACGATGGTTTCGATGTTTGAAAGCTCCGAATTTCTTTCCTCATCGGAAAGTTCCTCGGGATGTTTCTTTGTCTTTAAAAGCAGGGTTCTGTATGCTCCGAAGAAGCTTCTTAAGTGCTCGATGTCGTTGTCGTAGAGCATGGTACCCTTATCGATTATGACGATTCTTTCGCACAGAGCATCAACGTCGCCCATATCATGGGTTGTAAGAATAACTGTTGTATTCTTTTCTTTGTTAAGCGCTTTTATGAGGTTTCGGATCTTCGCCTTCATCGAAACGTCGAGACCGATGGTCGGCTCATCGAGGAAAACGATGGGCGGATTGTGTAAGAACGCTGCTAAAATATCGCTTAAGGTTCTCTGTCCTAAAGACATCTGACGAACGGGCTTTGAATAAAGCTCCTTAATGTCTACAAGCGATTCGTACAAAGCGAGCATGTCCTTGTAATCCTTGTCTGAAATCTTGTAAATATCCTTTAAAAGCTTAAAAGACTCAATTAAAGGAAGTGACCACCAGAGCTGTGAACGCTGTCCGAAAACTACACCGATATTCTGCGCATTGGCTGTTCTGTTCTTGTAAGGAATTCTTCCGTTTACAAGGATTTCACCGCCTGAGGGCTGCAAAACGCCTGTCATCATTTTGATGGTGGTTGATTTGCCGGCGCCGTTGGGTCCTAAATATCCTACGATTTCGCCGGGTTTGATATTCATAGACACGTTGTTTACGGCTTTTATGATCTTGTAATCTCTTGAGAAGAGATCCTGAAAACTGCCTTTTAAGCCTTCATGTCTGTTTAAAACTTTAAATTCTTTATCTACATTTTTAAGTTCAATTACGTATTCCATTTCTTTTTCCTTTCACGAAAAAATTTCGTTTATTTGTTCTGCTTCAGATAACAGTATTCGTAAATCTTTTTGTATCCGAGCTTGTTGTAAAGATTGATTGCCACGCTGTTATCCTTGATTACCTGAAGGTATGAGTACTTCGCACCCAAATCCTTGGATTTATAGATAGCCACAAGACAAAGCTTTTTACCAAGGCCTAAACCGCGGTAAGCAGGATCAACGATTACGTTATGCAAAAGACTGTACTCTCCTTCGATAGCGCATGATGCAACCGCAACGGGTTTTCCGTCCTTAAGAACCGTGACATATAATTTTTCAACCTTTGTATTTTCATGAAACTGTTTATATGCTTCAATCTTTTTTTCATCCGTGAATCCTTCGAATGCAAAGTACGGATCAAACCATTCGTCTGCTTCGCTGCTGAATACAACGTCCTTATAGATTTCTTCTTTGTCTGCAGGCTCGTCGATTTCAAGAATCATAACATCGGTAGCTGTTACCACCTTGTAGCCTCTGTTTAAAAGGAAAGCCGAAAGTTCTTTATCCGCTTCGGTCGCCTTAAATTCGCATGGCAGACCCTTGGCTG
>JAEEOJ010000020.1 GCA_016284175.1 Lachnospiraceae bacterium | reverse complement strand
TCGACAAGGTAAAAATATCCGAGAACGGAGTTATTACCGATCCGTTTTCACTTTCACCCGAGCATACACTCGCTGATGCGGATGCTTTGATGAGCAAATTTAAAATTTCAGGCGTACCCATTACGGAAAATAAAAAATTAGTCGGTATCATCACAAACCGTGACCTTAAGTTTGAAACCGACATGACCAAGAAAATCAAAGAGTCCATGACCAGCGAAGGCCTTGTAACAGCCAAGGAAGGCATTACTCTTGATGAAGCCAAGAATATTCTTGCCAAGGCTCGTAAAGAGAAACTTCCGATTGTAGATGACAATTACAATCTTGTCGGACTCATTACCATAAAAGATATAGAAAAGACAATTAAATATCCTTTATCCGCGAAAGACGAACAGGGAAGACTTCTCTGCGGCGCAGGTGTAGGAATCACAGCCAATGTTCTTGACAGAGTAAAAGAACTTGTAAGCGCTAAAGTAGACGTTGTAGTACTTGATTCCGCTCACGGACATTCAGAAAACGTTCTTAAGTGCTTAAGAATGATAAAAGAGAACTATCCCGATCTTCAGGTTATTGCAGGTAACGTAGCAACAGGCGAAGCATGCAAGGCATTAATCGAATCCGGCGCAGACTGCGTTAAGGTTGGTATCGGACCCGGATCCATCTGTACAACACGTGTCGTATCAGGTATCGGTGTTCCTCAGATTACAGCCATTATGGACTGCTACGATGTTGCCAAGACATATGGAATACCCATTATCGCAGACGGCGGTATCAAGTATTCGGGCGATATGACCAAGGCTATTGCAGCAGGCGCTAACGTATGTATGATGGGTTCAATGTTTGCAGGCTGTGACGAAGCTCCCGGCGAATATGAAATCTTCCAGGGAAGAAAGTTCAAGGTTTACAGAGGCATGGGTTCCATCGCAGCTATGGAAAACGGTTCAAAAGACAGATACTTCCAGACCGATGCCAAGAAGCTTGTTCCTGAAGGCGTTGAAGGAAGAGTAGCATACAAGGGCAGACTCGAAGATACCGTATTCCAGCTTATCGGCGGTTTAAGAAGCGGTATGGGTTACTGCGGTACAGCTTCCATTGAGGAACTTAAGACAAACGGAAAATTCGTTAAGATTTCCGCAGCATCTTTAAAAGAAAGTCATCCTCACGATATTCATATCACCAAGGAAGCACCGAACTATTCATCCGGAATGTAAGTTAAAAGTTTTTATCATAAAAGAAGGGCGCGGGAGAAATACCTCCCGCGCCTATTGTTGGCAATAAGAGTATTTTTTAAATGAACGAATTTGCAGTTTTAATTGTAAACAGCATATTGTTAGGCATCGGGCTTGCGATGGATGCTTTCTCGGTATCGATTGCAAACGGACTAAACGAGCCTAAAATGAAAGCGGGCAAATCACTTTCGATTGCCGGAACATTTGCTTTCTTTCAGGCTGCAATGCCTTTGATAGGGTGGCTCTGCGTTCACACGATCATTAAATATTTTAAGATATTTGAAAAATTCATTCCCTGGATTGCACTGATTCTTTTAGGATTTATCGGTATTAAAATGATTGTCGAAGCCGTTAAAAACAAAGACAAAGAAGAGGCCACAGGAGTACTTACGGTAAGACTTTTAATCGTTCAGGGAATTGCAACTTCGATAGATGCGCTCTCAGCAGGTTTTACGATTGCAGAGTACGGAATTCTTTCGGCTCTTTTATGCGCAGGAATCATTTCTGCCGTAACTTTTGTGATAAGCATGGCGGGAATTTTCATCGGCAGGAAAGTCGGAGACAGATTATCAACCAAGGCACAGATACTCGGCGGAATAATTCTTATCGGAATAGGACTGGAAATATTTATATCAGGTATGATAAAATAGTCGGGCACGGCTTAAAACATTAACTTTGAATTTTACTATAGATTATTAAGGAAGAATGGAATTAAAAACTAGGATAGATAAAGATTTATTTAAGAAAACATGCCTCCTTGCGATTCCCATTATGATCCAGAACGGAATCGGTAATGCGGTCGGACTTGTCGACAACTTAATGGTCGGAAGTCTTGGCACGGAAGCAATAGTTGCTGTCTCGATAGCGGGACAGCTTATGTTTGTTTTCTGGCTCGCACTTTTCGGAGCGCTTTCGGGGCCGGGAATTTACGGAGCACAGTATTACGGCAACGGAGATATTAAAGGCGTACAGGACGTATTCAGATTGAAATTCTGGATGGCGATCATCTGCGGCCTTTTGGGAATAGTAATATTCTTTAATTTCGATAATTTCCTGCTTGGTCTTTACATGAAAGGCCAGTCTGAAGAAATCGATGCTGCATTAACGCTTTCTCACGCAAAAGATTATTTAAAAATAATGCTCATGGGCATTCCTTTTATCGTGCTTACACAGGTTTATGCAACGAGTTTAAGGGAGACCGACGAGAGCTTCAAACCTATGGTTGCGGGTATTATATCCGTGGCTGTGGATGTTGTGTTTAACTATTTACTTATCTTTGGTAAGTTCGGATTTCCGAAGCTCGGCGTGGCAGGTGCTGCGTATGCAACCGTTCTTGCGAGAGTGGCAGAGTTTGCAGTACTGGTTGTCTGGGCGCATTTACGAAGCAAAAAACATATATTCTTAAAGGGACTATATAAAACACTTTTCATACAGAATACGGCGATGATAAAGCCGATTTTAAGAAAAAGCGTACCCATCATGTTAAACGAATTTCTCTGGGCGGGCGCTATTGCTTTTATGACCACCTGCTACTCGAGAAGAGGTCTTGACGTGCTTGCGGGAATGAATATTTCCAACGCCATCTGTAACCTCCTTAATGTAGTATTCATTGCTCTCGGTAATGCGGTAGGTATTGTTATCGGACAGATGCTCGGTGCGGGAGAATTCAAAAAAGCCAAGGACTCATCCGTTACGCTCATGTGGTTTACGGCGATTGCTTGTCTTGCATTAACCGCTGCACTTATCGGACTTTCAGGATGGTTTCCGACTCTTTACGATACAACCGAATCGTCCAAGAAAATGGCGACGATGTTTATTATCATAAATGCATCGTTCTTCCCTTTGCAGGGATTCTTAAATTCGATGTATTTTACGCTTCGTTCGGGCGGAAAGACCGTAATTACCTTTATATTCGATTCGGTATTTTCATGGACCGTCTGTGCAAGCGCAGCATTTCTTTTATCGCATTATACCAATATGCATATCTACGGAATCTTCATAACTGTACAGGCGCTTGATTTTATCAAGGTTATTGTGGGTTATATAATGATTAAAAAAGGAATATGGATTTCAAATCTTGTGGCAGCACAGGAAAATGAATAAATGAGATAATTACTTAAAAAAGGAGACTTGAAATGAGCTGGTTTATTTTTGCATTAATTGCAACAATCGGCTGGGGATGCGCCGATCTGTTTTATAAAATGGGAACTGATGAAACAGATAAACATTCCCATTTGAAAATTGCAGTATGGGTAGGTCTGGTAATGGGTGTTGTTGCACTTATCCTGCTTCCGTTTTCAGAGAGCGGATTTAATGTTAAGAGCCTTATAGTAAACGCCGTTAAGTACACACCCGCATCGCTTGCATACATTATCTCAATGGTAGTGGGATATGCGGGATTAAGATATCTTGAAGTATCGATTATTTCTCCGATTCAGAATGCATCAGGTGCATTTTCAATGATTGCAATGATGATATTCTTCCTTATAACCGGAACCATTAACGACGATCTCGGAGACTTTTCAATATTAAACATTATCGGTACAGTTATCATTATTGCCGGCGTAGTAGCGCTTGCAATCGTTGAAAACAGACTTTCCAGAAAAGAAGCAAACGAAGTTGCTGCGTCCGACGATGAAAAGAAAAAGAACAGAAAATATCAGTTCGGAGCGCTTGCTTTACTTTTCCCGATTATTTACTGTCTGTTTGATACAATAGGAACCGCTGCAGACGGAATCATTCTTGATGAAGAGACAGGCTTGGGACTCGGAGAAATTGACGTACTTATTCTTTACGGACTTACATTCCTTCTTGCAGGTATCGTTTGTTATATCTTTATGCTTATCAAAACCAAAAAGGCATACAATCCTTTCGCATTAAAGGAACTTCGAACCAAGGGTTCTGCTGCATGCTTTGAGGAATTCGGACAGATCTTTTATGTATTTGCAATGGCATCAAAGCCTATGCTGGCTGCTCCGATGATTGCATCATACTGTATCGTATCCGTAATTCTTTCAAGAATCTTCTTAAAAGAGAAGCTTAAAGCCAGCCAGTACGCTTGCGTTATCGCAGTTATCGTAGGTATTGTTATCCTTGGTATCAATGAAGGCCTTGGAGAGATGGAATAAGCGTAAAAGCCTTGAGTTAAAACAAATACATTAAAAGTTAAATCATAATTTAATTTTATTTTGAACAAAAAGAGACAGAGAATGACCGAAATGAAGTGGAAATCACGGAAATGCCGGTCATTTTTTGATTTTTAAAAATGTTTGTCCATCCGCTTATATATTATATTTTATAGTTAAAATTTACTTAAAAATATGTTATAATTTTGATGTATGCGGGAGGTTTTAAAATGTTCAATATTCATGACGAAAAAAGGGATGCCCTCATGTTAAACAAATCCTTTGGGAAAAAGGGATATGACTGGTGGTGGCATTCACTTACCGCTTATGATGCGGCAACAGGCGAAGAGAAAGCATTTTTTATTGAGTTTTTTGTAATCAATCCAAAGTACGGGAAGAAATATCCCGTGTTCGGTCAGACTCAGGGCGGGGGAAGCAAAAACGAGAAACCCTCCTATGTCATGATCAAGGCCGGCTGCTGGGGCGAAGAGCATGTTCAGCTTCACAGATTCTACGGCGTCAAAAAGGTCATTATCAGACCCGGAACTCCTTTTATAATCAAAGCGGGCAACTGCTTTTTAAGTGAAAACGAGACTTGTGGTATCGTAAAGGTATCCAAGGGCGGTGCCGCACGCCATCCCGAATGGATGTGTGATGCAGGCGAAATCGAATGGAAGATTAAAATCGAAAAACAGATTTCATACAATGTCGGTTACGGTGCAGGAAAGATAATGCGTGAACTTCAGGCATTTGATATGTACTGGCACGCCGAAGGTATGAAGACAAAATACAGCGGAACCATTAAGTTTAACGGCAGGGAATACAATGTTATTCCCGATAAATGTTACGGATATGCCGACAAGAACTGGGGCAGGGATTTCACATCACCCTGGTTATGGCTTTCCTCAAACAATCTATACTCAAGAGTCAAAAAACAGACGCTCACGAACAGTGTTTTTGACGTAGGCGGTGGAAGACCGAGAGTATTCGGAATTGCTTTGGACGGCAAACTTTTAGGAGGTCTTTTCTACGAAGGCAGGGAATACGATTACAATTTCTCAAAGCCCTGGACTTTGGCGAGACAGAGATTTACCTGCAACGAAACAATGGATAAGGTTATCTGGAAGGTATGGTTGGAGAATAAAAAGAGCCTTCTGCAGATAAACGTTGTATGTCCGAAGAAAGAAATGCTTTTTGTTAATTACGTTGCGCCCGACGGAACGAAAAAGCATAACAGACTCTGGAACGGCGGTACCGGCAAAGCAATACTTAAACTCTATGAGAAAAAGAGGGAGGGTCTTGAACTTATCGACGTAATCGAAGCCGGAAACGTAGGCTGCGAATACGGAGAATACACTAATCAGTAAAGAAAATCAAAGGAAGATTTTTATATATTAAGGGAGGTTACATATGGGCAAAACTGTTAATGACGTCATTAACATGATCAAAGAGAACGGAATCGATATGGTCGATTTTAAGATGGTGGATATCAACGGAAATTACCGCCACGTTACCATTCCGGCTTCGGGCTTTGATGAGAGTATTATGAAAAACGGAATAGGATTTGATGCATCCAACTACGGTTATGCAGTGGTAGAAAAATCCGACATGGTCTTTATCCCGGATCCGGACACGGCATTCATCGATCCTTTCTGTGATATTCCGACCATTTCAATGACGGGTAACGCAATGATAATCGATTACCCCAACAACAGACCGCTTAAGCAGTATCCGAGAAACATCATCAATTCGGCAATCGAGTATTTAAAGAGTACCGGTATAGCCGATACAATGAAGATTCTTCCCGAATTTGAATTTTATCTTTTTGACGAAGTCACATGGGAAGTATCACACAATGCGGTTTCTTATGAAATCGATATGGCACAGGCACCCTGGAACGGCGCTTACGAAGGCCAGGGAAATGTCATCAGGGAACAGAAGGCATATCATATCGCAAAGCCTCAGGACACAAGCTTTGAAGCAAGAAGCGAAATGGTGCTTGAGATTGAAAAAGCAGGAATACCTGTTAAATATCATCATCCCGAAGTAGGTGCCGCAGGACAGTTTGAAATTGAACCCAAGCTCGGCGAACTTTCCAAGATGGCCGATGCAACGGTTTTAATTAAATACATCATCAGAAACGTGGCTGCAAGATACGGCCTTTCCGCAACATTTATGCCCAAGCCCGTATACGGCGAGGCAGGAAGCGGAATGCATGTTCACATGCTTCTTTTAAAAGGCGGCGAGCCTGTATTTTCCGATGACAACGGCTATTCGCACTTAAGCGAAACGGCTCATTATTTTATGGGCGGTATTTTAAAACATATCGCTTCTTTATGCGCAATCACAAATCCTTCGACTAATTCTTTTAAGAGACTTACACCCGGATTTGAAGCACCCGTAACTGTAGGATATGCAACAAGTAACAGAAGCGCGGTTATAAGAATTCCCGCTTATGCAAAGGCTCCGGAATTAAGAAGATTTGAATTAAGAAACCCCGATGCGACATGCAATCCTTATTTTGCATACGCAGCTATTCTTATGGCAGGTATCGACGGAGTATTAAACAAGATTGATCCTCACGCAAACGGATGGGGTCCTTATGATTGCAATCTTTTCAATCTTCCCGAGGAAGAAAAGGCAAAACTCACGGGTCTTCCCAAATCTTTGGACGAAGCACTTGATGCTCTCGCAAAAGACAATGATTATCTTAAGGCCGGCGATGTATTCCCCGCTGAACTTATTGATAATTTCATAAAGGTTAAAAAGGCTGAATGTGCAGGCATCAACAAGATACCTCATCCTGCAGAATTTGACCTTTATTACAATGTTTAGTAGTTAACGTACAAATGTGTTTTGTATTGAGGTTTTGCAATGATAGGAAAGAAAAAAATTATCGGTTTGTGCATATCGGCAGTTCATACGGGATATAAGTCCGATTTTGTCAAAATGCTTAACGAGGAAATAGTCAGGGAAAATTTCAAACTGATTGTTTTTAACAGTCTTTTAAGTGTTTACGACGGCAGTATTTATGATTCGGGAGCATCCAGCGTTTACAATATCATTAACTATGATATTTTAGACTGTCTGATTATTTTCGACAGAGGACTTGCCAACAAGCAGAGCGGCTTGGAACTTATTTCCAAGGCTAAGGAAAAGAATGTTCCGGTGATTTTAATCAATTCCGAAAACGAGGGATGTTTCTGCGTTTCGGACGATTACAAAACCTCTTACAAAAATCTTATAAGACACGTAATCAGGGACCACGGCGCAAAAGATACGTTCTTTATGGGCGGATACAGATGGGACCCTGATACGCTTGACAGACTTGCATGCTACAAGAAAGCTCTCGGCGATGAAAACATCAACTTTGACGACAGTATGGTCGGATACGGAGAGTTTAAAGATACTACCGCATGCGAGGAAATCGACAGAATTATCCGTGACAGAAAGAAGCCGCCAGAAGCGATTTTCTGCGCTAACGACATTATGGCTATTGCTGTCTGCACGAAACTTAAAAAGATCGGATACAAGGTTCCCGAAGATGTTATAGTTACCGGTTATGACGGTATTGAAGAAGGTAAATATTTCATTCCCAATATCACTACGGTCAGACGAAATATCGAGGGTGAAGCTTTAGCCTGTGCAAATATTCTTCGCGAAATTTTCAGCGGTAAGGCAGAAAAAAGAATCGTAAAAATTCCTTACAAGGTTATTTACAACGAATCATGCGGATGTCCGAGTGAAGAAGACTTCTCGGATTACAGAGAAAGGATGGCTGAATGCATGAGAATCAACAGAGATTTCTCATCGCATGAATCCTATGTTTTTGCGGGTGCGGATAAATTCCTCATGTGCGAAAACCTTCCCGAAATGCTTGATGCACTGGTTAATTACAACTTGGGCGACAAATCATATTTATGTATCAGATCGATGCTTTTTGAATCGCTTAACATTATGTACCAGAGCAATCTTGATATAGAACATCCCAATGAGTACATCATCCTTTCTTCCGAAAGCAAGGAAGAGTTCGGACTCATGGAAGACGATCTTAAAATGATTGTTCCCGATGCGGAAGAATGGCTTAAGGATGAAACAGTATTTGTAGTTAATTCACTCTATGTTGAAGACTATCAGTACGGACTGTACTTCTACAAGACAAGTGACATCGGATACATGGCAAACCGTGTAAACAGAATGTCAAGAGCGTTAAACCTTTCATTCGGAACCATCTACACAAGAATGATTCAGAAGGGCATGCAGATGGAACTTGAACAGGCTGCATTCCTCGATCCGATGACACAGATTTCAAACCTTAAGGGACTTGAAAAATGGTTTAACGAATTTACCGGCAAAACAGAAAATCATCTTTCCGCATTTGCCATGGCAATCTTTAAACTGGATAAATACAAATACATTTATGAGAACTACGGCGTAAGTGAAATAGAGGATGTAGCGGGACTTATCGCAAGAGCATTTTCCAGGAATACGGGCAGAAAGAAATTCATTGCGCGTATATCGGACGATGAATTTGCCGTCGTTGATTATACAGGAGACTTTAACGATCCCGAAAACGCAAGGAATATTATCAACGATGAAGTAAACGCTCTTATTGAATCGGTTGAAAACAAAAATCCCGCCAAGTACAAGGATTACGATCTCGAACTTAATGTGGGATATACAATCGAACCCAAAGGCTGGGATTCAGACCTTCGTTCGGTGATGAGACTTGCATACGGCGAACTGTATCTTAACATTCTTCATGACAAGAGAAAGAATTATCTTGAAGATGCACTTTCCGAAGATTCAAAAGATCACTACGACGATTTGATGCTTGTTTTAAACAAGAAACTTTTAACGTATCACTTCCAGCCCATAGTAGATGCGGCAACAGGCGAAATCTACGCATACGAAGCACTGATGAGAACATCGGGCGGAGTGGATATTTCACCACTTGTTTTATTGCAGGCTGCAGCAAAATACAAGAAGCTTTATGAGCTCGAAAAGATGACACTTTTCGGAATAATGGATTACTACGTAAAGCATTTTGACAAGTTTAAAGGCAGAAGACTTTTCATTAACAGTATTCCCGGTCATTTCCTTAATGACGAAGACTTTAAACTCTTTACGGATAAATACAAAGAATACATTAAGTACTGCGTATTCGAGATAACCGAGCAGAATTCGATTTCCGACGGTGAACTTTTTAAGATTAAAACTTTAACCGTTGACGATATGAGCGGACAGCTGGCGGTAGACGATTACGGTTCGGGACAGAGTAACATTCAGAATCTTTTACGATATACTCCCAACATCGTAAAAATCGACAGATTTCTGATTAAGGATATAAGCAGAGATTCCAACAAGCAGCTCTTTATCAACAACATCATCGAGTTTGCAAAATTAAACGACATGAGAGTTGTAGGTGAGGGTGTTGAAACCGAAGAAGAATTAAAGGCCGTTACAGGATACGGCGTTGATTATATTCAGGGATTTTATACCGCAAGACCGAAGTCCGAGCCTCTGGATGAGCTTCCTCAGGAAATATCCAAGCAGTTTGACAACGGAAACGGTGAGGAGAAACAATCCGAATAAATCTTTTATGAGGGGATAATTATGGCAAAAGGAAACAATCAGAAATTCAAACTGATTTATCTGATTAAGATATTGGAAAGGCTGACGGATGAAGATCATTCTCTGACCATGTCCCAGATTATTACCGAGCTTGAAAGCAACGATATATCTGCGGAAAGAAAAAGTGTTTATTCGGATCTCGAAGCGCTTCGCGAACTCGGTTATGATGTAATCGGTGATGATTCCGGAAGATACTATGGTTATTTTTTGGGTGAGAGAACCTTTGAACTTGCGGAATTAAAACTTCTTGTTGATTCGGTTTCGGCTTCGAAATTTATCACGGATAAAAAGTCCAAGGCGCTGATTAAAAAGCTTGAGAGTTTAACGAGTGCCTACAATGCAGGTAAGCTTGAAAGACAGGTTGTGGTCGGTGACAGAGTAAAGACGATGAATGAAAGTATTTACATCAATGTCGATATGATTCACTCAGCGATAGCCGAGAACAGCCAGATAAGATTCAGATATTTTAATTACAATCCTAAAAAAGAAATCGAGTATAAAAGAGACGGAGAATTTTACTATGTATCTCCGTGGGCTTTAATCTGGAATGATGAAAATTATTATCTTGTTGCCTACGATTCGCAGGATGAAAAGATAAAGCATTTCAGAGTAGACAAGATGAATAAAATGAGTCTTGTGGAAGCAAGAAGAGAAGGCGGATCTGAATTTAAAAAGATTAATATTTCCGAATATTCGGGAAGAGTTTTCGGAATGTATGCAGGCCGCACAGAAAGAGTAAAAATGGAGTTTGACAACGAACTTTCCGGTGTCGTTATCGACAAGTTCGGCAAGGACGTAAATATAGTCAAAACAGGCGCTAAAAAATTTCTGGTAATCGAAAACGTAAATGTCAGCAAACAGTTTTTCGGATGGATTTTCGGACTGGGTGAAGGCGCAAAGATCGTCGGACCGCAGAATGTTGTGGATGAGATGAATCTTGAAATGATGAAAAGACTTGGATTGGAGAAAAAATGATACTTTCACAACTGTTAGAATACGACAATATTATTATTCAGCCGCATGACAATCCGGACCCCGATGCACTTGCATCAGCTTTCGGACTCTATGTTTATTTTACTTCTCACGAAGGAAAGGACGTAAAAATTGTATACAGCGGAAGAAGTAAAATTCAGAAATCCAATCTGGTTCTTATGATTGAAGAATGCGGAATACCGATTGAATATGTCGAGAAAGATACGGATTTCGGCGATGCGCTTTTAATAACCGTAGACTGTCAGCACGGAGAGGGTAATGTAAGCAATCTTACAGCATCAAAGATAGCAATCATTGACCATCATCAGGGAACAGGTGTCGGAGATTACAGAGAAGTCGCACCTTACCTTGGCAGCTGCTCGACACTTATATGGTCACTGATGATGAAGGAAGGCTTTTTCATCGATGACAATTTAAAACTCGGTACTGCTTTTTACTACGGACTTATGACCGATACCGGCAACTTCATGGAAGTCAGTCACCCTCTTGACCGAGATATGATTGACTCCGTAAAATATTCAAAATCGCTGGTAAAATCTTTTACGAACTCAAATATTTCGCTTCCCGAATTAAAAATCGCGGGACAGGCACTGATACATTATGATTTCAATGAAACATACGAATACTTAATAGTATATTCGGAGCCCTGCGATCCGAATATTTTAGGATTTATAAACGACCTTGCTCTTCAGGTAGACAAAGTAAAAGTTTCTGTTGTTTACAACGAACTTCCTGCCGGATATAAATTATCCATTCGAAGCTGTACCAAGGAAGTAAAAGCAAACGAACTTGCGGATTACTTAACCGAAAATATCGGTTCGGGCGGCGGTCATGTGGAAAAATCCGGTGGTTATATTGACAAGGATTTATACGTCAGAAATCACGGCGAAATAGAAATGGATGAATATCTTCGTGACAGACTCGACAGATATTTTGCAAACAGCGAAATTATCTACGCAAAGGATTACGAGATATCGCTTGAGGGCATGAAGAAATATGTTAAAAAGCCCATTGTCCGCGGCTTTGTTGATTTGTCCGAAATTCTTCCCGTCGGCACTCCGATTACCATAAGAACAATCGAAGGCGACGTTGATATTGAAGTTGACGGAGACTTCTATATTCTCATCGGATTTAAAGGCGAGGTATGGCCTATCAGGAAAAAGAAATTCTTTGATACATATCAGGTACTTGAACAGAAATATGTATTCAAGGGAGAATACGAACCTGCAATTCATATTAAGAACGAAGGCAAAGTATTAAATCTTGTTTCTCATGCAAAGGCATGTATCAACCACGATACTTCGAGCGTATTTGCAAAAGAGTTAAGAAAGATCGAAAAAGTATTTACAACCTGGGACGAGGAAAGCTATTACCTCGGAAAACCCGGAGATTTCCTTACATGCAGGGAAGACGATCACAAAGATATTTATATTATCGAGAGAGATATCTTCTTTAAAACTTACGATCCTGTCGAAGAATAAGATTTACAAATTAATTATTTAAGAGTAAAATTAGCGTCACAACGAAGAGTTGTGGCGCTTTTTGATTATTTCTTTATCGGAAGGCATATCTTATTTTTCCCAATATTATTTAAAAATTTTAATCTGTCGAAAAACTGTTTTTTGTGTGTTTAAAAGGATGAAAAAATGATTAGAAAAGGTGACCTTATCGGCAGATACAGGGTGGAAGAAGAAACAGGAAGCGGAGGCATGTCAAAAGTCTACAAGGTAAAAGATATGCGTGTCGGGACTTTCCTTGCGTTGAAGGAAATTATCATAAAAGACAAATCCTTTTTTAACGCGGGATATGCCGAGGCTTTTGTTTTAAAAAATGTAAATCACCCTGCGCTGCCAAGAATAGTGGATATATTAAGAACCGAAAATTCATACTGCGTTGTGATGGATTTTATAGACGGTTGCAATCTTGAAGAATATGTAAAAAATAACGGCGGTTTTTCTGAAACCGAAGTTATAAAAATAGGCAGTACAATTCTAAACTGCCTTATCTTTCTTCATTCAAAAAAGATACTTTACCGTGATTTAAAACCCTCCAACATTATGCTTACAAAGAATAACGAAATTAAGTTAATTGATTTCGGTATATCTTTTTCTTTTGATGAAATAAATGCCGCAGATAAGAGGGCGAGTAAATGCTTTGCACCGCCCGAACAACTGCTTGGAAAAGAGACGGGTGTGCAGGGCGATATTTTTTCTTTGGGTGCCACACTTAAATACATTCTAAAAGATGAGCCTTCTCCAGGAATGGTCTGCTTTTTAAACAAGTGTCTTAAAAACAATCCGTCTGAGAGATTTAAAAGTGCACAAGCTGCGTTAAAGGCTCTAAACAGAATTAAAACCCTGAATGAAAAAGAAGTGAAAAAGTTAAAGAGAATTGTTCAGAAAAATGTTTTCTTTCTGGTGATATTTTTCCTTTCACTAACAGGTATTTTTCTTTGCGCAAAAGTCAGGGAAAAAAGAAACGAATATGAAGCTTTGGTAAACGCCGCATGCAATTCCGTTGATTCCGGTGAAAGGAAAGAAAGTCTTATAAAGCTTATAGAAAAGGAACCTTCGGGTGAATGGTATCTGCGTCTCTTTTATGAGCTTAAAAACGATTATGTTTTTGATCATTCGGAGGCTGAGGAAATTGAAGAAATGCTAGAGAGAGACGAAGGGAAACTAAAGAAAGAAGATCATAAAAGAATCAGTGAAGCGCTGGGCAGAATGTATCTTTTTTATTATACGGATGACGAAAATGAAAATTACCGCCGTGCGACATACTGGTTTGACAAAGCTTGCGATAACGAAAGCGATGTATATTCGAGAATAGGGCATTTTTTATCGGAAATACCGTCCATGATTTTAGAGGGGAAAGACGGCGGAATGTATGAGAAATATTATTCGGATTTAAACGAAATAGTAAATGATGTTTCGGGAAAAGAAAGTGTTGTAAGAACGGAAGTGTATTCACTGTATGCGGATTCGATTCTTTTATACGGTGCGGATTTTTACAGGGAAGGAATAAGCATGGAGGAAATGAGAAATACGCTCGAAACCGTGGAAAAGTTTTTTAATGAAGGGAATGGCGGAAGGGAATTTGAAAAGGAAAAAGAAAGCATTCTTAAAAGAATAAAAGAAGCGAAAGGAGAGCTTGATTATGTTGAAGAATTTTTTGGCGAAAAATATTGATTATATCGAAATAATTTTCATTGCACTTTCAGTGATATCGGCTTTTCTTTCTGTGTATTACTTAATCTGCAGAAAAAGTGTATCGGCTTTTTTGAAACTTTTAAAGCTTAGGAAAATAACCGGGAGAGTGAGAAATGAAAAGAAATAATTGTTTACGTGTGCCGGTATTGTTTACAGCATTTATAAGCGCCTGGTTTTTATTACACATACATGTTTTCTCTGAAGAAAAAGATACGGTTCCGCCCGAGATAAAAGTTGAAATAACCGATGCCGACAAAGAGTTTACCAAAAGCGTAAGAAAAGCAACCGTGATTATAACCGACAATAAAATGAAGGGTGAAGTAAAAAAGGAATATGTATTTAAGGAAGGAAAGGACAGTTTTCATATTAGCATAAAAGATGCCGCAGGAAACGAAAATACTTATAAAAGCAATGTTTATATCCAGGATTATACTGCACCGGTTGAAAGAATTGAGGGGATTACTGAAGGGCAGATTTTAAACGGTGAATTGGACGTGAGCATTAAAGCCACAGATGAATGGCTCGATTTCGAAAAATCATTTGTGAAGATAAAAGGGAAGAACGGTCTTGATGAATATGAGTACTTTTTCGACGGAAATGAAATAAGCATTTTTGTCGATGACAGATTTACGGACGATTACTATACTTTGCAAATATATCTTACAGACAAGGCAGGAAATGAAAATAAGCGTGAAATAGATTTTACGGTTAATCGGGGAGGCTCGGTTTTTGAAGTTGACGGGAGAAACAAAGAATTAATCGGCTCTTTTACGGACGAAATAAAAGATTTTTATATTACGGAAAGGAATTTATGCGAAGTCGATACGGATAACGCAAGAATTCTTTTTGCTTTTAATGCGAGGGTAAATGACCTTAAGGAAGGGGAGCATTACAGGATAGAGAAGAAAAAGGGTGAAGGCGGATACACCTACACATATATCTTTTATGATGAATTATTTAATAAAGATGGCGTTTATACTATATCCCTGTCCACTAAGGATGAGGCGGGAAATGTGAACGACACAAGGTTTGATCCGGATAGCGATGAAATCAGATTTGCCGTAAAAAAGGGGCCTGAAGCCTCTTATAATAAAAAAGAATTGCATTAAAAAACAAATAAAAATATAATGTATTCGTATGTAATTTATAAGGAGGCTTAATTTATGAGCATCAGAATAGGTATTATAGGATACGGTAATTTGGGTCGCGGAGTTGAGTGCGCCATTAAACAGAACAAGGATATGGAACTTGTGGCAGTGTTCACAAGAAGAGATCCCGAGAGCGTAAAAATTCTTACTGAAAGCGCTAAGGTTGTTAATGTAGCTGATATCGCAGACTGGACAGACAAAATTGATGTTGCAATCATCTGCGGCGGTTCTGCAACAGATTTACCCAAGCAGACTCCCGAGTACTCAAAGTACTTCAACTGTATAGATTCATTTGATACACATGCAAAGATTCCCGAGCATTTCGAGAATGTAAATAAGGTATGTCTTGAGAACGAAAAGGTTTCCATCATTTCAATCGGATGGGATCCCGGTCTTTTCTCACTCAACAGACTTATAGGCAATGCAATTCTTACAAACGGTAAGGATTATACATTCTGGGGCAAGGGTGTAAGCCAGGGACATTCAGATGCTGTAAGACGTATTAAAGGCGTTAAGAATGCAAAGCAGTACACAATCCCCGTTGAAGCTGCTCTTGAAAGTGTAAGAAACGGAGAAAACCCTGAACTTACAACCAGACAGAAACACACAAGAGAGTGCTTCGTAGTTCTTGAAGAAGGCGCAGACGCAAAGGCTGTTGAGCAGGAAATCGTTACAATGCCCAATTACTTTGCAGATTATGATACAACAGTTCATTTCATCAGCGAGGAAGAATTCAATGCAAACCATTCAGGCATTCCTCACGGCGGATTTGTTTTAAGAAGCGGCAAGACAGGCTGGAACGAAGAAACAAATCATATGATGGAATTCTCACTTAAGCTTGAGTCCAATCCCGAGTTTACAGCATGTGTCCTTACTGCATATGCAAGAGCTGCTTACAGACTTGCTGCAAAGAAAGACTTCGGCTGCAAGACAATATTTGATGTGGCACCTGCACTCCTTATGGAAAAAGAGGGCGCAGAATTAAGAAAGACACTTCTTTAATTCATTATTTTAAAAGAAAGAAAAAAGATTATGCATAACGACTTATTAACTATAGGAAAATTTACTCTTCACGGATATTCCGTAATGATAGCATTAGGCTTTCTCGTTGCGATGGTACTCTGTCTTTTAAGAGCTAAAAAGAAAAACGTGAACGGAGATGTAATCACCGATATCGGACTTATCGGAGTTGTAGCAGGTTTCCTCGGTGCAAAAATTCTTTACATCATAGTAAGTTATAAGGAACTTTTCGCAAATCCGAAGAATGTAATCGGTTTCCCTCAGATTTTTGCCGGATTTGTTGCTTACGGCGGAATTATTTTCGGCTTTTTTGCAATACTTGTTTACGCAAAGATAAAAAAGATTAATGCAGCGGAATACCTTGATTTTATGATTCCTTTTATAGCAATGGTACAGGGCTTCGGACGTATCGGATGTTTCCTTGCAGGCTGTTGCTACGGCGGACCTACGGATTCATTCCTTGGTGTAACTTTCCCTGCTCCTCATCAGATGGCAGGAATTAAAGTATGGCCCACACAGCTTTTCTCGGCAGCAGGCGATTTTGCAATCTGCGGAATCCTTCTTCTGTTTTCCATGAAAAAGAGAAAGAAAGGAATGGTCAGTGTTCTTTATGTAATTCTTTATGCTGTGGGAAGATTCATAGTTGAATTCTTCAGAGCAGACGAGAGAGGCTTTATCGCACTCGGCAATGCATCATTATCCACATCTCAGTTTATTTCACTTCTTGTTTTACCGATTGCAATCGGAGTAGGTATTTTGATTAATCTGCCCAGAGAAAGCAAGAAGAAAGACGAAGTTAAGGAAGATGAAGAAAAACAGGATTAAAGGTTTATTCATAAAAGCGGTATTTCTTTTTGCAATGCCTGCGCTGTTTTTTGCTGCGGGCTGCGAACCTGTTTCGAAAGCAAATAATAAGACCACGGTTGTATGCACGGTTTTTCCTGTATATGACTGGACGAAAGAAATTACCAAAGACTGTGAAGACATAAATGTAATTCTTTTGGAAGATGACGGTACGGATATGCATTCGTATCAGCCCACCGTAAAAGATTTAGTTGATATCGAAGACTGTGATGTCTTTATTTATATCGGCGGTGAATCCGAGGAATGGGCCAAAGAATATTCTGAGAAACATCCAAACAGCAAAAGAACGGATATCTGCCTGATGGATGAAATCTCGGGAGATATACTTTTGGAAAATGACGAAGGTATCGTTGTTACAGAAGAAGAAGGCGAAGAAGAAGCATACGATGAGCACATCTGGCTTTCTCTTAAAAGAAGCATAAAATGTGCAGACGTCATCGGCAGTGTGTTAAAGGATAAAACTTCGGATCCGTCAAAGATTGAAAACAGTTTGGCTTCATATGAAGAAAAACTTTCTACTCTTGATAAGGAATACGAAGATTATTTTTCGGCTAACCCGCGTACTCTTATAATTGCGGACAGATTTCCTTTCAGATATATGGCTGAGGATTACGGTTTTACATACATGGCAGCATTTCCGGGCTGCAGCGCCGAGAGCAGTATTTCGTTTGTTCCCGTGGTTGAACTTTCCGAAGGGCTTAAGAGTAACAAAGATAACGTAGTGTTTATTACGGAAAGCGGAGACATTGATCTTGCGGAAACGGTTATCGAACAGTCGGGCAAGGATGCTAAAGTAGTAATTATTGATTCGCTTCAGTGCGTAAGTTTAAAGAAAATAGAAGAAGGCGCAACATATTATTCGCTTATGAAGAGTAATCTTGATGCGCTTAAGCAGGAATAGGATTTAAAATGGCACAGATTAAAGGTGTCGACGTTTCTGTCGGATATGAAAAAAGAATAGTTGCCGGCAATATCAATTTTGAAATCAACGAAGGTGATTACCTTTATATTGTCGGAGAAAACGGTTCCGGTAAATCCACACTTATGAAGTGTATTTTAGGACTTGAAAAGGTTGTGGGCGGAAGCATAGTATACGGAGACAATCTAAAGCAGAAAGAAATCGGCTATCTTCCCCAGCAGACTTTTATCCAGAGAGATTTTCCCGCTACCGTGTACGAAATCGTACTTTCCGGATGCCTTAACGGATTGGGATGGCGTCCTTTTTTCGGTAAAAAAGAAAAGAACATGGCAATGGAAGCCATGAAAAAACTTGAGATAACAGATCTTGCCAAACGCTCCTATCCCGAACTTTCGGGCGGACAGCAGCAGAGGGTTTTACTTGCGAGAGCACTCTGTGCCACAGGCAAGGCACTTCTTTTAGACGAGCCTGTTGCAGGACTTGATCCTTATGCACAGGAACAGCTCTACACACTCATTTATAAAATCAACAAAGAAGAAAAGATTACAATCATCATGGTATCGCATGATATAGAAGCTGCTAAGAAATATGCAACACATATTCTGCATATCGGCAAAGAGAAATGCGTTTTCTGTACCAAGCATGAATTTATCAAGGAGAACGGCGGATGTCTGTTTTAACAGTTTTAATGGAATACCTGTCTCGTTCCATGGTAAGAAACGCTTTGATAGTCGGAACGCTTATCGCTTTGTGTGCATCGCTTTTAGGAACGACCATTGTACTTAAGAGACTGTCTTTTATCGGAGACGGTCTTTCTCATGTTGCTTTCGGAGCACTCTGCATCGCAACCGTACTTTCCATTACGGATAAAATGATACTGGTGCTTCCGATAACAATTTTAGTTGCAATCATTCTTATGGGTTCAAACGACAAAAAGAAGATTAAGGGTGATGCTGCGATAGCAATGCTTTCTGTCGGAGCTCTGGCTTTCGGTTATCTTCTTTTAAATATTGTACCTAATAAAAGAACTGCCAATCTGTCGGGAGACGTATGCTCAACGCTCTTTGGTTCAATGTCCATTCTGACACTGTCAACGAGCGATGTTATTTTATGTATTGTTCTGTCTATTGTGGTAGTTGCATTCTTTATTATCTTTTATCATCGTATCTTTTCGGTTACCTTTGATGAAAGCTTCGCATCGGCAACAGGTATAAGATGTAATCTTTATAAGATTCTTTTATCAATTATAATTGCAGTTGTTATCGTATTAAGTATGCAGCTTGTGGGATCGCTTCTTATTTCCGCACTGATTGTATTCCCTGTTTTATCAACCGAGAGAATCTTTAAGAGTTTCTTATCTGTTGTTATTGCATCGGGCATTGTAGGTGTGTTCTGTGCGGTTTCGGGAATTATCGCATCCATCATTCTTTCAACACCGATCGGTGCTACCGTTGTATGCATTAATGTGATTGTTTTTGCCATCTGCGTTATCATCGGTAAGTTTTTCGTTAAACACTGATTAAAATAATTTTTTCTTGCACCATAAGTTTTCAGGTGCTATACTCTCAAACGGTGTGTTTTTAAAAACACGTCGTTTTTATTTTGTTTTGAATTTCCGATACGGAGGAGAATATGATTACGAAAAGAGAAGATATTCGTAATGTTGCAATTATAGCTCATGTCGATCACGGCAAAACAACTTTGGTTGACGGTCTCTTAAAACAGAGCGGTGTTTTCAGAGAGAATCAGGAAGTTGCCGAAAGAGTCATGGACTCTAATGATATTGAAAGAGAAAGAGGCATTACAATTCTTTCAAAAAATACAGCCGTTAATTACAAAGGCGTAAAGATTAATATTATCGACACTCCGGGTCATGCGGATTTCGGCGGAGAAGTAGAACGAGTTTTAAAAATGGTAAACGGTGTTATCCTTCTTGTCGATGCATTTGAAGGCCCCATGCCCCAGACCAAGTTCGTTTTAAGAAAAGCACTCGAACTTAAGCTTCCCGTAATTGTCTGCGTTAACAAAATCGACAGACCCGAAGCAAGAAGCGAGGAAGTTGTAGATGAAGTATTGGAGCTTTTCCTTGACCTTGATGCCGACGATTCACAGCTTGACTGTCCTTTCATCTTTGCATCCGCAAAAGCAGGAACAGCAGTAAAGAATCTTTCGGACGAAGCCGTAGACATGGCTCCGCTTTTCGAAACCATCATTGATTACATTCCCGCACCCGAGGGAGATCCCGAAGGCGGTACACAGATTCTTATCAGTACCATTGACTACAATGAATATGTCGGAAGAATCGGTGTAGGTAAAGTCGACAGAGGTGTGATTCACACAAATGACGATGTTGTGATTGTAAATGCACACGATCCCGAAAAGTCAAGAAAAGTAAAAGTTTCTAAGTTATATGAATTTGACGGATTAGACAGAGTGGAAATAAAAGAAGCAGGCATCGGTTCGATAGTTGCGATTTCAGGTATTTCAGATATTCATATCGGAGATACACTCTGCAGCGTAGACTGTCCCGATCCCATTCCTTTCCAGAAGATTTCCGAACCCACCATTGCAATGGATTTTATCGTTAACGATTCACCCCTTGCAGGCAGGGAAGGTAAGTACATAACCAGCCGCCATATAAGAGACAGGCTTTTCAGAGAACTTAATACAGACGTTTCTTTAAGAGTAGAAGAAACAGACAGTACCGATGCATTTAAAGTATCCGGACGTGGTGAACTTCACTTATCCGTGCTTATAGAAAACATGAGAAGAGAAGGATATGAATTTGCTGTCAGCAAAGCAGAGGTTCTTTATAAGAAAGACGAAAACGGCAAACTTTTAGAGCCGATGGAGCGAGCATACATTGATGTTCCCGAAGAATTTTCAGGAAGCGTAATTGAAAAGCTTTCACAGAGAAAGGGCGAACTCGTAACTATGGGCAGCGCTTCAGGCGGATATACAAGACTTGAGTTTTTAATTCCTTCCAGAGGTCTTATAGGATACAGAGGAGACTTCTTAACCGATACAAAGGGTAACGGAATTTTAAATACACTTTTTGAAGGCTACGGTCCTTACAAGGGAGACATCCAGTACAGAAAGCAGGGTTCACTCATTGCATTCGAAGGCGGCGATAGTGTTACATACGGCCTCTTTAATGCACAGGAGAGAGGAACACTCTTCATCGGACCCGGCGAAACAGTTTATGCAGGTATGATTATCGGACAGTGTCCGAAGGCTGAGGACATTGAGCTTAACGTATGTAAGACAAAGCATCTTACCAATACACGTTCATCATCAGCAGATGAAGCACTTCACCTTGTGCCGCCCAAGATTTTAAGTCTTGAGCAGGCAATCGATTTTATCGATACCGATGAGCTTCTCGAAGTTACGCCCACGCATTTAAGATTAAGAAAGAAGATTCTTGATCCCACATTAAGAAAGCGTGCCGGCTTTGCAAAGAAACAGGCGGAAGAAAACGCACATTAATAAAACGACCATTCGGGGACGGTTCTAAAATGGTAAAAAAAGCCAAAACAGAACCGTCCCCATTTGGCTCTTTTGGCAGACTTGAAAAATAACCGGATTGAAATTATACTGTAAATTGTATTTTTATGTGGATTTCACGGAAAGGAAATCAAATGGAAGTCAGATTCGACGTACAGATGACAACTTCAAAATTATATGACTTCAATCTGCAGCACTCGTACAAAAAGCCGGTATCGATTATCGCGACGGCTCTGGGTGTTGTATTTATGTTTTTATTTTTGCAGCAGTTAAAATGGTATTACCTTGCGGCAGCGCTTCTTTTAATCTTTTATCTTCCGATAAGTCTTTTAAGATCTTCTTTTATGAAGGTTAAGATGATAGATTTCTTCAAAGAGCCGGTTTCATATCTTTTAAACGATGAAGGAATCACGGTTTACGCACAGGGAGAGGAGCAGACAATTCCCTGGAGCGACTGCGTGAAAGCATGCAATACAAGACAGAGTTATTTTGTATACACGGGCAGAAACTCCGCTTTTATATTCCCTAAAAGAGACATGGGAGATAAAACCGGAGACGTTCTTATGATGATAAACACTCATATGGATCCCGCAAAAGTTAAGATTAAATTCGGGGGTCTTTGATGGAAACATTTAACGCAGAAGGCGTATTCGAAGTTAATTCGGCTGACGAGACCTTAAAGCTTGGCGTAGAGTTTGCAAATAACGCAAAGCCCGGAACGGTCATAGCTTTAATCGGAGATCTCGGTGTCGGCAAAACGGTTTTTACCAAAGGAATTGCCAAAGGGCTCGGCATTACGGAGAATGTCACAAGTCCTACTTTTACGATTCTTGAATCCTACTACGGCGGCAAGATGCCCCTTCATCATTTCGATGTTTACAGAATCGGAGATGTGGAGGAAATGGAAGAGGTCGGATTTGACGACTGTGTTTATTCCGAAGGCATCACGATTATCGAATGGGCCGGAATCATAGAAGAGATTATTCCCAAAGGAACATATGTCGTTAACATTGCAAAGGATTTGTCCAAAGGGAACGATTACAGAAAGATTACGATTACAAAAACTACAAAAGAAGGTTATCTGAATTGAAAATACTCGCACTTGATTCATCCGGACTTGTAGCTTCGGTTGCATATCTCGAAGATGAAAAGATAAAAGGATTAATAAATATCAACTATCAGAAAACTCACTCGCAGACTCTTTTACCGATGCTTGATGAAATGGTAAAAACTCTGGAGATTGATTTAAACGATATTGATTATCTTGCGTGCGCCAACGGACCCGGATCTTTTACGGGCCTTAGAATCGGTGTTGCGACCATAAAAGGATTGGGCTTAAGCATCAACAAAGAAATCGTTGATGTTTCAACACTTGAAGCACTTGCTTTAAACTGGGCCGGCGCAGACGGTAATATAGTTCCGATTATGGATGCAAGAAGATCGCAGGTTTATGCCGCAGGCTATACATTTGAAGAAAACTCATCAAAGCCCGTAACGGTAATCAAACCCGTTAACTGCGATTTGTCAGAACTCATAAAAGAATTAAACGCCATGGGCAAGAAGGTTTTCTTTACCGGTGACGGAGTTCCCGTATACAAAGAAATGATTGAAGAAAGCTTAAAAGTGCCGTATGCATTTCCCAACGCTGCAAACGCATATCAGAATGCAGCCAACGTTGCGGTGCTTGCAAATATGTACGCAAAGGAAGGTCTTGCCAAGAAGGCGGCAGACATTTCTCCTGTTTATTTAAGAAAGCCCCAGGCTGAGCGTGAGAGAGAAGCCATGCAGGGTGCAAATTAAAATATGTTTGTTACGGAAAAAATGAATGAGACCAATGTCGAAGGAATAGCTGAACTTGAAAAAGAAAACTTTTCCGACGGATGGAGTCTTAAGTCTCTAAAAGAAGAAATAAATAATCCCGATGCTCTTTATTTAGCTGTTCGCAATGATGAAAACAATATGGTAGTTGCAGCGGCAGGAATGATTATAAGCATCGATACCGCCGATATCATGAACGTATCGGTCAAAGAAGAGTACAGAAGAAAAGGCTTGGCCTCAAAGCTTTTAGATGCTCTTTTTGAAGAAGGAAAGAAAAGAGGAGTAAAGGATTTTACTCTGGAAGTAAGGGAAAACAATCACGCAGCCAGGAAACTGTATGAGAAAAAAGGTTTTGTATTCGAAGGAATAAGACCTAACTTTTACTCTAATCCCGCAGAAGGTGCGGCAATTTACTGGTTACGCGAAAAAGAGGTATAAAATGTTTGAAGTGTGTTTACTCGGAACCGGCGGAATGATGCCGCTTCCTCACAGATGGTTAACATCTCTGATGGTAAGATACAACGGAATAAACGTACTTATTGACTGCGGCGAAGGAACGCAGGTTGCTTTAAAGGAAAAGGGCTGGAGCCCGAAGCCTATCGACCTGATTCTTTTTACGCATTATCATGCTGACCATATTTCAGGACTTCCCGGAATGTTTTTAACGCTGGGCAATTCGGAAAGAACAGAGCCTGTAACTTTGATCGGACCCCAAGGCCTTAAAAAGGTTGTAGAATCACTTCTTATAATTGCGCCCCAGCTTCCTTTTGAAATAAACTACATTGAAATAGAAGGCGATTCCCAGAGAATCGATTTTAAAGATTTTCATATTGATGCTTTTAAGGTCAATCACAATGTGACCTGTTACGGATACAGCATTTCCATTGACCGTGCGGGACGTTTTGATTCGGACAAGGCAAAGGCATTGAACATACCGCTTAACTACTGGTCGAAGCTTCAGAAGGGCGAGACCATACAAGATGAAACAGGCGAATACACACCTGAAATGGTAATGGGACCTCCGAGAAAAGGAATCAAGGTCACATATACCACAGATACAAGACCCTGTAAGAACATTCCTCTTTTCGCAAAAGATTCCGATCTTTTTATCTGCGAGGGAATGTACGGCGATACGGAGATGCTTGATAAAGCAAAAGAGCATAAGCACATGACATTTGCTGAAGCTGCCACAATGGCCAAGGAAGCTAATGTTCAGGAAATGTGGCTTACGCATTACAGCCCGTCACTTTTTAAACCCAAGGAATACATTGACAACGCAAGAAGTATTTTCCCTGCAAGCATTGCGGCCAAGGACGGAATGAGTGCGGATTTAAGATATGACGAAGCATAAATAAAGAAAAGGAAAATTCCTTAAATGGCAGACATAAATATTTTGGCAATTGAATCATCGTGTGATGAAACGGCGGCAGCAGTCGTAAGAAACGGAAGAGAAGTTCTTTCGAATGTAATTTATTCACAGATTGACCTTCATACACTCTACGGCGGAGTCGTTCCCGAGATTGCATCCAGAAAGCATATCGACAAAATCAATCAGGTGGTTGAAAAGGCCATCGCAGATTCGGGTATGGAATTAAAAGATATGGATGCGGTTGCAGTTACATACGGACCGGGACTTGTTGGACCGCTTCTTGTGGGCGTGTCTTTTGCGAAGGCATTAGCATACGGCGCAAATCTTCCTATTATAGGCGTGCATCATATCGAAGGGCATATCTGTGCGAATTATATTGCGAACAAAGAACTTGAACCTCCTTTTATGTGCTTAATAGTCTCGGGTGGTCATACACACCTCGTAAAAGTAGCAGACTACGGCAAATACGAAATCCTTGGCAAGACCGAAGACGATGCTGCGGGCGAGGCTTTTGACAAAGTGGCGAGAGCAATAGGCTTAGGTTATCCCGGCGGACCTAAAATCGACAAGGTTTCCAAATCCGGTAATCCCGAAGCGATTAAGTTTCCGAGAGCAAAGGTCGGCGGCAGCGAATATGACTTTTCTTTCTCGGGATTAAAATCTGCAGTTTTAAATTATTTAAATACAGCGTCCATGAATAATGAAACAATAGTTACCGAAGATGTGGCTGCATCATTCCAACAGGCTGTCATCGATGTACTGGTAGGTCATTCTATGGAAGCTTTAAATCAGTATGGCTTTAAAAAGTTTGCGATAGCGGGCGGAGTAGCTTCAAACAGCGGACTTAGAGAAGCATTTGAAAAAGCGTGTGCGGAAAGAGGCATTGAATTCTTCCTTCCTCCACCCATTCTTTGTACGGACAATGCTGCTATGATCGGTTCGGCTGCTTTCTTTGAATATGAGAGCGGTTTAAGAAACGGTCTTGATTTAAATGCAGTACCTAACCTCAAACTCGGGGAGAGATAGTATGAGTAAGTTTTATGCCATAGTTCTTTCTGCAGGCGTCGGCAGCAGAATGAACAGCAATATTCCAAAACAATACCTTATGCTAAAAGACAAGCCCGTGCTTGCGCATTCTCTTTTGGCTTTTGAGAATTCCGATGTTGACGGGATTGTAATTGTCTGCGGAAGCGGAGACGAAGATTACATTAAAAATGAGTTTGTGGAAAAGTATGCTCTTAGAAAAGTAAAAGCAATAGTTAAGGGCGGAGCAGAAAGATACAACTCTGTATACAACGGACTGCTTGCATGCGAAGACGCGGATTATGTTTTAATTCACGACGGAGCAAGACCTTATGTAACAGAAGAAATCATAAAAAGAAATACAGATGAAGTAGTTAAGTACAAAGCTGTTGTTACATCCGTAAAAGCAACCGACACGGTTAAGATTGCGGACGATGACGGTTTTGTAATTTCAACACCCGAGAGGAAGAGCGTGTATTTTATGCAGACTCCTCAGACATTCGAATATAAGCTGGCACTTGATTCGTATTCTGCACTGATTAAGGATCTTGAAAAGGAAGTAAAGGTGCAGGTTACCGACGATGCTCAGGTCGTTGAAATGTATTCTGACACAAAAGTAAAACTGATTGAGGGCGATTATTCAAATATTAAAATAACCGTTCCGAAAGATTTACAATAATCTTATACAGTTTTTATTGACACAAAAGTTCAAATTTGATAAACTAACACTTGCGTTTGAAATTAACGCTATTCGGAGAGGTATCGAAGTGGTCATAACGAGGCGGTCTTGAAAACCGTTTGTCCGAAAGGGCGCATGGGTTCGAATCCCATCCTCTCCGCTTTTTATTTTATTCATAAGTATTGTATTGATTTAGCTATCTGGAGAAGTACCCAAGAGGCTGAAGGGACACCCCTGGAAAGGGTGCAGGTCGTTAATAGCGGCGCGAGGGTTCAAATCCCTCCTTCTCCGCGAAAGAAAGTTCCCAAACAAGGAACTTTTTTAATGCAGTTTAGTCACTTATGTGAATGTAAATATTTTTGGTAAAAAGTAACTGAAAATTTTAAAAAAAATTATTGACATTCAATGTATCAAGTGTTAAACTAATCAAGCACTGCCAAAAAAACGGGAGTGCAAAGAACCTTGACAAATAAACAGCAATGCAACCCTGAAAATTCTAAAAACCATCGAATAGATGGAGAGTAAATTTCAGAGAAAGAAAACCTAAAGTAAACGTTAAGAATAAGCTAAGCAGTTTATTCGGGACGGATTAAATTCAAACATATTTTTATAGAGAGTTTGATCCTGGCTCAGGATGAACGCTGGCGGCGTGCTTAATACATGCAAGTCGAACGAAGACATCTCGCCGAAGCTTGCTTCATTGAGATATCTTAGTGGCGGACGGGTGAGTAACGCGTGGGTAACCTGCCTTACACAGGGGGATAACAGTTAGAAATGACTGCTAATACCGCATAAGCGCACATTATCGCATGATAGAGT
>JAEEOJ010000019.1 GCA_016284175.1 Lachnospiraceae bacterium | reverse complement strand
GCTCTCCTTTTCGTTTTAATCGCCACTTTCATTTCGTGCAGCGTAAAGCTTTTCTCAAGTAATAATGTACCCCTCTGCCAAATCTTTTTCAACAAAAAAGGGCTTTTTTCGCCCTAAAAATCGTAAAATTTTCTCAAATGTCGAAACGACGTTGCGTAATGCGAAATATTGCTGTCAAAATAGGTTTTTCCTTTGTATCTTGACAAAAAGAATAAAAGAGATTGCGGCACATATAGGCTCATATTTTATTTGTATTCTCGCATTATATACTTATAAAACTCCACCGCCGGGGCGAGTGAATCCACTTTTATATGCTCGTTTAGGCCGTGCACGCCCGCCATCTGCTCTGCGTCTGCCTCGAATGGCAGAAAGCGCATGCACTGATCGCATACCTCACCGTAAAACGACGAATCCGACGCACCGTTTAAGATATATGGCAGCACCGCATCAACATTTGGAAAAATCTCTTTTATTGCGGATTCCATCACATGGAAAGCCGGCCCGTCATAAGGCGAAATCGTCGAAATGAAGCCCGGATCGTACACATCTATCTCAATGCCGTATTTATCGGCCACCTTCTGCACTTTTTCCACCGCTTTATCACGCCCCTCATGATGCGAGAAGCGCATATTTCCTATTATGTAAGCCTCCTGCGGCAGCACGTTCGCGCCCTCCGCGCCATGCGCCATCGTGAAGGCCAGCGTTGTTGCAAGCATCGCCCTTAGAAAAGGAGTAAGCGATTCAAAGTCGTCAGTGTTTATCTTTTGCCCTCCCATAAACGGCTCGAGGCGGCGAAGAAGCTCTTCGAGAACGTCAGACTTTTTCCTGTCAAAGGCTACAGTGTCTTCGACCTCAGCCATAAAGCGGCCGAGTCGAACAAGCGGCGTATTTTTTGGCGGCACGCTTGCATGACCTCCTGCAGAACGCGCAATAAACTTAATCTCTGCGCAGCCCTTTTCGCCGAGTCCTACCATAGCAAAGGTACCCTTTACACCTTCTACCGGCGCCTCCATAATATTGCCGCCTTCGTCAAAGCTTGCCGCAAGGTGTATGTCGTTTTCCTTCATCCACTTTGAGATGGCTGCAGCGCCTTCCTGTGTATTTTCTTCGTTGCATGTGCTTTCAAAATATATGTCGCGGTCAGGCGTAAACCCTTCGGTAATCAGCTCTTCTCCGGCGCGGAGCATGCAGTAGAGCCCGCCCTTTGTGTCAAAGGTGCCGCGGCCGTAAATCCTGCCGTCCGCAATCTCTGCGGAAAAAGGAGGGTATTTCCAGTTGCCGGTTGCTTCCACAACGTCGTGGTGGTTCATGAACATAATAGGGGGCTTGCTGCGGTCCTTTCCCTTCCAGAGGAGGAGGATTGAGCCGTCGAACTCGCGAAATTCGCATGCCTCGAAGACCTTTGGAAAGACCTCACGGAGAATATCGTGAAACTCGCGGAACTTTGTGCGGTCTCTGTTTTCACGCGAAGAAACTGTTTCCTTGCGAATGAGTTTTTGAAATTCTTTTACGTATATATCCTGTTTACTCTGATTTATCGGGCTTTTCATGATATGTCTCCTTTTTTACGTTTGTGGTTAATATAATACGCTTTTGAGTATATTTATGCAAGGATTTTTTCTTTCTTTTTCTCTTTTGGGGTGGATTTTATTGCTCTTTAGTGTATAATTGAATGCGGACAAATCAGGAGGATTTTTTATGCAGATTAAATGCGAATATTGTTCAAACCTGTTCGAAGATGATTTAACCGTCTGCCCGCACTGCGGTGCGCCGAACAGCCATACAAAGCGCGCAGCCGACGGCGTGCCTCACACGATTGATGAGCTGAAGGAATATTGCCGCCTGCGGAATGTGCCTCTCGAAAAGATGCATTTCCATATAGGCGAAAATTACAAGGGTGCAAAGGCCTATGGAATATACAAAGACGGTTCAAATTTTGTCGTTTATAAAAACAAAGCCGATGGGAGCCGTGCGGTTCGCTATTCGGGAACAGATGAAGCCTATGCGGTAAACGAGATTTTCCAAAAGCTGCGCACGGAGTTTAACAACCACGAGGAGGCTAACCTTCCTGGCAGCAGACCCCCTGCAAAGAGGAAAAAGCACCAGCCCTGGCCAAAATGGAAAAAGATTCTTTTAGTTGTAGGCATAGCCTTTTTCGTGCTATTTTGTATTATTTTTTACCTGATGTCGACAGATGCTTCAGGTTATTATAACTACAACGGACAGCACTATTATAACCAGAGCAACAGCTGGTACAGATATGATGATTCCGGATGGCTGCCTACCGACAAGCCTCTCGAAGACATGGCCGAGTATTACGAATCGTATTACTACGATTACGACTATGACTTTGATGATTTCAGCGACTCTGTCTGGTACGACGAGGACGACGACGACTCCTGGAGCTCCTGGTCCGATGACAATGACTGGAGTTCATCCTGGGATGACGACGACGACTGGGATTACGATGACGATTGGGATTGGGATTCCGGCAGCGACTGGGATTCCGACTGGTAAAGCATAAAGCGAATAATATAAACCGCTACACCTTTTGACAGGTGAAGCGGTTTTTTAGTTCAATATCCGGCCGGCTTCTGCCGGTTCAAAAAGCTGCAATCTAGCTTATTCCCTTTTCGCTAAATGTCTTTATAATCGTCAACTCGCTGGTTTCGAGACCGAGGCGGCCCGCCAGCTCTTCAGTGAGCATAACTTTAACCGGCACATATGGAACCATGTTTTTCAGGTAGTATATTGCCGCTGAAACGGTTGTTCCGTCGGTACTTGTCTCTTCATATTCACCGGTTATCTCCAAAACGTGATCCTGGATGAAGCCCCTGCCCGAAAGCCAGTCCTCATCGCGCGGTTCCCTGACATTCATTCTTTCGAGTATTAATATTTCAGGTGTCTGTGAGTTTACATACACTATTCCGTCTTTCGGCACAGGATTGCCGTCCACCTCGATTTCGTAGGTTATGCTTTCCTGTCCCTCAACCGGATATTGCGGGAATTCATCCCACCAGTTGTAAGTGCTTTGTCCGTCCGTATCTAATCCGATATCTGCTATATTTAATACTTCTTTCGAAGCCGTTATGCCTTGAAAGCCCTTTGCTTTCGTTCGATCCCTGCGAAATTGCAGAAGCTCCCCCTCATCGCCGAATATAATCGAAATCGGGAGCAGGGATAGAATCAGCAGGCAAATTATTGCTTTTATTAGATTTCGTTTCATATTTCTGAATTCTCTGTTCTTTTGGCGCATTCTTTAATCAACCCTTAACGGCATTAGCTTTTGCGAATCTATGCACTAAACACATATATTATGTAAATGTAGTGCATTGAGTATTTGAGCTTTTGCGCATTTATCAGCCGCGTATATGCACTATTTCATAAAATCCCCGGATTTAGTGCATGGAATTATAGACCCAAACCCGCCCGAGTACTATTTTTCCCTTTTTCCAAGACATTTTGTATACACTACAGTCCACGATTTGACTATTTTAGTGCATAAGTTTGCAGCTGTCCGCATCCCAGATAACCATGTCGGCTTTCTTTCCGACTTCGAGGGTTCCGACCTCATCGCCGCGACCGATGCCACATCACGTATGTTCAGTAGCATGTCGCCGAAATCCACCGCAAAGTGCGTGGATAAAATCGAACACATACCGTAGATGATGCCGATAATCAAAATCTGTGGCTTTGTGATTTTTTTGTTCTTCGTCCATTTCCACAAAAGCGCGATTAATATCACGTACAGTACCATGATACCGGACATTTTGAGTAACATTAATATCATGGCATTTCTCCTATATTGTTTCAAACACTATCTGCGGACAATATAACATAAAAGTTTTGATGTTTTCAAACCTTTGGGCAGAAGAAAAGAGAAAAGCGAGGCTTTAAACCTCGCTTTTTATCCTAGTTCCATTATAAGCCGTACTTTGCGCTTAGCTCGTCCAATGCCTCGTCAAAATCCTCGTATTCTCCTCGCTCATGGCATGCTCTGGCCTCTGCAAACTCCACTTCAATTTCCTTTGCAGACAAAGGTTTGAACGGGCTGTTTTCAGGTATTGTCAATAGCAAAGCCATATTTGCTTCTCTCTTACTCATGATGTTCGCTCCCTGCATTGAAAGTTCTCCAATCCCAAATTCATTTTACAACATTCAAACGGCTATACAAGTCAAATCGGGGTCAGAGCCTTTTATCCAAAGGGTAATCAAAACATCTTAGGATATGTTCTTTTATACATTTCTACCGTAATTCTTCCGCTAGGTATAACTATGGGTTTGTTTGAAGCCTCCTTTGAAAAAGTCGTAACAAATAACACTATCATCACACCTGCTACGACGAGATTCAAAAGACATCCTATACCTATACTAACTCCAGATCTTCCTGACATAATAACAGATAATATTGGAACACTAGCAGAACCGCAATATAATACAGCTTCGCAAAAGATTATTGTCTTTAAGGTCTCTCTCTTACTTATTCTTGCTCTTTTTCCCATTATTGACGTTACAATGGTCGAAATACTTGCGATTATCAATAATATCACCATTATCCCAGTCACATCAGATGTTCCGTAGTATTTAAAATCTTCTGTAACAAATACTATGTAATATAGAAGATCATATCCGCTGTACCCCGTATTCCAAAGACCATAACCTAAATCCATCGACACAGACAAATAAGGAAGTCCAAGAAAAACCAAAGAGCAAAATGCTGCTATTATAGATATATTCCACGCCTGAGATAGACTGATTTTTGAAAGTGAATTGACACTAGAATTCGTTTCTTTTTTCGGAGCCATCACCGAACCTGCTTGGATTTCCGGCACTCTTGGTATTTTTTTACCACACGCTGGGCAAAACGACGAATTATCTGGCACGATCTTTCCGCAATACACGCAAAACATTTCTACTCTCCTTTTCCTTCTATAGCAATTCCGCTTTTTTCTTGTCAAATTCCTCCTGCGTTATTGCTCCCGAATCCAGTAAGTCTTTATAAGCCTTAAGCTTTTGCAAATTGTGGAGTTCTTTCTCACTTTCCTCTTTTCTTTCTTCTTTTGCTCTAGCCTCTTCAACAGCTTTAATGGTTTCCGCATGTTCTTGCTTTGCAACCCCGCAGCGACATACTCTCTTGTCAATCGGGTTGACTGTGCCACATTTATAGCACTTCCATCCTCCAGTGGCAAGTAAATGCTGTTCCTCCGCAAAATTAATTCTCTTTTCTTCCTTACAAGCCACAATAATTAACCCTATGACTCCCAATATAAATCCAAGCCAAAAGCCTCCCTCATAACCTTTCTTCTCATTTAATCGCTTTGTTAAATATCCAAATATCGATCCGCAAATTACGATGAATATTAAATACTCCATGTTGTATTCTCCCTATTTTTACGTAAAAAAGTTTTCAAAGGAACTTACTTATTCATCCGGACAGCCTAAAACAATCAACTCTATTCTGCCGGAAGCATTAATTCCTACATGCATTTCATATATCTCACTTGTAACATCTCTTAATTCGTACTCTTTATTCGTGGAGAACCAGTATCCACCATTGGTTTCATTCTCAATATAGTTACCGAGTATATCCAGCATCTTTTGTTCAGAATCTCCAACGCGAAGTCCTAGCACCGAATAACCGGAATCTGTACACTCAAGATAACAAACCACATGGTCGTAATTACCTGCCCCAAAATATAAGGATTCCCCTTTGTGTGCACGGTACAACCCATATTCGTATTGTGTTTCATTTGGAACGATGCTTTTGTCCGCTTGCATTAACTGGTCTATATTTTTTCCATAATAGTTCAAGAGACTATCTGGGCCCTCGTTTGCCGAAGGCGCATATAATTCTGACCCGCCTGCGTTATAATTGCCATTATAACTGTTTTCGTTGAACGCATCTGTGTCTCTTGTCGCCTCCTTTTCAATTGCAGACATATTTTCATCCTCGAGACCTGTCGGCACGGATTCTCCTGTAATCTTTTCCGTTGCCTCACCAATTCTCGCTAATGTAGCAGTAGATTTTTCTAAAAGATTCGCACTACATAATTTCACTGCGAAAAGCTTTTCAATCCAATTCATGTCAAGATCTCCTACTGCATTATAAAACTCCTCATACGCCGAAAGTTCGCTTGCTAGAGCGCTTGTGACAGGCTTTAATAATTCTTTATCTTCTTCTTCAAAATCAAGCAGCGCAACAGCAACATCTTGCTGTCTCTGCCTTATCTCGTTTGGAGTGTAAATCCGATTACGGCAGTCATTCCAATAATAATTACTATTGCCTACATCGTTACACATATTACTCCAACATTCCGCCAATGTTTGTCCCGATGTTATGATGTCATGATGCTCTGCTAATGCGGTCTGCAGCCAGTCTATCTTCTGTTGCTTAACATTCTCCGCATGCAGAAATAGCGCAAATACAACAACGATAATCGCAATCGCGCTCGCTAAAAGCCAAAATTTTTTTCTACGAAAAATTTTTAGTTTGTTTTTTCCGCCTATCACACCCTTTGCGGTGGCTACTTTAATGTGGCCTCCCTCTTGTATTTCCGACCCTATTTCTTTCGAATGTCCCTCCACTCTCGTTGCTATCGCAGTCGGATTTACATCCTCAAGCTCTACTTTTGCTCCACAGTTTTGGCAATACATTCCGTCTTTTGGAATTTCGCTACCGCAATTTTGGCAATACATTTTCTTCTCTCCTCATATAAAAAAGTGTTTTTTATTGAAATCTTAATACTTTTAGTCCTCATTTTTATCTGTAAATAAGCTTCGGCTAGAGTTATTTCAATGCACCGAAATAGAACGTCATTGTTTCTTGTTCTAAACAGTCTTATTGTATACCCACCCCTCTATGATAGCGAACCTCCTATTTCCACTAAGACCACCCTTCCCCGGGGCCTAAATTCCTTCGTCCTGTCTATCCATAACCGAGGTACCAGCTATGCTCCTTTACGGGGTTGTACACCTTAATAACAATGCCTGCCGGCTACTGGCTCATTCTTTGTTTTATATTACTGACTTGCTTCTCGTACCGGCGCTGTTACTAGCGGACATTACACAATTCTTCTGCCTTGCTCCGTAGTTGCCTTTATGACAGCCTATCAAATTATCACTACACAGTCCCTTTTTCCTTTATATCACATCAATTTTTGTGGCCCAACCATATGGACAACCACTATCAATCCCTAAGAAAACACAGTTTACAAACACAAAATCTCCCTCTATTAGTCTGCCCGAAACTATACCAGGTTCGTATAAAATATCGAATTCGTCACCATTCCCATTTCTTAAGCCTCTCACCGAATACTGCTCTCCATCTGAAATTATGAATCGTACTGTTCCCGATGTTTGAATTGGTTTATCTATATAATCATCAGGATTTCGAACTAAATCTTCATACGGGACATATTTATATTCTGATTCATCGAAATCATAGCTTGGTATTTGGTTACTTTTCCCGCAACCAAATAAAAAAATAAATATTAATCCCACACAGATTATTAAAGATATTTTTTTCATTTCAAAATCCTCCTTGTTTGTGTCTGAGTTGGTGAAAAAAGCGATTTTTACAAATTGACATTCACCAAATGTCAACCCCTCGAAAATTGTAACATATAATATCTTTTGTGACAAGCAGTGAATGTCAAATTTTTCTGATTTATTGGCGGTTTATGAGTGTTT
>JAEEOJ010000018.1 GCA_016284175.1 Lachnospiraceae bacterium | reverse complement strand
GTTGCTTCTTTATCTGTATCGGCTGATTCTTTAGCATCTTCTGCCTTCTCTTCTTTTTTCTTGATAAAAGAAAATGTGGTTGAAGCAAGGAAGCCTTCTTCTTTTAACACCTTAAAAGATGAAAAGAACTTTTCTTGGTTTCTTTCAGTTACAAGGCTGACTTTCTCATAAACTGCAGGAGGAAGGAATATACCTAAAAACCTGCGGCAGATAATCTCATAGATATGAAGTCCTGTTTTATCAAGGGTTTTAAGATTATCAAAGCCCTGACCTGTGGGGATAATCGCATAGTGATCGGTTATCTGCTTGTCATTCGTATATTTGGTGTATCCAATCTTTTTATAACTTCCGGACTCAAATATACCGTTAACAATTTCATTATAAAGAGGATGAACCTTTAGACCGTTTAAGTTCTTGTAAATCTCTTTAGAAACTGCTGTTGAAAGAACTCTGGCATCGGTTCTTGGATATGTGACAAGCTTTTTCTCATAAAGATCCTGAACATATTTTAACGTCTGGTCGGGATTTATCTTGAAATACTTGGAACAGTCATTCTGCAAATCCGCAAGATTGTATAAAAGAGGCGGATTTCTCTTCTCCGTCTTCTTCTCTATAGAGAAAACATTAAAGAATTCATCGTCTCCGGCTTTAACTTCTTCAATTAATTTAAGAGCATCCTCTTCTTTTTTAAAACCGTTTTCCTTGTATAAAAGAGGTGATTCGAAATATTTACTTCCTTCAACCGCTCTGAATTCACCGTCATATACGGTTCCGCCAAGATCAAGAGAAGCCAGTACTCTGTAGAACGGAGTTTTTACGAAATCTCTTATCTCTCGTTCTCTTGTAACAACCATTCCGAGTACACAGGTCATTACACGACCGACACTTATAACGCATTTATCGGCTTTAAGAAAATTCTTCATGCCATAACCGTATTTAAGCGTCATTGCACGCGAGAAATTGATACCCATAAGGTAATCTTCTTTTGCACGAAGATATGCCGCAGCCGAAAGGTTGTCATATTCACTTAAATCCTTTGCTTCACGAATTCCTCTCTGGATTTCTTCTTCAGTCTGCGAATCAATCCAGACACGTCGTCTTTCTTTACCCTTAACATGCGCTTCCTGTTCAACGAGACGGTAAATATATTCACCTTCCCTTCCCGAGTCGGTGCAGACATAGATTCTGTCTACGTCATCACGGGTCAAAAGCTTCTTGACTGTATTAAACTGTTTGGAAACCGAAGAAATAACCTGATATTTATAAGATTCGGGAATAAAAGGAATTGTATCAAAAGACCATTTCTTTAAGGCTGCATCGTATTCTTCAGGATAACTCATATTTACAAGATGACCTACACACCATGTAACAATTGAATTATCACTTTCAAGATAACCGTCGCCTGATTTAAAACTTTCTTTTAAAGCCTTGGCAAATTCCTTGGCTACAGACGGTTTTTCGGCAATATATACTGCTTTTGCCATAAAACTCCTTTATAAAAACTGAATAATGTTCATTGGAAAATTACAGATTGCGAATGTCGACATATGTTACTTCTCTGTCCCAGATCATTTCGCTTAAATCTTCATCGAAACCGTTCTTGGAGAAAAGATAGATATAATCAGCTTTGATTTTAGCTTCTTTAAGACAGTAATCAAACCATTCGAATTCCGAATAATTCATCGGATCTGAGCCAAGGGCGCAGTATGCGGCCAGAATATTTCTGTGTTCGTCTTTGCCGATGAAATGAATTGTGCCGGCCTTTCCGACCCATTCGCCCGATTTTGTAACCTTAATGGGCAGGCCGTGTTTCTTATTAAGCAATGTAAGATATTCCTTGCAGATTAAAGGCAATGCTTCTTTTAGGAAGTCGGGAATATTATCGTTGATAAAAGTATCATAAAATCTCTCGGGAGTCATAAGTTCAAGATATGACTCATGAGGATAAATAAACTTATACCAGAAATTAACAATAGGATTTGAAATTCTGTAAACGCCCTTCATTGTATTTTCGTTGCCGGGCGTGTCGAAACTTGAAACCTTCTCAACCGTATCAAGACTCATAAGATTCTTTAAATAAACGCTTATTTTGGCTCTTGAAAATCCTGTATGAAGATAAATATCGTTTAATTTATTATGGCCGTTTGCAAGACAGTAAAGAATTGTACCGTATACATTAACTTCTCTTAAATACTCTAAAACAACATCATTGCCTGCTCTTCTGAATACGGAGTCGGATTTAAGGAATGTCTTAATGATATTGTCTTTTAATGAATTGTTAATATCAAAGTAATTGTAAAAAGCAATATTACCGCCTAAAAGCGCATAGAAATCCATGCATTTTGAAGTATCCTGGGTATTGTAAAACATGACAAGATCAATAAAGGATACAGGCTGTACCTTTAAAAAACCGTTGATGGAAAGCGCATTTTTGCCGATTTTGGATACAAATGTATTCTCAACATATCTTGTATCGTGAGAAACAAGAAGGCATAAAAGCTTTTCACTGTGTTGTTTTACAAAGGAAAATAATATTTCGATAAACAAATCGTCTGCTTTAAAACAGTTTTCGAAGTCGTCTATAATTAAAACAAACTTATCAGATTTGTATTTATTGGAAACGGTTTCAAGAATAACATCGAAAGAAGGGAATTCATCGCTGAATTCAAAACCTTTAAGAGTAAGGTCTCCCGAGATAAGGAAACTTATCTGTTTGGAAGAAGCTTTGGGGCATTTAATGTAAACATACTTTTTGTCTTTGACAAATTCATGCCATACGGACGAGGTTCCGACACCTGCACGACCGTATAAAGTGACTAAAGAACCGTCGGAAGAATTAAATATCTTATTTAAATACTCGATTTCACTGCTTCGACCGATAATCATCAATACACCCCATAATATACACTTTACTGTCCGGAATGCACATGGCACTCCGGACAATTTACTTAAATCAATTATTTAGCGCTAATATAGCCCTGAGCCTTAAGAAGTTCTGCGCAAAGGATTGCACCGCCTGCAGCACCTCTTACAGTATTATGTGAAAGACCAACGAACTTCCAGTCATAAATGCTGTCTTCTCTGATTCTTCCGACACTAATACCCATACCTCTTTCGTAGTCAACATCAAGTGCTACCTGAGGTCTGTTGTCTTCTTCGAGATACTGAATGAACTGCTTGGGAGCCGAAGGAAGTTCAAGTTCCTGAGGAAGTCCCTTAAAGTCCCAAAGCTTCTGGATAAGCTGTTCTTTCGTAGGCTGTTTTTTAAACTTAACAAATACGCTGGCCGTATGTCCGTTTAAAACAGGTACTCTGATACACTGGCTTGTAATCTTAATGTTGTCTGCGGGAACGATTTCACCGTTTTCAACCTTACCCCAGATTCTGAGAGGCTCTTTTTCGGATTTTTCTTCTTCACCGCCGATGTAAGGAATGATATTTTCTACCATTTCGGGCCAGTCTTTGAATGTCTTGCCTGCACCGGAAATAGCCTGGTACGTACTGACGATTACTTCGTAGGGCTCAAACTCTTTCCAAGCCGTAAGAACAGGTGCATATGACTGAATTGAGCAGTTAGGCTTAACAGCGATAAAGCCTCTTGTTGTGCCTAATCTCTTCTTCTGATCGTCAATAACCTTCATATGCTCGGGATTGATTTCGGGAACTACCATAGGTACGTCCTTCGTCCATCTGTGAGCTGAGTTATTGGAAACAACAGGTGTTTCAGCCTTAGCATATGCTTCTTCGATTGCTCTGATTTCATCCTTTGTCATATCAACCGCGGAGAAACAGAAATCAACCTGCTTTGAAATCTCTTCTACTTCGTTTACATCGTAAACAATCATATCTTTAACGGCTTCAGGCATAGGCGTTGTCATTTTCCATCTGTCGCCTACAGCTTCTTCGTATCTTTTACCCTTTGATCTGGGTGAAGCTGCAATTAAAACTACTTCGAACCAGGGATGGTTTTCAAGGAGAGAGATAAATCTCTGGCCTACCATACCCGTACCGCCTAAAATACCAACACGTAATTTGTCACTCATTTTTAAATCCTCCGTAACGAATTTCTTATTCGTTTATTTATTTAATTCTTTATAATGTTCTATTGCTTTTTTGATTTCTCCGGGTGCACCTTTGGTCATTCTTCTTTCGACACAGGTCTTTAAAGAAATCGCATCGTAAACATCCTCGTCAAAAAGTTCTGAAAGTTCCTTTAATTCTACAATACTTAAATCTTCAATGGCACATTTTTTATCTAAGCATAAAAGAACCAGTCTTCCGATTACAGAATGTGCATCTCTGAAAGGCATTCCTTTTTTTACGAGGTAATCTGCAGCATCGGTTGCGTTAGTATAACCTTTCATAGCGCTTTCTTCAAGCACATCGTTGTTAAACTTAAGAGTATAAAGCATTTTCGTAAAAATACTGATGCACTTGGTGACTGTATCCATTGCGTCAAAAGCAACTTCTTTGTCTTCCTGCATATCTTTGTTATACGCAAGAGGCAGTCCCTTCATTGTGGTGAGTAAGGAAATAAGAGCTCCGTAAGTTCGTCCGGTCTTACCTCTTACAAGTTCAGCAACGTCGGGATTTTTCTTCTGAGGCATTATCGAAGATCCTGTGGAATAAGCATCATCGATTTCCACGAATCTGTATTCGTTGGAATTCCAGATTATTATTTCTTCGGAAAATCTTGATAAATGCATCATTATAATGCTTATGGCAGAAAGAGTTTCAATTAAATAATCACGGTCTGATACCGAATCCATGCTGTTAAAAGTAGCTGTATCAAACGAAAGCTTTTCTGCCACATAATCTCTGTCAAGATCATAAGTGGTTCCGCATAAAGCTCCGGCACCCAAAGGTGATAAATTAAGTCTCTTTCTAATATCTTTTAATCTGTCTTTATCTCTTAAGAACATTTCAACATATGCTCCGAGATAATGAGCCAGATTGGTAGGCTGTGCTTTCTGAAGATGCGTAAATGCAGGCATGTATGTTTCAGTATTCTCTTCCATTTTTTCGATGATCACATCTGTTAAATCTTTCAAAAGAGCACTGATTTCATCGATTCTCTCTCTGGTGTAAAGTTTCATATCAAGCGCAACCTGATCGTTACGGCTGCGGCCTGTGTGAAGCTTCTTACCTGTATCGCCGATTCTTTTAATAAGTTCGGCTTCTACAAAAGAATGAATATCTTCCGCTTCAGAATCAAATGTTAAAGCACCTGCTTCAATATCGTCTAAAATAGATTTAAGGCCTTTAGTGATGTCTGCGGCTTCTTCTTCAGAGATAATGCCCTGTTTTCCCAGCATTGCGGCATGAGCTAAAGAACCTGTAATATCAACTTTATACAGCTTCTTGTCAAAAGAAAGCGATTCGTTAAAATCAAACATTTCTTTATCGTTATCTTTTGTGAATCTTCCGCCCCAAAGAATTGCCATAATATTCTCCTAAATCTAAAATTTGCAAAAAATGGAAACAGAACTGTTCCCATTTCCC
>JAEEOJ010000017.1 GCA_016284175.1 Lachnospiraceae bacterium | reverse complement strand
TCATATTAAACTTAAATATCGAAAATGCTCTTAATCTGAACATCTTCCTAAGAGACTCAGGCGTTCTGTAAAAGCCGTACACAAGCATCGAAGAATCGCAGCTTGCAAACATCGCTCTCGACATAAATGCGCCTGTATTAAAGATGCTGAGTAAGAATATAAAAATACCCGGATGCTTTGAGAATAAATACCTTAAAACCGATTCACTCATAACATCTTCGCACCTGGTAATTTCATAGTATAAAAGCAGGCTCATCAGCGCTATTCCAAGCACGGTAACCGCAGTCGGAATAATCTGGTTTTTCCAGAAAACAGCAGCGTGTCTTTTAAAGAAAATTTCGTTAAGATATTTATATCCTTTTGAACCGCGTTTGCTTCCTTCGGCCTCATTAATCTTAACTTCGAAGCTCTGCCCCATCTCCTTTTTCTGCTGCTTCTTAATAAGCTCACCCCTTACCTTGTCAGCATAAAGAGCGGTTTTGTATAGTTCGAACGGGAACTTTTTCATAAGGGAAAGTCCCGGGGCAATAGCAACAACAGATAAAAGATAAATAATCACAACCGGCAGATAAAATTTATAAAACAAAATCAGTCCGCCGCCTATGCATCCAAAGAAAAATACGGCAGAAAAAATAAGCGAATTTACAATCAGATTTCCGTCTAATGTAACAGGAACGCCTTTTCTGTTTTTCTTTCTTCCAAGCGACTGTTTGAACGCATAAATGCTCATCTCTGTTCCAAGCGGAGCCACTTTAAATCCTATGCCTGCAAGCGGTAAAAGAATTGCCATATACCACTTAACGCCTGCTAAAAGAGCCGCAGGAATACCGAATACCGTATATCCTAAGATTACGTTAAAGGAATCATATAAAAACCTGGCTTTAACATATTCTTTTGCATCCATGCCCATGTGGAAAACCGCATATTCTCCCTCGGGCGTGTTCCTGAATATGTTGTAAATAAACATTAAACCTATGGATATAATGACAAATCCGTAGATAAAAGCCATCGGCTGATCAGGTCTTTCAAAAGCACTTACAAAGCCCGAAACAAAAAACAAAAGCACAAAGAGTCCGAGCTTTCCGAAAAACGCCTTTGCAACCTCCGAGATAACCGACATTACGGTCGCAAAAAACTTAATAATCCAGAGCCCGTAAATCTTTTCGGGAATGTATTTTCCGATAAAAGGAATATGTCTTACCGCATTCAGTATTTCGTTGATATTTACCGTATTTTCAATACTTAAAATAATTCTTAATGTATTAAGAGTCTTCTGCATCTTTAAGGGCCTCGATTATTTTAATTTTGAAATCGTCATTATCAAGATTGCTCTTATCAACCACCTCAAGCTGACCGTGATTTAAAAGAACTATTTCATCGCATAAATCCAGTGCGATATCAAGTAAATGTGTGGAGAAAATGATTATTCTGCCTTCTTTCTGGCTTCGTAAAATATCCTTCATCTCTTCTGCCACAACGACGTCCAAAGATGTCAGCGGCTCATCTAAAAGCATAAGGCGCGGAGATGCAATCATATTGATTAACATCTGCATTTTATTTCTGGTTCCGTGCGAATAATCCTTCATGAGTCGGTCTCTCGTATCCTCGGGAATTCTCACGTAATCCATGTATTCGTCAATGGGTTTTACATCTTTTATGGTCTCTGTGTGAATGTCGATAAAAAACTTAATGAACTCTCTGCCGGTTAAAAAATCGGGAACCGTCGGCGTTGATAAAACATATCCGATATCGTCCGCATCGACCTTCTCTTCTTTATCGTCAGTCTTAAAAAAGAATCTTCCGGAGTTAATCTCGGTATCACTGTTTAGGCAGTTAAAAAGCGTTGTTTTGCCTGCTCCGTTTCGTCCGAGCAAACCGTAAATTTTTCCTTCTTCAAATGTAAAATCAACATCATTTAACACCTGATGCTTACCGTAACTTTTAGAAAGATGTGATATTACAAATTCCATTTTTAACCTCTTTTTTCCTAAAAACAGAAGGGATTTTCTCCCTCCTGCTTTTACTTAATTATTCTTCCAAAATCTGTATTTCAAGATAATCAAACTCTACGCTCTCGATAAACGAATCCTTGTAAAACCTCGTTCTCGAATGTCTTTTGAATTCCTTTACGTTGGTGTTAAGCCATATCGGAAACGCCAGATCAAAGCCAACGCAGGCCTTTTCAAGCGAATGCATTATTTTATGAGTACGCGTATCGTCCGTCTTATCTTCGATTGTTACATCTCGTAAAAGATGATTGTCTTTTATTTCTTTAACCCAGAGTTTAAACATAGTTTTCCTTAAACACTTGCCTTGTAGATTGCAAGCATATCTGCCTCGTTAAGTACTCTCGCAGAGCCCATTTCACCGCCTACACCGACTGCGCACTTCTTAGCCATAAGCGCAAGTTCTTCTTCGGTAGGATTTACGCCTAATTCACGAAGGTTTGTAGGCATATTGATGCTTCTGTAGAAGTCTTCCAGAGCTTCGATACCGCGGAGAGCGATTTCTTCATCAGTTCCGGTATTTTCAACTTCCATTACGTTAAGAGCAAATTTCTTAAATCTGGGAAGGCAGTTCTTGTATACGTATCTTGCCCATGTTCCCCAGATTGCCGCAAGGCCTGCACCGTGAGCAACATCATATAGACCGCCGAGTTCATGCTCCAATTTGTGAGTCATCCAGTCGCCGCCGTCGTTTCCGCAGCCTGTAAGGCCGTTGTGTGCAAGGCTTCCTGCCCACATAACTTCCGCACGCGCTTCATAGTTCTTCGGATCATCGCGAAGAATAACAGCATTCTTTTTAACAGTTCGTAAAAGACCCTCTGCGAGCGCATCGGTAATCTCCATATTTCCGCCCTGTGTGAAATATCTTTCCATCGTATGCATCATGATATCCGTGCATCCGCAGGCTGTCTGATAATCAGGCAGAGTCATTGTAAGCTCGGGATTCATAATCGCAAATTTAGGACGTCCGAAATCTGAGCTGTAGCCTCTCTTTACGAGACCTTCTTCCTTGGTAATAACCGAAGAATCGCTCATTTCGCTTCCTGTAGCGGCAATGGTTAAGATAACGCCCAAAGGAACGCATCCTTCAGCTTTTCTTTTATAATCATAAAAGTCCCACACATCGCCTTCGTTTGCGAGGCCATAGCCAATTGCCTTTGCAGAGTCAATCGCAGAACCGCCGCCAACTGCAAGAAGGAAATCAACATTTTCTTTTTTACAAAGTTCGATACCTTCATATACGAGGCCGAGATGAGGATTGGGAACTGCGCCACCGAGTGACACGTAGCTTATGCCTGCAGCATCAAGCGTATCTGTAACACGCTTTAAAAGACCGGAACGTACAACGCTACCGCCGCCGTAGTGAATTAAAACCTTGGTGCCGCCGAATTCTTTTATGAGCTCAGCTACTTTGCTCTCGGTATTTTTGCCGAATACAACCTTAGTAGGTGTAAAATATTTAAAATCAAACATGTAATTTCCCTCCAATATTTTCATATTTCTCCCGAGCAACGCTCCTAAACATTTTACCAAATTTTTAATTCTTTGTAACGAATTTCTCTAATCATTGTTCTATATTCAGAAAACAATTTCGGAAAGGAATGAAAAAATATGATTAAGAAAAAGACTTTTACAAAGAATTTTATGCGGATTTTAGCCGTTTCAATGGCTGTAATGACGCTTTTTGCATGTACGGGAAAAGAAGTCGCTGAAGATGAAAATGAGCATCATCCTCTTTACAATTATTACACCGCCGGACCATCGATGACAATGTCTTCATGCGCTTCAATGTCAGCGGCTGCAACGACCTCAAGCGCAAGCTCCGCAAATGCTTCCAGTGCTTCACCTACAGCCTTTCCGCCTTCATATCAGAAATACGGCGGAACTGCCTTCGGATACGGTGCTTATGACTTTGATGAAGAATTTAATACCGAGGAATATGATGCGTTAGCAGAAAATCCTTTTAAGAACGTATCGTTATCTCCTCTTTCCACTTTCTCCGCAGATGTGGATACCGCATCATACGCAAACATAAGAAGATTCATTTATTCAAATTATGATCCCAAGACCATCCCTCAGGGCGCGGTCAGAATCGAAGAAATGATAAATTACTTTAACTACGATTATGACGGACCTAAAAAGGGGGAACCTTTCGGAGTAAATGCAGAAATCTCTGATTGCCCCTGGGAAAAGAACCATAAACTTGTTCGTATCGGCCTTCAGACAGAAAAGATAGACTACGCAAAGGCAAAAGATTCCAACATCGTTCTGCTCATCGATGTCTCCGGATCCATGTATTCCTTCAACAAACTCCCCCTTGTGCAGGAATCTTTCTGTATGATGGTCGATAACCTTTCCAAGAAAGACAGAGTATCCATCGTAACCTATGCGAGCGGAAATGAGACGGTTCTTGAAGGCGTAAGCGGTGCAGACAAAGACACCATAAAAGAAGCAATCAACTCTCTTACCGCATACGGCGGCACAAACGGTGCAGGCGGTATTGAAGAAGCCTACAGAATCGCAAAAGAAAACTTCATAAAAGACGGAAACAACAGAGTAATCATTGCCACCGACGGTGATTTTAATCTCGGAATCACAAGCGAAAGCGAGCTTTCAGAACTGATTAAAGAGAAAGCTGAAGAAGGCATTTTCTTATCTGTCCTGGGATACGGAATGGGTAATTATTCGGACTCAAGACTCGAAACACTCGCAGATGATGGTAACGGAAACTATGCATATATCGATTCTGCCGCAGAGGCCAAAAAAGTACTCGTTGAGGAATTCGGTGCAAATATGGTAACGGTTGCAAAGGATGTGAAACTCCAGGTTGAATTTAACCCCGCATATGTAAAAGAATACCGTCTTTTAGGATATGAAGACAGAATGCTTAACACAGAAGATTTTGAAGATGATACAAAGGACGCAGGTGAAATCGGTGCAGGTCACTCGGTAACGGTTCTTTACGAAATCGTTCCCGCTAAGAACATTTTTGAAGGAGCAGGTCTTAAATATCAGACAAGTTCTCTTACTGATACAGCAAAGAATTCCGACGAATGGT
>JAEEOJ010000016.1 GCA_016284175.1 Lachnospiraceae bacterium | reverse complement strand
ACTAAAATTCCTGAGTCTGTCGAATAAGTTCGGAAGAAAAAATCCCATCGGAAAAAGAAGAATAAGATTAACCCCGAGATTAGTTAAAGGAATATAATTGTTATATCTGTTTCCGTCAAAAATCCATTTTATATAAAGCGAAATTGTTTTAAACGGTACAAGATTGACCGATCTCGCAATATAGTCTCCAATCGTCATGTCGGAATAGAACGAACCTGACCTGTGTCCGAACAACGTGGCATACAAAAAGATGATTATATATATCCCAAAAATCACCCATAAAATCCATCTGTATTTCTTGTTCACAGCAAACCTCAAATTTATGTAAACCTTGCGGTATTTATCGTATTTTAGGCACATAAAACGCCTTTATGATTTTATCACAAAACGCACTTTTATTCCATAAAAAAATCCGCAAATCCAGTTAAGAATTTGCGGACTTATAAGTCGTAGCGAGAGGGGGACTCGAACCCTCAACCTTCCGGGTATGAACCGGATGCTCTAGCCAGTTGAGCCATCTCGCCAAAACAACTGCCTTATTAATATACAAAATCAGATATTAAATGTCAAGGTTTTTTTATAAACGTACGGAAGACAGTTCTTTTTTTCCCTTTATTACCTTTAGAGATGTGTCCCCAGGTGGTAAAAAAGGCCAAAACAGAACCGTCCCCAATTGTACTTTTTTTACATGCGGTCAGGTGCGGAGAAGCCGAGGCATTCCATGCAGTCTTCCGCAATGCCGAGGGTGATTTTAAGAAGTGCAATGTAACTCTTCTTTAACTCTTCGTTCTCTTCTGCCAAGATCTTTGTCTCATGGTAGAAGGAATTGAATACATTTGCGAGATCGTAAAGGTATGCACAGATTCTGTGAGGAGCGAGTTCTTCAAATGCGCCTTCAATCATTTCGTTATAGCCTGTAATCTTCATAAGAAGGTTCTTGTGTGAAACATTTGAAATGGTTGACATAACTTTACAGTCATCAATATTACCGCCGTTTTCAGCAAACTTCTTTAAGATTGATTTGATTCTTACAACCGTGTAAAGAAGGTAAGGACCTGTGTCTCCTTCAAATGACATGAATCTCTCGGTATCGAAGATATAATCCTTTGAAGCCTGGTTTGAAAGATCGCCGTACTTAATTGCAGAAAGAGCAACTATCTTGGAAACGCTTTCCGCTTCTTCCTTGCTCATTTCCCTGCCTGTGGAAATCTTCTCAAGCATCTTTTCGTTGATATCGTTTACAAGATATTCAAGACGCATTACGCCGCCGTCTCTTGTCTTGAAAGGCTTGCCGTCTTTACCGTTTACCGTACCAAAGCCGATATGAACGAGCTTTGTCTTTTTATCGCAAAGACCGGTCTTCTTCGCACATCTGAATACCTGCTCGAAGTAAAGTTCCTGTCTCTTGTCTGTAAGATAAATGATACAGTCAGGATTATATTCTCTCTTTCTCTCCATGATTGTTGCAAGATCTGTGGTGTTGTAAAGTGAAGCACCGTCAGATTTTAAAATCATACAGGGAGGAATTTCCTTTGTATCGGTCTCTTCCTTAACGTCAACAACCAGAGCGCCGTCGCTTATATAAGCGTAGCCGCCGTCTTTTAAGTACTTAACCATTCCTGGGATTACGTCGTGTACGTCCGACTCGCCCTTCCATAAATCAAATTCAACATTAAGGTTGTCGTAGTTTTTCTTAAGGTCGTCAACGGAAACTTTCATGATATGTTTCCAGATGGCTCTGTAGCCTTTAACGCCGTCCTGAAGTTTCTTGGTGCAAAGCATGGCTTCGTCTTTAAACTCGGCATCAACCTTTGATTTAGCGGAAGCCTTCGGATAAATTTCTTCAAGATCTCCGACCGTAAAAGGAGCCTCAGCCGGATATTCGCCGTCATAGTTTTCATCGAAATAAACGAGGTCGGGCTGCTCTTCCTTAATAGCCGCAATAACAAGACCCATCTGAAGACCCCAGTCTCCCATATGAATATCGCCGATTGCTTCATGGCCCATGTAACGGATGATTCTCTTGATACTCTCACCGATTACGGCACTTCTTAAATGACCGACGTGCAAAGGCTTTGCAACATTGGGTCCGCCGTAGTCAACCATGTATCTTTTCTTTTCCGCAGGTTCGTCCACGCCATACTTTTTAGCGGTGCTCATTTCTTTTACGAACTCTGTCAGAAAATCATCGCTGACATTTAAATTGATAAATCCGGGAGGGCAGACCTCTACAGACGAAAATGCTTTGGATTCTTTTAACTTCTCAGCTACGTCGTTTGCAATCATGATGGGTGCTTTCTTATAAAGCTTTGCGCCTGCCATTGCACCGTTGCACTGATACTCGCAAAGATCGGGTCTGTTTGAAATTCCGACCTTTCCCAAATTCTCGTCATAGCCTGCTTCCTTAAAAGCCTTGGCTGTTTCTTTACTTAATTTCTCTAAAAACTTTTCCAATTTACTGCTCCATCCTTTTATAGACTAAACATTAATTTATTTGTAAAAAACTTATTTGTCAAATATTACTCATAAAAGATACAAAAAATTTAATTCTTCGAATAAATACATCCGCAGTAATTCTGTCTGTATAAATCAAACTCCTTAGACAATTCTATCGAAGTCTTATATCCGTTCTTTTTCTTAAAATCAGTCGGCAGATATTTTATACCGACTTCTTCGGAAATCTTCTCGCCTATCGCATTGATTACATCCGCATTCTTAAGAGGACTTAAAGTAAGTGTCGTTGCGAAGAAATCATATCCTAAAGCCAAAGCTTCCTCAGCAGTCTTTCTAAGTCTTAAATCAAAGCAGATACTGCATCGCTCTCCTCGCTCCGGACAACTCTCATATCCCTTAGTCTTTTCCAGGAACAATTCAGGTTCGTAAGGTGCATCGATTATATCTATATGATTGTTTACATAACATATATTTATGTTAACCTGTCTGCGATCCTCAGGCAAAACCCTGTCAGGATTTTCATTATATATCCCAACCAGCCTTTTTATCTCGGCATACCTGTACTCATACTCATCGGCCAAAGTTATATTCGGATTATAATAATAAACCCCTAGACTTGCAACATCTCTTAAGGCCAAAAGACAGTAACTGCTGCAAGGCGCACAGCATGCCTGGATTAAAACCTTAGGGTTCTCAACCGCCGATAAACGTTCATTCATTTGTTTAATAAAAAAATCTGCAGGAAGTCCGTTCATTTTACGAAAATACTAACTTAATTCTTTTATGAGCCGATATATATTATGCTGAGTGATTTTATCAGATTTACTTAAGCGCCTTTTATATTATCATATCCCTCCGTGGGCTTCAAATATTATTGAAAAAAAGGCCTCTTTTTAGTAAAATAAAATAATCAAATTTACGGAGAATAACACATGAATCAGTCACTTGAGAAAATGGAAAAAATGAGAAATACCATAAGAACCGCGATACACGGCAAAGACGATGTTATCGACATGGTTATGTGTGCGGTTTTTGCGAAAGGACATATCCTGCTCGAGGATATTCCTGGTGTGGGTAAGACCACTCTGGTTACCGCCCTTGCAAAGGTAATGGATCTTGATTATAAAAGAATGCAGTTTACTCCCGACGTTCTTCCGAGCGACGTTTCGGGTTTTACGATGTTTGACAAAATCACGAACCAGTTCACATTCAAGGAAGGCGCAGTTTATACAAACCTTTTCCTTGCTGATGAAATCAACAGAACTTCACCCAAAACACAGTCTGCTCTTCTCGAAGTAATGGAGGAAGGTCACGCAACGGTTGACGGTGTTACAAGATATCTGCCTAAGCCTTTTATGGTAATCGCTACCCAGAACCCCATCGGCGCTTCGGGTACGCAGAAGCTCCCCGAGTCACAGCTTGACAGATTTATGGTTCGTCTTTCGATGGGCTATCCTTCTCATGAATCGGCCGTGACTATTCTTAAAGGCGATTCTCATAAAACAATCGAAAAAATGGAAAGAGTTATTTCCAAAGACGAAATTCTCGCATATCAGGAAGAAGTAGAAAACACAAAGATAAAAGAAAGCCTTTATGACTATGCCGTTTCACTTACGGAAGCAACCAGAAATACCGACACATTCGCGCTCGGTCTTTCTCCCCGTGGAAGCATTGCGCTCATAAAAATGGCAAAAGCCCATGCTTTCCTTGAAGGCAGAGACTATGTTGTTCCCGAAGATTTTAAGGCGGTTTTCTACCCTATTGCAAACCACAGAATCATTTTATCAACCAAATCCAAAGCATGCGGAATGAATAACGAGAGCGCATTAAACCTTGCATTTGATTCCGTAAAGGTTCCTTAAATGAAGATAAACATTCTGACACTTGTTGCATATATATTTGCTATTGCAGTAATAAGCGCGCTTGCACTCATTTATGAACAGCCGGCAATCGTGCTTTTTATTTTAATGCTGTTTATCTTAATTCCCATATCTTTAATTGTTTTCTTTAATGTAAGCGACAAATTCACATTCACACTTTCACCCGTTTCCGAATATGTGGAGGAGCCAAACTCTCCCGCTTTCGTACTTGAATATAAAAACGCAGCACGCATCGGACTTTTTGCATGTGACGTTGTCTTTACCGCAGAAAACAGTTTTTATCCCAACACCGTAAAACACAGATTATCGATTCCCCTTACAAGGAAGACAAATTCTTTTACGATCCCGATTGACAGTTTCGACATCGGTCTTGTGACCATAAATATCGAGAAGTTCATTTTACACGATTATTTATCCATTTTCAGAAAAGAAATACCTGTATCGCTCGAATCTTCCGTACCCATTCTTCCTAAAGAAAGAAACATCGGAGATTTCCCGCCTGCAGTTCCCAAAGACGGTCCTGATGAATTTACCGAATCAGAAAACATCGGTAATATTTCAAGTGACGTAAAAGAAATCCGTGAATATCGTCCCGGAGACAGACTCCAGAGAATTCACTGGAAACTTTCAGCTAAGTTAGACGATCTGTTCGTAAAAGAAATGGCACATACATCATCTCTGGCTATTATTCTCGTTCCCGAGCTTTGTAAGGATGAAATACACGATACCGCAGAGTCTCTTTTATCATGTATAAAAATCATGTACGAGAAAAAAGAGCGTTTTGAAGTCTGTATTTATAACGATATCGCCTGCGACTATACGTTCTTTACCGTAACGGATGAAGCAGGCATGCTTGAGGCAATGACGCATTTTTACTGCCAGCCTTTATACGAAGGCAGGGAAAATGCTTTAAATACTTACATTCACTCATCAGGTAAGATTGCAACCGTGATTCATATTATCGGAAAAACGATAAAAATAAGCGAATAAATTATGATAAGCTGGCTTGACAAAATCATTTACAAAAAAGAAATAAAGGATAACAAAATCATTGTCGGTGAAGTAACACAGACAAAGAAAAGTAACCGCTTTCTTATATGCCTTTCTAAAGGCATTCTGGTTTTTATGGCCACTTACTGCTCTATCTGCGGCCTTTTGGATTCGTTTAACATTGAATACAACAGGGCGATTTTAATTCTCGCCTTTGCGTTTTTCTCGTTTTATGTTTCATTCCTGTATTACAACAAGATTATATTCTACCTTTTCTACATAATCTTGTTCATAGGATTTACAGTTGAACTTGCCAGGTATTATATGCCGGCCAACTCAGGTTTCCAGGCGATAATCAACATCATATTCAAGGATTATTCAGACTACTTCGCACTCGCTTCCATCCGTGAAGGTTACGAAACAATTGCGAACAGATATTTTACCGTAACCGTTGCTGCGCTCTTCCTCGGAGCGTTTACGGCGATTCTTTTAAACGTTACTATTTCGGGTTACATGAATGCATTTGAGACCGCGCTCGTCACTTTCCCTTATATTGAGATTGCGCTCTTCATTCATAAAATCCCCCCAGCCGGATATTTATTCGGACTTTTATTCGTTTATACATGCGTAGTATTCCTGCAGTTTTCAAGGCATTCAAGAATGCAGGTTAAGGGCAAACGAACGCATGAATTCCTGAGGATGAAACTCAAGAAAGAGGACCGTTATGCTTATCAGGCCGATATGCCGGTATTTATATATTCATTCGCTTTCTCGTTTGTGATTGCGCTTGTAATCATTTTTTTACTGAAGGCTCCTTTGAATATGCCTATATCCAAGATACCCGGCAATTCAATTCACAAGCAGACACAGGAATATGTCAAGATCCTCGTTCAGAACGGTGTCGGCGGATTCTTTGATTCATATGCTTCAACAGGCGGTCTTTCGGGCGGACGTCTCGGTGGTGTCGCTCAGGTAAGACCTGATTTCGAAACAGACATTGAGGTTACCTTTGTACCGATTAATTACGAAACCATTTATCTTAAAGGATATACAGGCACAACATATCAGTCGTCCGGCTGGTATCCGAATCCTCTCGATGTTACTTTTATCGAAAACGAACGTGAATATAATTTTGGCAATACCGCAAAAATGCAGGTTAAGGAAGTGGATGTCGATTCAAGATTTGACTATCGCCCTTACTTCTCAAGCACGGATAATCTTGAATATATAAGTCTCGAAGACAATACATATCAGATTACTTACAATCCGATTTTAAGCGAGGCCGATTATGAAAAGCCTGTCGATGACGAGCTTCTTTTAAATGATGATTATTACACATATGTTTATGAATCGTGTCTGACAGTTCCCGATACTTTAAAACCTGTACTTGATGACACCTTAAAAGAAATAGCCCCTGTTGACTCAGACGACATCAATCAATACAGATTAAACTGCGCAAAAGCAGTTTACAGTTATTTCTTTGAAAACTTCAGCTATACAATGGCGCCCGGCAGGACCGCTTATAAAAGAGACTTCGTGGAATATTTCCTTACTCATCAGAAAAGAGGTTTCTGTGCACACTTTGCTTCTGCTACAGCACTTCTTTTAAGAGAAATGGGTGTACCCGCCAGATACTGCGAAGGCTACTGCATTCCTATCTCACTTATTTATGAAGATGCAATCATGACGGATAATAATTTCGACGAATGGTATTCGGGCAAACAGAATATCGATCTTCCGTCGGTACTTGAAGTTCCTGTAAACGATTCATATGCGCACGCATGGGTCGAGATTTATCTCGAAGGCTACGGATTCGTTCCTTTCGAAGCAACAATTCCTTCGTTTGATGATGATACCTCGGATTTGAGTTTCCTTTCGTTTAACTTCTTCTCAGCTATCACATCAAACACATTGAATTTCGAGGAGTTTGGAACAACCACTAATCCTAACAACGGAAACAGCGGCGGATTCAGCATCAATAAGATTTTCGATATCTTTAATTTCAATACCGCAAATGTAAGAGTCACCGTAATGAGAATATTTGCAATCTTCATCAGCGCAGGTCTTCTCTACTTACTGATAAGATTTTTGATAATTCGCATAAAACTTGCTTGGTATCGAAAAAATAATGACGAATATCATCTTGTAATATATGAATATTCCAAACTTTCTGCTATGCTTAAGAGGAAGGGATTCCTTAAAAAAGACAATCCTCTTCCGATGGATGTTAAAGAGGCTTACGATCTTTATCTGGCTAACTACAACAACCGTCACAAGAAGCAGAAAGACATTGATACCGCGGCATTATTTGAGCATTACGAGAAGGTAATGTATTCGTAAAGGGTTTAACTTTAAGGAGGGGAATTTATGGATAAGATTATCATTAAAGGTCTTGAAGTTTTTGCTCATCACGGAGTATACGAAAACGAAAAAACAAAGGGTCAGAAATTCGTCATCAACGCTGAATTCGAAGTTGATACGCTGACTGCAAGTTTAAGCGACGATATCGAGGATACTCTTGATTATGCCAAAGTCTGCGAATACATAAAAGACTACATGGTTATCAATCAGGTTAATCTTCTCGAAACACTTGTAAACGAACTTTCAAGAAAACTTCTTTTAACTTTTAAGCTCATAAAATCAGTAACACTTGAAATCTGCAAACCCGATGCTCCTATTCCGTCGAAGTTTGATACGGTTTCGTTAAAGGTTTTCAGATCAAGACATACTGCGTATATATCCGTTGGCTCAAATATCGGCGAACGTGAAGATTATATCGAAAATGCCATTGATAATCTTTCGATGGATGATTGTATAGAAGTTAAAGACGTTTCGGGATTGATTGAAACAAAGCCTTACGGAAATGTTGACCAGGATGATTTCATTAACGGTGTATTTAAGATTGAAACACTCTACTCTCCCGAAGAACTTCTTGCAAGATTAAGTATTGAGGAAAATGAAGCCGGCAGAGAAAGAACAATTCACTGGGGACCGAGAACACTGGATTTGGATATTATCCTTTATGATGATTTAGTTATGTCAACCAATAATCTGATTATCCCTCATCCTGATATGGCTAACAGAGAATTCGTATTAAAACCTCTTTGCGAGATAGCTCCCTATGTAATTCACCCGAGATTTAATATGACAGCTAAAGAAATGTTATGTAAACTTGAAAACAAATAAAAGAAAAGGACTTCGAAATGAAGTCCTTTTTCATTATTACACATACTCTGATATAATTTCAATTTTACCAATTATATGTCTGTTGAATTCTTCTAATTCTTCTGCTGGAACCCAAAATTCTTTATGGTATTCAGCTCCGACTATATGAGGTTCATATCTTTCACAGAAACCGTCCTCAACCTCAAATCTAGTCACATATCCTTTATGATCATCATTATATTTTACATTCCAGTTTTTAGCTATTTCATCAGCATATTTTTCGTTTAATACAGGATAAAATATCGGCTGTTCAGAAAGTCTTGGAGGGAATTCCTTATAATCGCTTTCAGCTATAAGCTGAAGTTCTTTGGTCCCAACAGGTCTATATAAAATCATTTCATTAACTCCTAATTTGTTATTTCATATAATACTCTTTGCTTACAGGATGCAATTCTGTTTCCCATGTTTCGAACGCAGGCTCAACTATATATTCTCTGTCAAAATAACTTCTTATATACTGCGCAGCCCTTTTTTCACAGTGTTTATAGTTCAAAACATTTCCCGTTGAATCAATCTCAAGATTGTTCATAAATATTGCAAACGCCTGCTCTGCAAAGCTGCTTTCTTCTTTCAGTACATCACCTGTATAATCAATATCCTTTAGTAACGGATAAGCAAGATCACCTCTGGCAAATGAAATCGAAAACTGTCTTACGGCTCCTGATACATAATTACTTAATTTTATTCTGTCATTCCTATTATATTCTGTTTCTTCTTTCTTTTTCTTGTCAAAAAATCTCATTGTTTATTCCTCAATACATATTCTATTTCAAATTAAAATCACATAATATCTGACCAGAAAGGAATTCTCTGATAATTTGATAATAAATCGGTTCTTATACCATTTTCACCAAATTCATTGTCAAAATAATCATCCAAATCTTTTCCGTAATAAATAACATCAGATCCATAAACGGAAATAATCGGAGGGTTGTCTGAAACGCCCATCGGTATATATCTGTGTAAATATACAGGAATGATTACAGGCGCGTCATTGGTTAGATTTAATACAAAATCTCTTATTTCAGTAATTGATTTTGGTTTCTCTCCCCATTCATCTTTCCAGTAAACCTCTTCCGGGTTTTTCCTTATATAATCTAAAGGATAATTGATTTCATTTCTTATGAATTCAATGTTTTGTAAAGATTTATCTCTCCAGTTATAAAACCCTTTGGAAACAGGCAACGCATGCATTAAACAATTCTTTAGAGATTCCGGAAAAACTATACTGTATATTTCCTCTATTTCCTTTATTTCTCCAAGCGAAAGCCCTTTATCAAATTTTATGTCTTTATTTTCAAATATATTCATTGATTATATCTCATTAGCAATCATTAACTTATAATACTCTATCATCAAAATTGCTTACTTTATCTTTCAAATATTCCGGAATTAAGTTTATAATAACACCAGTATCTATAAGAAAAACTCTTTTAAGATTTTTTAGGCCGCTCAAATCAGGAAGTTCTTTTATGTGTTTAAGATCCTGAAGTTTTATGATTTCCAAATTGGTAAGATCTTTCATAAAAGAAATGTCATCAAGCTTATTAATTCTCCAAAGTTCTATTTCTTTTAAACTTTTAAGATCTGAAAGCTCATGTAAATCACAATTACCATTCCATAAAAGCGCAAATTTTTCAAGATTCATCTTTTTCAAAAACGAAAAGTCCGTTAGTTTTATTCCTCTTAACGAAAGAGATTTAAGTGAAGGAAGTTCGCATACACACTCAAGATTCTTCTTTGCATTTTTGCCTAGCCATAATGTATTTAACTTTTGATACTTCAAAAGCCATTTACAATCAAACTTTACCGAAGAGCCCATCGTATCAGCCATTATACTTAATTCTTCAAGTTCGTCGGATAAATTTTGAATAAAGCTGAAATCTTTCAAATCAAAGCAGTCAAGATACAACGACTTTAGTTTTACCTTTGTTAAAAAATCTAGATTTATATTTTTAGAATTATTTCTCAAACTGATACAGTCTATGGATAATTTGTGTAAATTGGGCATATCCGACAGAAACGATAGATTTATATCTTTTACTTCCAAAAAATGATAAAGCCTGAATGTGATATCAGGACGCAACATAAGAATTTGATCTATTATTTGATACGCTTCTTTAGACAGATAATCAGATATCTGAATATATTTAACCTTCTTATTCTCTGCAATCTCATTTATTTTATGCGAATCTATATCTTTGTAACCAAGACTGCTTATTACTCCGTTATTACGGGTTTCTTTAGAAATTTCAATATGTTTTGTAAAACAAACATAAGCCCCCATATATATTCTCCCAAGGTACACATTTTTTCCAAATTAAGACATATAGTAACACTACTGATTATTTATATCCGGAAAGTTCATCATATTTCTCATATCAAATCCTGAGTTTGAAGCATTAGGCTGATACAAGGCACCACCTCCGTTTAACATTTCAGGCGGACCGTAAATGCACATGGGTTCATTCATAGGCGGCTCGAATGTATTAAGTATGGCCTCAGTCATTCTGATTGCTCTAACGTTTTCTTTTACGTCATGTACTCTGACGAAATCAATGTCTTTCATACAGGCCATTACTGTTGTAGCAAGCGTACCTTCAAGTCTCTCTTCTACCGGAAGATCGAGTGTCTTACCTATTACGGATTTTCTGCTTGTTCCTAAAAGAACCGGACAGTCAAATACTTTAAAATCATCCATGTGATTAATGATGCAGAGATTCTGTTCTACGTTTTTGGCAAAGCCTACGCCGGGATCGAGGATAATTCGCTCTCTTTTGATTCCTGCATCAAGTGCTCTGTCAATCATTCTTCTTGTGTCTATAAGCACATCGTTTACAAAGTTTCCGTAATTAGTATTATCCCTGTTATGCATCAGCACGCATACTGCATCGTATTCAGCGATGACTTTTGCCATTTCCGGATCTTTCTGAAGGCCCCAGATGTCATTTACAATGTCACAGCCGGCTTCTAATGCAGCTCTTGCGACTTTTGAATCATATGTGTCTACAGATACGGGAATATCTAAATTTTTCTTTATTTCTTTTATGACGGGTATTACACGCTCAATCTGAAGTTCTGTACTGACAGGTGTAAACCCAGGTCTTGTTGATTCTCCGCCGATATCGATTATTGCAGCGCCTTCTTCGAACATCTGAATCGCTCTTTTAACAGCTTCATCTTTATCGATAAACTGTCCGCCGTCAGAAAAAGAATCGGGCGTAACATTTAAGATGCCCATAACGTATGTGCGACCGCAAAGATTATATGTTCTGTTGCCGATTGTTATTTCTTTTACCATGTTTTCTCCCCAAAAATAAAAGCGGTTTTATAAAAAACCGCTTAAGTAATTATAATTTTAAAAGATTGAAGAAGCGGTTCTTGTACTCTTCTTCTTCGAACAGACCGCGTGTTGCCATTGTAACTGTCGTTGTGCCGGGCTTTTTGATTCCGCGCATCGTCATGCACATATGCTCGGCTTCGATTACAACCATAACGCCTTTGGCATTTAGTTCTTTGAAAATGCTGTCTGCAACCTGATCTGTAAGTTTTTCCTGAATCTGAAGGCGTCTGGCATATACCTCAAGCGTTCTCGCAAGCTTGGAAATACCTACTACTTCCTTGTTCGGAATGTACGCGATGTGTGCCTTTCCGTAAAACGGCATCATGTGATGCTCGCAGGTTGAATAGAATACAATATTCTTTTCGAGTACTATATCGTCATTGTCTACGTGAAATCTTCTGGATAAGTGATTCGCTGCATCGTCTTCGTATCCGGCATAAATCTCGCTGTACATTCTGGCGATTCTGTCGGGCGTATCGACTAAGCCCTCTCTTGTTATATCTTCACCTATTCCTTCAAGAAGAAGCTTAACCCCTTCTTTTATCTTGTTCTCGTCAATCATCTTTTTCTCTTCTTTTATTTGTTATTTATGATACTTCTGAAATCGCCCATAAAAGACAGCGATCCGAATATAAGTATCACATCTTTCTTTTCGGCAAAAAGCTTCGCAATCTCAAGAGCTTCGAAGTAAGAATCTGCAGCTGTTACGTTTGGATTAAAATCTTTTATGATTTTTCCAAGTTCAAAAGCCTCAAGAGCTCTTGCCTTATCTTTGGGCGTTACTGTAACTATTGCCTTGGCTTTCGGCGCATATTTTTCGATTACATTTTCGAATGCCTTGTCTTTGTACATACCAATTATATATATCAGGTTTCGATTTGTAAAATACAAGTTTATGTTTTCGAAAAGCCTGTCAACCGCATCCATGTTGTGGGCGCCGTCGAGAATAAAAGTATAATCTTTATTCTTGATTATTTCAAATCTGGCAGGCCAGAATGCGTTTTCAAAGGCTTTCTTGACCGCGTTATCAGATATTTTAAAGCCTTCGGATTTAAGCACTTCTATCGCATCCAGTACACAGATTGCATTGTCGCACTGGTGATTTCCTGTTAAGTTTAGATTTAGGTTTACATAATTCTTATATGATAAAATCTGGGAAATGTTTCCGGATTTTGATGAAGTTTTAAACTTTGCTGCTTTCTTGTCACTTTTAATAATATTTAAATTCAGTTTACATAATTCTGAAACATACTCATCAAAATACTCTTCAACTTCCTTAACCTGCGGCGCAAGTATCACATTCTTCGAAGTATCTTTTATGATTCCAAACTTATGTAAACTAATATCTTTGAGATTATCCCCTAAAAAAGCAATATGGTCTATACTTATTGATGCAATTATGTCAACCAAACTGTTTTCGATTGCATTTGTTGCATCAAGTTTTCCGCCCATACCGCATTCAAGGATAACGATTTTACAATCTGTTTCCTTAAATATCAAAAGCGATAATACAAATTCTATCTCAAAAGCAGTTGCTTTTAATTTCTTTTCTTCGATAACATCAATTATCTCGGACAGTTTTCTCTCCCATACGGTTTTGGGGACAATTTTTCCGTTAACAAGAATTATTTCTCTCTCATCAACTACTGCAGGCGATAAAAATCTTCCGACCTTAATCTTACTGTTAGCTAACGAATGCTCTAACAGGTATCCTATACTGCCCTTACCATTCGTTCCCGCAATATGAACTATAGGAAGGCCTTTATCAGGTCTTCCGAATGCTTCCAAGAGTTTATTCACTTCATCAAGTCCGGGAACGCTTCCGAGCTTCTTTCTTCGCTCTTCCAGCCACTCCCTGCATTCATCATACTTCATAACTTTCAAAAATGACCAATCGGGGACGGTTCTTAAATGGTAAAAAAGGCCAAAACGGAACCGTCCCCAAATGGTAAAAAAGGCCAAAATAGAACCGTCCCCAAATGGCTCACAATAATAAAGGCAGGTAGCTAAACCTGCCTTAAATCCTTAACAGTCTTCGCCGATGTCCTCGACATCGTGAGCTCCGATATTTAATGTATTGAGAGTTCTTCTCTTAAGTCTTGCTTCTTCGGAATATTTTAATATAAAGTCCTTGGTCTCCTTGGAATTCTTTATATTGTGAAGATAAAGCTTCGGATGTGTGGTATCGCCTGTATAGCAGATTACACAGCCGAGGCCGAAGAGCCTCTGGAAAAAGCCTCTCTGCAGTTCAACATCCTGAATTTTGTACATATAGCAGTCGTCTTCTTTTTTGGTAAAAAGACCGGACTCAATTGTCAGGATATCTTTTTTTACGATATATTTTGTAAAGGTAAAAGGAAGTCCGAAAAGAGCCCATCTCTTTTTCTCAACTACCTGTTCCTCGTCATCATTAAATTCAGTACCCATATCCATCTCCCAATATTTTATCTGGAAATCTTAAAAGTTGCCCAGGAATACTGCTGCATATATTCTCCCATATAAGCTTTGATTGCAGATGTTTTTCCTTTTTCGAAATCATATCTGTCGCATTTAATCTTATCGGGATTAATAGCATAATAATTTCTCTTTTTTACTACAACTTCACCAAGTCCTGCTTCATTTAAGGATCTGGTCATTTCTCTGTAAATCTTGTTGATATAGTCTTCAACTTTTCTGTCGTAGTCCTGGTTAGGGAAAAGTATTGAAGCGATTTCCTTTTTGGTAACTCCTGCACCCTTTCTGTCGATAAGGTATGCTAAAAGTTCCTTGGATCTCGATCTCTTGAATACAATGGGATCGCCCTTGGAATAAACATCAAAGTTTCCGAATGTCTTTACGTAAACATCGTAACTGTTCTTGTCTTCTTCTACAGGGTTTCTTAAGTTTCTTAATTCCTCAGCGATTTTAACAGCCGTAACAGGCTTTAAAACATAACCGCTGGCACGTACTTCGAATGCATCCTGTGTGTACTCGGAATAACCGGTAACAAAGATGATATTGATTTTAGAATTGTACTTCTTTGCTTCATATGCAAGTTCAATACCGTTCATGTCTCTCATTTCGATATCGAAGAAGCAAATGTCACATGTGTTTTCCGAAAGATAGTCAAGTACTTCTTTTCCTGTTTTAAAAGAAATAACTTCTGCATTAGGTTCTGCTTCTTTTATGGAATCAACCAAAACTTCCAAAGCAATAGTTTCATCATCAGCAGCAATAATTTTCATAGAATATCGTCCCCCTCATATTTTGTACGCTAACATTCCATCTTTTGTCATTTTACTACATATTTTTATTGATTTCAATTGTTTGAAGTGTTATCATAGGAAAAATGATTTTAAGAGGAGATAGTTTATGCGTCATTTAATGAGTCCCCTGGATTTCTCCGTCGAAGAGCTCGACAGGTTATTCGACCTGGCAAACGACATTGAGAAAAACCGGGAAAAGTATTCTCACGCCTGTGTCGGCAAGAAACTCGCAACCTGTTTTTACGAACCAAGTACACGAACTCGTTTAAGTTTTGAATCCGCGATGCTGTCGCTCGGCGGAGAGGTTTTAGGTTTTTCGGATGCCGCTTCTTCATCCGCTGCTAAAGGCGAAAGCGTTTCCGATACAATCCGAATGATTTCCTGTTACTCAGACATTTGTGCAATGAGACATCCAAAAGAAGGTGCTCCGATGGTTGCTTCTACACACAGCCGCATTCCCGTTATTAACGCAGGTGACGGCGGACATCAGCACCCCACACAAACACTTACAGATTTACTTACCATCAGATCTTTAAAAGGTCGTCTTTCCGATTTTACGATCGGTCTTTGCGGTGACTTAAAATTCGGTCGTACCGTACACTCTCTTATCAATGCGTTATCCAGATATGATAACATCAAATTCGTCTTCGTATCACCCGAAGAATTAAGAATTCCCGAATACATAATCGACAACTTAAAAGAAAAGAACATTCCTTTCGAAGAAGTTATCTCACTCGAGGAAGTAATGCCCAAACTCGATCTTTTATACATGACCAGAGTTCAGAGAGAAAGATTCTTCAACGAAGAAGATTATGTAAGATTAAAAGACTTTTACATCTTAAACAAAGAAAAGATGGCTCTCGCCAAAGATGATATGCTTGTACTTCATCCCCTTCCCAGAGTAAACGAAATCTCCGTGGAAGTCGATGACGATCCCAGAGCCGTTTATTTCAAGCAGGTTCAGTACGGCGTATACGTACGAATGGCTTTAATACTCACTCTCCTTGAAATAGATACAAAGAAACTGTAAACAGAACAATTTTCACGAAAGGAAAACACATATGCTGAAGATTGGAAAAATACATGAAGGTTTCGTGCTTGACCACATAAAAGCAGGAAAAAGCTTATCGATTTATCATCATTTGCAGCTCGACAAAAAAGACTGTACAGTTGCAATGATTATGAATGCAAAAAGTGAAAAAATGGGTAAAAAAGATATCCTTAAAGTAGAATGCGATATCGAAGAAATGGATATGGACGTACTTGCTGTAATCGACCACAACATCACGGTAAACGTCATAAAAGACGGCGAGATCGTTGCCAAGAAAGAGCTTGTACTTCCCAAAGAAATCAGAAACATTTACAAATGTAAAAATCCACGTTGTATAAGCAGTATCGAACAGGAACTTCCCCAGATTTTCGTACTCGACGAAAAGAAGGAAATCTACCGCTGCAAATACTGTGAAGAGAAAACAAGACAGGAATTATAAAATAAGGCCGGAGGAATTATCCTCCGGCTTTTATTTATACTAAGTTAATTACTTCTTCTCTCGGCGCTTTTGCAGGCTCGATTGATTTCGCATAAAGTACGGGACCTTCTCCGTTATAATCTTTCCAGTATTCTATCTTAATCTCTGCAGTGACTGTAATCCAGTCACCTTTTTTATATTTGTCAGCTTCGTCCGTTTTACAGATGAATCCTAAAAATGCAATATCTTCTGCACAGCATGTCATAGCCGAACGGCCGGGAACCAAAAGGCCTTTGCCGAGGGTCTCGGGCTTAACAACGTTGGCTAAAAACTTAACTGTCTTACCGTTGTATCTGTCGAAATTATCAAGACAGTCAAAGAACCATATGCCGTAAGTCTCATCTACCAGCTCGATAACAGGAGCATTTACGTCGAAAGGAAGTTCCTCATCAAGTGTAGTGTTGATTTCTCCCTTTGAATCCTCAAATACTATTTCAGCATTACGGTTAAGAGCCATTACGTTTCTTTTATATGTTGCAAGTTCTTTGTTTAAACCGTCACATCTGTTAAAGATGATAAGCTCCGATTTTTTGACCATATCGGAAATAAGCGAACGCATATTGGCAAAATACATGTTAAATGTGGCTGCATTGATAATTGTTACCTGCTGTGCCAGTTTCCAGTGCCAGGGCATCTTTAAATCCGACATCTGCCACATTCCGTTATACTCGATGATGATTCTCTCGGGTTTATGTTTTTTCTCAAGATTAAGAAGCGTTGTACTGTTTAAATCTTCTTTATTGTCGATAACTTCAACCACCGTATGTGTTTTGCGAAGAATCTCTTCTTCTATCTCAACCTCACCCTCTTCGCACTGAATCAAAAGAGTTGTGTTGGTTGTCTGAAAATACGGCTGTGTTATCGTAAATCTGATAAATTCAGTCTTTCCTGCTTCCAGAAATCCGTTTATAACAAATACGTTTTTCATATTAGAATAATTCCTTAATCTTTTCTTCGTTAAGTTTTGAGCCGATTACAACGACTTTGCCTGTAACTTCAGGGCTGCCGGCTCTGACATTCTTCTCTTCGGGAACATAGTCGAAGTAAATAAATCCGCCGTCCTTGTCGTAAACCATGCCCTTGGAACGAAGAACAATACCATAAGTTTCATTATCATCAAGTTTGGTTAATATATCGTTAATCTGCTCTTTTGTATAGGACTTGGCAGTCTCAAATCCGATGCTTGTAAATACCTCATCAGCGTGATGGTGATGATGGTGATGGTCATGGTCGTGATGATGGTGGCATTCGCACTCGGGATCGTCGCATTCTTCGTCGTCATGATGGTGGTGATGATAGTGCTCATGTTCGTCTTCGTCGTCATCGTCATCATCGTCGTGGTGATGGTGATGATGGTGTTCATGCTCATCATCGTCATCATCGTCATCGTCGTGGTGATGGTGATGGCATTCACATTCGGGATCATCGCACTCTTCACCGTGGCTGTGAGCCATTTCTTTTTTCATTTCTTCAAGAAGTTCTTCTTCAAGGCTCTTTCCTGCTTCGTATGTCTTGAGAATCTGCTCTCCTGTTAACTGATCCCAGGGAGTTGTGATAATTGTAGCCTTTGCATTATGCTCACGAAGAAGTGCTACAGCCTCATTTAATTTCTCTTCGGAAACATTCTGCGTTCTTGATAAAATAATCGTACCTGCAGCTTCAACCTGATTAATAAAGAATTCACCGAAGTTCTTAATGTACATCTTGCACTTTGAAACGTCTACAACAACTACAGCAGCGTTTAAAGCAACGTCAGTCATATTCTCTTTGGCTTCAAGGTCTGCAACGGCCTTAATAACGTCTGAAAGCTTTCCTACGCCTGAAGGCTCGATTAAGATTCTCTCGGGAGAATATGTCTTGATTACTTCTTTTAAGGATGCGCCGAAGTCACCAACGAGTGAACAGCAGATACATCCAGAGTTCATTTCTTTTATTTCAATTCCGGCTTCTTTTAAGAACCCGCCGTCAATACCTATTTCGCCGAATTCGTTTTCTATTAAGACAACTTTTTCCTTATTCAGTACTTCTTTTAACATCTTCTGAATAAATGTTGTTTTGCCTGCACCGAGGAAGCCTGAAACTATATCAATTTTCGTCATGATTTTACCTTCTTTCCGTAGTAAACACTTTCAAAATACTACATTAATATCCAAATAAAGATTATAACATACACGTCAAGTATTTACATTAAAAAAGGACCGCACACGCGATCCTTTCAGTATGCATTAAGCTTAATTAAGCGATTTTGCTCTTTGCGATTTCAGATAAGCTCTTGAAGCCTTCTGCGTCGTTAACTGCCATTTCAGCGAGCATCTTTCTGTTGATGTCGATGTTAGCAAGCTTAAGACCATACATAAATTTGCTGTATGAAAGTCCGTTCATTCTTGCAGCAGCGTTGATACGTGCAATCCAGAGACGTCTGAACTGTCTCTTGTTTTCCTTACGTCCGGCATAAGAAGAAGCAAGTGCTCTCATAACGGACTGTTTAGCTATACGATACTGTTTTGATCTTGCTCCTCTGTATCCTTTAGCAAGCTTTAAAACTCTGTTATGTTTTTTCTTGGCATTTAAGCCACCTTTAATTCTAGCCATTTTTTACTTCCTCTCTTTCCTTAAATGTAAGGTAAAATCTTCTTCATATTCTTTACATTTGTGCTGTCTGTAACTGCAGCCTGTCTAAGGTTTCTTTTTCTCTTTGTAGACTTCTTTGTAAGGATATGGCTCTTATAAGCTTTAGATCTTTTTAATTTTCCTGTTCCTGTAAGTTTAAAACGCTTTGCAGCTGACCTGGATGTCTTCATTTTAGGCATAACTAATGTCCTCCTTAAGTAAAATATATTTTAACTGTTACTTTTTCTCAGCCAAAACCATAGCTATCGAACGACCTTCAATCTTCGCTTCTTTTTCAAGAGTAGATACATCTGAAAGTCCGTTTGCAAAATCTTCAAGAAGCTTCTTTGCGGTAGGAACTCCGTGAGCCATTTCTCTACCTCTGAATCTGACTGTAACTTTAACCTTTTCACCTTTTGTAAGGAACTTTCTTGCCGCATTCATCTTTGTATTGAAATCGTTTGTATCAATATTGGGTGAGAAACGGATTTCCTTAACTTCGGTTACTTTCTGTTTCTTCTTGTTCTCTTTCTCTTTACGAAGCTGTTCGTACTTGAATTTTCCGAAGTCTTCAATACGACATACGGGCGGATTCGCATTCGGGGAAATCATGATTAAATCAAGTCCCAAATCCTCTGCTCTCTGCATTGCAGTGCCTGTAGGCATTACACCGAGCATTTCTCCTTCCTCTGAAATAACTCTCACTTCACTGTCTCTGATCTGATCGTTAATAATATAGTCGTTGTTCTTCATATTCCTCCGTACATAAGTTTCGAAAAAAAATTGAGTGGACACAATATCCACTCAATAATATAAAAAAGCTCTTTGCTAACTTTCAAATATTAACACCGAAAACGCAATTGTCGTCGGGTGAGAGCGGATACTCTGCTTTGTTTTGCAACATTAGTATTTTAATCTGTTTCCTATTCAAAGTCAACAGTAATTTTTTATTTTTATATATTTCCTAAAAGCGGCGTCAAAATCGTTGACAGATAAATCACCAGATAATATGCACCGAATATCAATACGGCAAACACATAAAAGATAATCGCACCGTAATTAAATGCAGCACATCTCTTGGTACCCTTCTGTCCGAGCATCATGTTCTTTCTTACCCCGAGAGCCTTCTTCAAGAAGACAATTAAAAGGATAATTCCGACAAAAATAAGGAAGAAATAAAAGAGAGTAACCATAGCGGTAAGGATAAGACCGAATATTGCGCCGGGATGAATCTCAAATAATCTTGTTACCTCGTTGGAATAAGTTTCAAACGCCTCTTCCATAAGACCGGGATACGTTTGAATAGTTTCCGAAAACTTGTTAAGCGAATTCTGGATACTGTCTACCACTCCTGCAGGGATCGTCTTTCTTGCAAGAGGAATTATCATTGCTGCATAAAGGTTATATCCCATATGAAGCAGAACCGTATATCTTAACTTACCGGTATTGCAGTAAATATATGCGAACAGAATACCTAGGCCGAAAGCATAGAAAAACTGAATAAAATTACCGTGATATACAGCAAAAGTAAATGCTGAAATCATAATGGCAGCGCCATATCCGTATTTACATGTCGAATTAATAACCAGTCTTCTAAATATCAGTTCCTCAAGAATAGGCACTACAATTCCGACTGTAATAATTCCGAATATAAGATAAATCCAGGAATCATCAGCATATAAAAGTTCCGCTATAAGATTACTGCTTGTTAAAACACCGGATAAAGCCATGTTCAGAATTGCAGCAGGTGCAATCAAGATTCCGTTCACTATAGAACCTATAAACTGACCGATTCCTCCGATGCCGAAGCAGCAAAGGAACATTACAAGCCACCATCCGAACTTAAGAGAACTTCTCTCAGGCTTTTGAGCTGTTTTCTTTGTAAGAAGATAAAGGACCAGAGCACCGACAGAAACCGAAATCATAAGGTCCAAATATGTCAGAACGGAAACAACGGTATTTAATGCACCGCTTGACTCAAATCTTAAATATGCATATGTGAAACCGTTATGTACTTTCTGGCTGAATGTTCCCATAAAGCCGGTAAAAAACGATCTCGGCAAAACAAAAACTGTCTGTAATGCAAGTATAACAAGTATGGAAACAGTCAGTTTCCAGAGCAAAGAAGCAAAATATTTTTTCTTCTGTTTCTTAAGCTCAACTTCGTCAATCAAATTGATATTATCCACTATTCTTCCCCTTAAGCGTTTTTACCACAGCACTTTTTGTATTTTTTTCCTGATCCGCAAGGACAGGGATCGTTGGGGTAAATCTTCTCATCTTTTACGATGGTTGTAGAAGCTTTCTGCTCTTTGTAAAGTGCCTTCTTTTCATCTTCTGTGAAATATTCATTCCACTCTTCAAGGTTGTAAAGCCAGTCAGCGCCGGCAGCAACCATGTTCTTGTAAAGAAGTTCCTTGTCGTATTCGAGGCTGATCATTGTATCCTCATCCATTTCCTCAATGGGATTGGGTGTTACAAGCGAATCATTGATACCGTCAAGGATACCTGTCATATAAAAGGTATCAACACCGTATTTTTCGCATAATTCTTTTACGGTTCCTTTTACGGGCTCTTTCTCGGGAAGAAGTTTCTTGTAGAATTCCTTCTCAAGAGCAAAATATTTGTTCCAGATAGGCTGCAAAGTTGATTTGTCAGCTGTCTCGTCATAAGCTTTAGCACGCCATGTGTCTAATAATTTCATAATTAATCCATCCTTTTTATGTTTTAATATTTTTCACAAGCTATTTCAGTATAAAACAATAGAGCCTAAAATGGAAGTCTTAATAACTGATGTACATTGCGGGACGAACACCTTTTTCTTCGAAACAATCTGCATTTTCACCATATCCGGTTCTTCCTCCTGCCCATACTTCGTTACCTTCATCGTCAGATACCGGCTGTGTTCGAAGCCACCATTCAGTACACTGAACTCCGATTATATCTTCTCTTGCAAAATTCCAATTTTTATATTCGTCATAATCGTCATCATTCAGAGTCCACCATGGAATACCTTTCATTTTGACATATTCTGTTGGCGCAACGAACAATCCTTTATAATAATAAAAGTCATATTCATCGGAATAATAAATACATTCTCCAAAATATGTCATTGCATCCTCAACACTTAAAAGGAATACCTTATCGTTGGTATCATTTAAAGGCTCTGTATGAAAGTAGCTTCTCGGATTATTGAGATTTTTAACAGTCGAGAGCGGAATTGCCTGCTTTTCACTTTCGGAAAAAGCACAGTTGTAAAAATCATTATTAAGCCATTTTCTTAATGTACTTGTCTCCCAGTAAACTTCACCGCCAACAGTATCGAAAGGCTGAAAATCCAGAACATACTTACTTGTGACATAAATCCTGTCTTTTTCAACTTTTAATACAATCCACTCAATATCTTCTTTTCCGTTGGATTCATTCCCGTCCTGCTCGTATTTACCGAATTTAATAATATCTCCTACCTTATATTTGGGAATATCCGTTGCTTTATACGAACCTCTGTCAATTCCGTAAGTCTTGCAGATACCGTCAAATTCGACAGAGTTAACAAATCCTTCAAAAACCTGATCTCTGGTCATGCCATCATCAAGTTTTTTCAACCAGTCAGCCTTTCCGGGAGCATCGGATGCTCTGCCCATCAAAGCAATATAAAGGTTTTCCACATAGTCTTCATCAGATAAGCCGAGATCTTTATACTCTTTACTCTGAATAAAGCTTCTTGCACATTCTGAACCGGTGATCTGTTTTTTTATGAGTTTTTCTACCCAGTCCCTCTGTCCGCCTCTGTCACCTAATCTGTTTAAGCAGACTTTATACAGTCTTTCCACAAAAAGATTTACATCATTTACCTGATATCTGTCATAACCTACCACAAATCTTCCTGCAGTAATTCCGTAACTTTCGCAGATGTCATAAAACTCCTGAGAGTTCGCAAAACCGGCGAAAACTTCCACTCTGGATTTGCCGTCTTTTAACTGGCCAACCCAGTCATTAAAGCCTGCTTCATCAGGTTCTCTGCCCATAAACAGCATATAAAGATCTGTAACATAATCTTCAGGGATTTTATTCAGTTTGGTATATTCAGGGCTGAATAAAAATCCGTATGCTACATGAATTCCGACTGCCTTTCCGTCAGTAAGCTGGCCTTTCCAGTCCGCAAAACCGTCCGGATCGGACCCTCTTCCAAGCGTAACCGTATAGCAGCGTTCTACGAAATCATCGATTGTACCTGCTGCAGCCTTAGATTTAAGCGAAGGGAATGAAATCACCGATATAACCATCAGTAATGACATCAGAACACTTATAATTCTTGTGATTTTTACAGAATGTTTTTTCATAAAACAATCCCCCTTAATTTCTTTTTTCACACAAATATTATTATATATGGTATTCTTGACTGAAACAATGTATATTATAAAAGAAATGTATATATAAATTAGGAGAAATTATGATTAAAAGAATTCTTGCAGTTATTGGACTTATTGTTATTCTCGGCTGGATAATTGCCACTCTTGCACTGGCCATCCTTCCTATCCCTATGAAAACAGTTTTATTTCCCATATTTGCAGCAGGCTGTGTTTTACTTCCGATTATGCTCTGGCTTCTTTTATGGATGATAAGCGTTGTAACGGGTAAAAAGAATGTCGCTACATTTGAAGTAAACAAAGAAAAAAGTGAAGAAACTCTTTCCAAGGCGACAAAGGATGAGGCTGAAGAAGTAATCTCAGAAGCAGCAGATAATGTCAGTGACAAGAACAATTCCGAAGCATCGAAAGAAAAATAAAAAGAAAACAATCTGTGAAATTGAAATTTAAACCAATATAGAGCGCTTATAATGCGCTCTTTTTTTGTTAGGATTCATATATTACGTGCGTTAAGCAAGAAAAGTATAAACGCGCGTAGAAAAAGTTTGCGAAAGACCTTGGACTACGCGCGTTTTGCTATCAGCTTGCTATTTGCGCGTAGTATCTAACGGCCGAATAGCAAAAACTACGCGCGTTTCGTTATTAACTTGTTATATGCGCGTAGTATCCAGCGGTTGTATAGCAAAAACTACGCGCGTTTAACAAGAAAAGTTTTAAACGCGCGTAGTAAAAAAAATATTACATATACTCTCCGACTTCTTTCTGAATCGAAGGAATTATCTTAATGTCGGGGAAGTTCATTTCAAAGAAACCTCTAACAAGATCAACAAACATAATCTCCGTTCCGTAATGTCCGGCATCAATTATATTCAATCCCTGTGAAACAGCATCCAGCGCTGCGTGATAAGACATATCTCCTGTTATAAGCAAATCGCAGTTTTCTTTTATGCATTCATCTATCATTGATTTGCCTGCACCTGTGCAGACTGCCACGCGGCCAATAATATTGTCGAGATTTCCGTAGACTTTAACCACGTTTAATCCGAAACCGGATTTAGTTCTTACAACAGCTTCGCGCAACATTATGTCAACCACTTCTTTATTGCCATTGACGAATTTACCGATACTTCCCATACCGATTTTCTTGTTATCTTGATTTATGTTAACCTCTATTGCACGTTCTCTTTTAATACCAAGTACTTCGTCTGCAACTTCCGAAAGTCCGGTCGCGTCCATATTTGTATGCATTGCAATATAATTGATATTATTATTTGCCAGCTTAAGAATTCTGGCTGTAATGAAGTTCTCTGAATTGATCTTTGTTACAGGCGAAAAGATAAGCGGATGATGTGAAATAATTAAGTCTGCATTCGCCTGAATCGCCTGCTCTACAACTTCATCCGTTACATCTAAAGTCACAAGGATTCTTTCAACCTCGGCTTCCATATCTCCTAAAAGAAGCCCGGAGTTATCCCACTCTTCCTGTAATTCAAAAGGTGCAATTTGATTTAAACTGTCGTAAATTTCTTTTAAAAGCATATGCGCTCCTTTATATGTTTTTTACTCTTTTATTTTATCAAATAAAATGAAAAAAGCGAAGTATTAAACTTCGCTTTTGTTTTCCTTACTGATTTCGCTTGCCCATTCAAGAGCATCATCGATGTGAGGTCTGAAATTCTCCTTACCGACTTTATCGATAAATCCGCTCTTTTCCATTGTTTTATAAGGCTGTTCATTAACATGCGAGAACACAAGTTTAACGCCCTTTTCTTCGCATCTTTTATGAAGTTCTTCCATCGAATGCATTGCCGTTGCATCAAGCGCAGGCACACCACGCATACGAATAATGATTACTTTTGTAAAGTCCTTAAAAGAAACGCCGGCGAGCTGGTCCGCATCTCCGAAGAACATGGGACCTGTGATTTCGTATACACGAACCTGCTTGGGAACCTTTTTAAGCTCGGGACCGTCAGGATCTTCATCGGGATCGAAATATTTCCAGCCCTGTACGCTTGAAACATCACTCATACGTTTCATAAAGAGAACGCACGCAATAAGCATACCGACTTCAATTGCAACTACAAGGTCAAATGATACTGTAAGTACAAATGTAAGTACGAGTACCAGGATATCGCTTTTAGGAGCGGTTTTGCAAAGATGCACAAATGTTCTCCACTGGCACATATTGTAAGCAACCATAAAGAGAATTGCCGCAATAGTAGGCATCGGGATAAGTGCCGCGTAAGGCATAAGGAATACAAGCACAAGAATAAGCACAATCGAATGAACCATGCCTGCTATGGGTGAACGTCCGCCGTTTTTAATGTTGGCTGCAGTTCTTGCAATAGCGCCTGTCGCAGGAATACCGCCGAACAGAGCCGAGCCAACGTTACCGATACCCTGTGCAATAAGTTCCATATTTGAACGGTGATGCGAATTTATCATACTGTCTGCAACTACGCATGAAAGGAGTGATTCAATCGCAGCTAAAACCGCAATCGTAAAGCCATCCGGAATTACCGACATTACGGAATCCACAGTTACTGCGGGAAGGTGAAATGCAGGGAGCTTATTGCTGATTGTATAAAGGTCACCGATTGTTTTTACATCCATTTTAAGGAATTTAACCATCAAAATTCCGACTATAACCGCAATGAGCGACCCCGGGATTTTATCTGTTATAAAAGGCCATACAATAAGAATTACAAGACATACACCACCAACGATAAGTGCCTGATAATTGATTGTCTTGATATTTAAAACAATTGCTTTTATCTTATCCACAGTTTCAATCGTTACGGTTCCTTCAGGAAAAGAAAGGCCCATAAAATCCTTAATCTGACCGATAAGAATAGTAACCGCAATACCTGCTGTAAAACCTGTTGTGATTGTATAGGGAATGTATTTGATAAGTCCGCCGAGTCTGAATACACCCATCAGAATAAGTATGATACCGGCTATTACGGTTGCGATAATAAGACCGTCCATACCTTTCTTGGCGATGATTCCAGCAACGATTGTTGCGAATGCGGCTGTAGGTCCCGCGATCTGAACACGTGAACCGCCAAAGAATGAAATTAAGAAGCCCGCAACAATTGCGGTATATATACCCTGTTCAGGTCCGACACCGGAAGCCAGCGCAAGGGCAATAGAAAGTGGCAGCGCGATAATTGCAACAATTATGCCTGCCACCACATCTTTAATAAATTTTTTGCCGTCATAGTTCTTCATGACGCTGAAGAGCATCGGCTTTATCTTATCCTGTTTCATGTAATTATCTCCTTTTTTGTACCCGAAGCAATACACTACCACCAAAAAAAGCAAATTACAAGAAAATTTTTATTTTAATTCTTTAAACCTGTCATACGCGTCGTTCATTATCTGAAGTTCCTTATTTATAACAGGCAGTCTGTCCGAATCGTCAGGCAGATATGATTTAATGGTCTCATACTTGTTTATAAGGAATAAAAGAAAACTCTCGTACGTCTTTTTATCCATTCCATCATAATACGGATATTTTAAGTCAAGACACTCTTCTGTTGTTGCCTTTTCATATATTTCCTTTAAAACGGCCGGTACATCGTCAAAGCTCATAAAAGATAAAGATTCCTCGCTCATAAAAGAATTCTTAACCTTTAAAACGGTATAGTATTTACCGTCCTCAAGCACCATATCTTCGAAAAGAATATCGTATCCGCATTTCTTAAGATAGATTCTTACAAGTTCAAGATCCGACTGAAGCTGTATATAAAAGACATTCATCCTTCTGAAGAACTCATCAGCCTCGTGAATTATCTTAACTCCCATCAGGCCGCCCATACCGCAGATTACGGCCGTATCAAAAGGATACTCGTCGTACTTGTCTTTTATGGTTAATAAGCCGTCAGAAAGGCATGTGCTGATTTTATCTTCAAGACAATACTCTTTTATGTGCTCGCCGGCTCTTTTAAGAGGGCCTTCGTTTATATCGCTGCAGAAGGCTTTCTTTATTTTGCCGGACTTAACCAATGCAATTGCAAGAAATCCGTGGTCACAGCCGATATCCGCCAAAAAAGCAGCCGGCTCGACCAGGTTTGCAACTTTTAAAAGTCTTTTGGACAAATTGTACCTGTTCATACCGACTGCCTTTCTAATTAGTCTTCAATATAGTCACGAAGCTTGCCTGAACGTGAACGCTGACGAAGCTTTCTTAAAGCCTTTGCTTCAATCTGACGAATACGCTCTCTGGTTACGTTGAATTCTTTTCCGACTTCTTCAAGGGTTCTTGCCTTTCCATCGTCAAAACCGAATCTTAATCTTAATACTCTCTCTTCTCTTTCGGTTAAGGTTCCTAATACCTCATCGAGCTGTTCCTTAAGAAGTGTCTGTGTTGCAGCTTCTACAGGGATTGGTACGTTTTCATCGGGAATGAAATCACCGAGATGTGAATCTTCCTCTTCACCGATAGGAGTTTCAAGTGATACGGGTTCCTGTGAAATCTTAAGGATTTCTCTAACTCTCGCTACATCCATCTTCATGTAATCAGCGATTTCTTCGGGCGTCGGTTCACGACCGTATTCCTGAAGTAACTGACGAGAAACTCTGATGAGTTTGTTGATGGTTTCTACCATATGTACAGGAATTCTGATGGTTCTTGCCTGATCGGCTATGGCACGTGTGATCGCCTGTCTTATCCACCATGTAGCATATGTGGAGAATTTGTATCCCTTGCTGTAGTCGAATTTTTCTACAGCCTTAATAAGTCCGAGGTTACCTTCCTGAATAAGATCAAGGAATAAAAGTCCTCTGCCGACATATCTCTTTGCGATTGAAACTACGAGACGAAGGTTTGCTTCGGAAAGTTTCTTCTTGGAGTTCTCACCTTCAAGAATCTTCTTTTCAAGGTTCTTTCTTTCTCTGTCGGAAATATTGTCGCCTTTTTCAATGAGCTTTCTCTTAGCTTCTTCACCGACTTCCATCTTCTTGGCAAATTCAATTTCTTCGTCTGCCGATAAAAGAGGAACTTTACCGATTTCCTTAAGATACATTCTGACAGGGTCATCAGTATCGATTCCGAGTTCGCCGGATAAATCGATTTTGTCGATATCCATGTCGATTTCGGCTTCAACGACACTCGCTTCATCCATCATGAGTCCGAGTTCGTCATCGGTAATAAGATCTTCATCCTCCATGGGTCTGAAAACATCAATGTTGTTGGAATCCATGAATTCCTGAAGACGATCGTATTCCTCCTCGCTCATTGAAACACCTTCAAAGTGCTTGTCAATGTCTGAGGGGTCTAAGATATTCTTTTTCTTCTTTGCCAGTTTAAGTAATGATTTAAGTCTTTCTTCAAAGAGTTCATTTACTTTGGGCTCTTCTACTGATTCGGGAGCTTCTTCGATGAACTCTTCATCTTCAATTACTTCGACTTCTTCGATTACTTCTTCTGTCTTTTTTCTTCTTCCCATTTTCTTTCTTTTCTCCTTATTCAGGTATTGTTATTTTGATTTTTCTGATATCCATCAGTTCTTTTTTCTTATCCATATATTCTTTAGGACCAAGTCCGGCTTCGCTGTTTCTTAATTCATCAAGCGAATTAGACTTAAGTCGGAATATTATGTCAACCAATGCGCCTGCTATTTCTTCTTTGTCTTCAACACCGTTTAGCGTTGATGTAAACATATTCGAAACGATATTCTGAACTTCTTCGTCCTCGAACATATTTACCATTCTTGCAGGTGAAGCATTGCCGTTCTTTAAATCCTCGAAAAACTTTGTCGCAACCTCTTTGTATGGCTCGTCCCAGAAATCTTCAGGTGAAACAATGTTTTTAATCTGAGGATAAATCGACGGATATTCAGCAAGATAGGTTAACATAAGTTGCTGAACCCTGGCTTTGGAATCATCTTTCTGTTCATGTATTCCGGACTGTTCTCTTACAGGCCTGTTGAAATTCCTAAGTTTTCCTGCTTCTTTGGCAACCATGTTTGTAAGCGTATCCACGCTTATGCCCATCTCTTTGGCACATGCTTTAATGTAGTTGGTTCTTTGAACCTCATCTTTCATCTCTGCTAAAAGAGCCGCCACTTCATTGTCATATCTAGTATTAGCATCAGGATCCGAAGGGTCGTACTTTTCTCTTAACGTGCCTATCTCGAATATAAAAGCATTTTTTGCTTCATCGATTCTCTTCTGATATTCTTCTTTGCCAAGATTCTTAATGAATTCATCCGGGTCTTTGTAAGGCTGCATATTTATGACCTTACACGAAAGTCCGAATTCCCTGCATATCTTTGCGGCTCTTATTGCAGCCGTAACGCCGGGTCCGTCCGAATCGTAGGAAAGATAAACGTCATTTACATATCTTTTAATGATATTTGCCTGTCCGGGTGTGAATGCGGTACCAAGCGATGCAACGGCCATGTTAAAGCCTGCCTGGTGAAGTGCTATTACATCCATGTAGCCTTCGCAGAGAATGAAGAACTTGCTCCTTGAAGCTCTGGCAATATCAAACGCATAAAGATTCGTACTCTTGTTAAATACAGGTGTTTCAGGTGAGTTTAAGTATTTCGGTTCGCCGTCTCCTAAAACTCTTCCGCCGAACCCGATGACCTTCCCGGCCTGATTCTTAATCGGAAACATTACCCTGTTCCAGAATTTAGCTCTTAGGCCGTGTCGCTCATCAAATACTCCAACACCCGAATCTATGATTTCTTTATCCGTAAAGCCCTGATTTTTAAGATATGCAATACAATCTTTTCCGGAAACACTTGAAAATCCGAGTCCGAACTGCTTCATTGTTTCATCGGAAAGTTCTCTTTTCTTAAAATAATCAAGTCCGACCTTTCCCGCATCGCTTCTTAAAAGTGCATAAAAGTATCTCGCAGCCTCGGTATTGCATTCTATCATTCGAAGCTTCTTATCCTGCTTCTCCTTCGAAAAGTCACTTGTGTAAGTCTCCGGAAGCTTTATTCCGCTTCTTTCTGCCAGAGTCTGAACCGCTTCCACAAAAGTCTTGGAATCGTATTTCTGTAAAAAGGTAAATACGTTTCCACCTTCGCCGCATGCAAAACATTTAAAGAGCTGTTTCTGCCTGCTTACCATAAGCGAAGGATTTGTATCTGCATGGAACGGACATATGCAAACATAGTTTGATCCTTTTTTCGTTAGAGGTATGTATTCGTTTATGACATCCACAATATCGTTATTCTGTTGAATTTCATCAATTAGTTCCTGCGGATAATACATTTTTAACCTCAGCCGTACCAAACCCTGGGTATATATATTTCTTCAAATTTGGCGATTGCGTATCTGTCAGTCATGGCTGCGATATGATCACAGACAACTCTTTCAGCCGCTTCGCCTTTTTCCATTAATTTTATGAGCTCATCGGGAAGCTCTTCGGTATGAACCAGATAATAATCATAAAGATTATTTATTAAAAGCTTCGCTCTGCCTTCCTCTTTTTTGGCAACGGGATTTTTATATACGGAATCGTACATAAAGTTTCTCATTTTAACCATTGCTTCGGCTACGGGCTGAGACATTAATATATCGTCTTTGCCGAGCGAATTTGTGACTATGTCATGAATAAATTTATCCAGTCTCTCACCGGTTGTATTGCCAAGCACATCCCTTATATCCTTCGGAACGTCTTCTTCGGTAAGAAGGGCTGCTCTTATTGCATCATCCATATCGTGATGGAAATATGCAATCTTGTCGGAAAGTCTTACAATTTTGCCTTCAAGCGTGCAGGGCATACGCGAGGTTTGATGATTTAATATACCGTCTCTTACTTCAAACGTAAGGTTTAATCCCTGTCCGTCCTTTTCAAGTACTTCGACTGTTCTTAAACTCTGTTCGTTATGTTTAAAGCCGTAAGGGCAGATTTCATTTAAAACTCTCTCTCCGGAATGACCGAAAGGCGTATGGCCCAAATCATGTCCGAGTGCAATGGCTTCCACAAGGTCTTCATTCAGCCTTAATGCCTTGGCGATTGTTCTTGCATTCTGAGAAACTTCCAGCGTATGTGTAAGTCTTGTTCTGTAATGATCGCCTTCGGGAAGAAGGAAAACCTGTGTCTTATCCTTAAGCCTCCTAAAAGATTTGCTGTGGATAATTCTGTCCCTGTCTCTCTGAAAGACCGGTCTTATGTCACACTGCTCCTCTTCACGTTCTCTGCCTTTTGAATTAATGCTAAGGCATGCGTAAGGGCTTAAATATTCTTTTTCTTCATTTTCAATTCGTTCTCTGATTGTCATAAAAGTCTCCGAAAAAGCCTATCCAAAACTATTATTCTGAAAAATAATCTTAAATCCTTTTTTTATTTTTATTTTTTCTAATTTTCTTTATTGACAATTGTTTCGGTCTTTGCTAATATATTTAAGTCGCTAAAGACATGCGGGGATGCTGGAATTGGCAGACAGGCTAGACTAAGGATCTAGTGTTGGCAACGACGTGTGGGTTCAAGTCCCATTTCCCGCATTAGGAACCCTTGAAGAATCTTTCAAGGGTTTTTTAAAACTTATTTACTTTTGCAGGAGTGGCGGAACGGCAGACGCGCACGGTTCAGGTCCGTGTGATGGAAACATCGTGAGGGTTCAAATCCCTTTTCCTGCATACGTACGACAGATTTTCATGTGAATGCGTGAAAATCTGTTTTATTTTTGTTATAATAAACACATCAATTATTTACGAGAGGTTTATACATGGAAGAGAAAAAATTCGCATTATTAATCGATGCAGATAATATATCGTCAAAATATATCAAAATAATAATCGAAGAATTATCAAAATACGGAACAATTACTTATAAAAGATTGTATGGCGATCTGACCAGACCAAATAACAGAAGCTGGAAAAATGCCATGCTCTCCCATTCTATTGTTCCTTTTCAGCAGTTTAATTACACAACAGGCAAGAATTCGACAGACTCAGCCATGATAATCGATGCCATGGATATTCTTTATTCAGGCAGCGTAAACGGCTTTTGTCTGGCCACAAGCGATTCGGATTTCACACGTCTTGCAATGAGACTTCGTGAATCCGGAATGACAGTAATCGGTATGGGCGAGCAGAAAACTCCGGAACCCTTCAGAGTATCCTGCGAGAGATTCTTCTTTATCGATCTTTTATCCGATGAAGAAGATACGGATATAGACGAAAGCAAAGCAGAGAGTGAAGCTGCAGATGCCGTAACTCCCATTTCCGCACTCGAATTGCTTATCAGCAAAATCATTATGGAAAACGGTATTAACGGAACCGCAATGGATATCGGAGAACTAGGAAGCCGTATCACAAAATACGATCCTGCATTTGATATCAGAAACTACGGATATACCAAGTTTTCAAAATTCCTCGAGAACTTTAAGAACATCGATTTGAAATTTACAGAAAATACTGTTACAGCCATATTGAAGGATTCAGAAATTTCCCTAAAGGCAATTGAGAATGACATTATTTCTCTCCTTAACGAATGCGAAAAGAATTCCTGCAATACAGGCCAGTTAAATCAGAAGCTCATTGCACTTCATCCTACTTTCTCATTTGAAAACTACGGATATAACAGATTTTCAAAACTCTTAAGTGATTTGGACAGCGTAAAGGTTACAAGCCTCGGCCGTGTGGTTACTCTTAATCCCGAGTTTGTAAAAGCTCCCAAGACAGGCGCTTCAAAAGCAAAGAAAAGTACAACTGCCAAGAAACAATAAAAAAATGCCGGGCTTCCGAAGAAGCTCGGCACTTTTAATTTTTTTAGCTTTCTTTTAGGATCTCATCGACGATAATAATCGCTTCGTCATAATCGAACTCTCTGACTGCTGCTCTAATCTTCTTATACTTTTCTCTCTTTTCTTCCGAGCTCTGTGTTTTAAGAAGTTCGGAAATCTTTTTGTCGGACTCGGTCATATCGAGCATTTCAAGACTTTCACGTAAGGATATAAGTTCGTTTCTTTCTTCATCCGAGGAAATCTGACCTCTTGTGACCTCGATATCTTTGCCGATTTCAATTCCGTTATCAACGAGCACAAACTTAATATTAGCCAATATTCTTCTGTATTCGTCTGTAAGAACCGGCGCTTCGGATTTTACTTTTTCGTAATTGCCTTCTCTGACGGCAAATTCAAGCTCTTTAGCTTTTTCTGCAAGAGAGGTTGCGCCAACACCCAGAGCAAGGCCCTTAAG
>JAEEOJ010000015.1 GCA_016284175.1 Lachnospiraceae bacterium | reverse complement strand
TCAGGTCTCGGAATATTTTTGATACTGGTTGCGGTAATTATTCTTAACCTTAAAAAGAACGACACGAAATGATTTTATGAGGAATAAAATGGATAATTTTGTTGATGAAAGAGATTATGAACTTTTAAATAAAGACATGCACACTTTTTCAGTAATGATCAGAATCATCGGACTTGACTGTAAGATTCGCCTGACTGACCATAAGGATATTATTTTATGCTATTCGGGAGAACCATTTCCTATCTGGATCTGGACTGAGGATGATGCATCTGAAGAAGTGATGGAGCGTGCTTATCAGACGGTGAAGGACTGTTCACTTTTAGACGGCGAACACAATTTTAATTTAAAATATTCTCTTGCGGGTTATTTCATAAAAAGAGCAGAAAAGGACGGACTTTCGCTTTCGATTAAAACAAATATGTTTGCCTATGAATGTCCCGTATCGATTCCTCCTAAAACAGAAACTGACGGAAAGATTCATAAATGCACCATGGAGGATTTGGATGTTCTCACGGATTTTTATGAGATGATGCATGATGCCATAGGAATTGATAAGGAGAGCAGAGAACAGTACAGGATTAATGCGGAAGAAGCAATTAAGAATGGGACAGTGTATCTTTGGGAAAATTCGGCGGGCGAATTCGTCTCAAGCTGCAAATGGATGCCTGTGCAGAATATGGCCTCAATCAATTTGGTTTACACCAGGGAAGAACACAGAAGACATCATTATGCGGAACACCTGGTATATCAGGTAACGGAGATTGCAAGAAGTGAGGGTTATATGCCTAAACTTTACACTGATGCGGACTACGCTGCATCAAATGCGTGCTATGAAAAAATAGGGTATGTTTTACGGGGAAAGCTTTGTCTTATAGGATAACGAGAATCGAATATGGAAAAAAATAAAGGAAACAAATATAAAACAGCGACTATTATTTTTTTGATTCTGATGATTGCAGCCTTTATGGGAACCGTCTCAACGCTTACAAGCGGTGTTGTTGTGACGGGGCTTACTGTTTACGGGTTTAAAAGCACAAATAAGATGCTCAACAATTTTAATCAGCCTGCGCCGTCGGTTCCTCAGCCCGCAGGTGATAAAGTGGCATTTAAGAATGACAGACTTGATTTGGGATTAAGAAGCGACGGGTGTTATTATTCGATTATCCGAATGGTTGACGGTACGGGTTATCCTATGGATGACGGGGAATTTGTCGTTCTTAAAAAATCAGGCGCGAATCCTGTGGTTCAATATTATTCGTATAATGCGGAAGCCGGTCAAAGAAGTGCATATCTTATAAGTTACGGTTTATATACGGATGATTTTTCGGATATGATAGATATAGTTACGGTTGCGAATCATCCTGAGATTTTTCAGGACAAAACGAATTTGGAATTTAAAATCATTGATATGGATAATGATATCATAAAAACGCCGCTTGATTATCAAAAAGAGAGGGATGCAGCTCTTGGTGATGTGTTAGTCCGTATTCTGGGTTATATCATTTGCCTTATTGCCTGTATCCTGGGCGCAATCCTTGCAGGTATTCAGTTCTTAATTGCGATGCCTGGTTTTGTTGCATTTATTGTCTTTCTGATTTTGTTTCTTGTGTTTTTATCCAAAGCAAGAAAAGATAGTCTTCCCGAAAAAGTCTGGGATTAGGAAAGATATATTCTGGTCGGATATTTAAAGCGAAACGAAATCAGATACATTAAGAAAATGATTAGAGAATTCAATGAGTGATGAAATTAAACGGCCGCTCGTTCATTTTTCACCTGAAAAAGGATGGATGAACGATCCGAACGGACCGGTATTTTATAAAGACGAATATCATCTGTTTTTTCAGCATAATCCCGATAATGTATTTTGGGATAACATGCACTGGGGACACGCTGTATCCACAGATCTTATGCACTGGGAAGAGAAGCCGATTGCACTTTTCCCCGATGAGCAGGGAATGATTTTTTCGGGCTCCGCTTTCGTGGATAAAGACAATGTCACAGGCTTTGGGAAAGAGGATTCACCTGCACTTCTTTTGTTTTATACATCGCACGATCATAAAACTATGCGAGAGATGCAGTGCCTTGCATATACGACGGACGGAAAAGAGTTTTATAAGTATGATAAGAATCCTTTGATAGAAGGGAAAGAGCATACTCCCGCGAGGGATCCGCATGTTTTTGAAAATAAAATAATCGGCGGATATTCGCTCTGCTTTACTACAGAAGATGCGGTTGTTTTTTATCATTCAACGAATCTTTTAAACTGGGAGAAAACGGGAGAGTTCAGACTTCCCGAATATGCGCTTAAAGGCATGATTGAATGCCCGTGTATGCTTGAATTTGATAAGCACGTTCTTATGATGAGCATGGATGTTCCTAAGACAGAGTTTAATAAATTCCCGAAAGAGGCTAATGCACATTCGCGAACCATGCAGTATTTTGTCGGAGACTTTAACGGTCTTACTTTCACGGCGGATAAAGAACAAAACGAAGTTTTTCTTGTGGATTACGGTAATGACTTTTATGCGGGAACGGTCTTTTCAAATGTAAAAGAAAAAATTCTTATTGCGTGGATGGGTGATTTTTCCGACGAGGCAAAAGCCGTAAACACCGAAGCGGAAGGGTTTAAAGGTACGCTTAGTTATCCGAGAAAACTGGATTTGTGTAAGACCGACAAGGGTTACAGACTGCACCATGAGTTTTATCCCTGCCCTGAAGGCGAAGAGGGGATTGAATACGTAACAGGCGAAGAAGAAATTCTTATCGACAGAATTATCTTAGAGAGCATAAAAGAAAACGGATTTTTACCTGCAACAAATTACAGGGTAAACTGATTTATGGGGGGAGCAAATATGAAATACGGAGAAAGCAGTTTTGATATTATTTATCTGATTTTTGCGATTACCGCAGGGATAATAATTCTTGCAAAACGTAAGGATAATATCGGAAGACTGATGGGCAGTGCAGCTTTGATTTTAGGGTTCGGTGATGCTTTTCATCTGGTACCGAGAGTCTTAAATTATTTCGTGGATGCTGATTTTAATTTCTGGCTCGGTTTCGGCAAACTGGTCACTTCGATAACGATGACGATATTCTATGTACTTGTGTACCGTCTCTGGCTTAAAGCTTATGATGTAAAAGAATCAAAACCTTTTTCGATATCTTTTTACATTTTTGTTGGTATAAGAATTGCATTGTGTCTCTTCCCGCAAAACCGCTGGTTTGTAAACGATTCGCCTCTTTTATGGGGAATAATAAGAAACGTTCCGTTTGTGATAGTCGGAGCGATGATAGTTGTGATTTATTTTATGAAGCGTAAAGAAGATAAGGCTTTTAAACTTATCTGGCTTCTTGTGCTTCTTTCGTTTGCATTCTACATTCCGGTAACGGTCGGAGCTTCTTTTGTTCCGATACTCGGAGCGCTGATGCTTCCGAAGACAATCTGCTATATGCTTATGATGATCTGCTTTTTAAGGAAGGCTAAAGAATAGGTGAAAAAATGGGACATAAACCTGAGAACGTTGAACTTACAATTTTATGCCTGATACAGGACGGCAACAGGTTACTGCTTCAAAACAGAATCAAGGAAGACTGGAAGGGATATACTTTCCCCGGAGGGCATGTTGAGCCAGGCGAATCCTTTGTCGATGCCTGTAAAAGAGAAATGAAAGAAGAGACCGGACTGGATATTATTAATCCCCGGCTGGTCGGCGTGAAGCAGTTTCCTACAGACAACGGCAGATATGTGGTGCTTTTGTTTAAGGCGACCGAATTTACCGGCGAAGTGGTATCTTCCGAAGAAGGCGAAATGGAGTGGATTGAGGCAGATTGCCTTTCTGAAACAAACACCGTGGAAGATTTTATGGATCTTTTAAAAGTTATACAAGATCCGGCACTTACTGAGTTTCAGTATATAATCGAAGACGGGCAGTGGATAGCGTATCTTAAGTAATTAAGGAAATGGCGAATGGGCAATAAAGAAAAGAAAATTGCAGAACTTAAATCAAAGAAAAAAGGCGATATTATTGTCGCTGCGGTTTTTCAGTTATTTCCGCTTTTAAGTATATTTTTTATAGCTGTCGGTGTCATTAACAGGGGAGATACCGTCAATACAATTATCTGCCTGGTATTGGGCTTTCTGCCCGCCGAAGTGATTGCGCTTCTGCTCTTTTTGGATGTAAAGAAGTGTAAGAAACTGATAGCTGCGGAAGAAGCCAAACCTTACGAACCGCCTGTTGAATTTGCGGAAACTTTGTATAAAGACCAGGGATTATCGTACAATACAGCGCGCGATTTTTATTGTGCAAAGACCGGTAAGAATCCAAAGAAGCTGACCGGGGAAGATGAGAAAGAAGTCTGGGATTATGCCTATGATGATTTTTCGTATCTTTTAATGTGGATTATTGAAAACAATTTTTATCAGCCTTCAAAAGATTTTGATGAGGACATCGCAGCGGATTTAAAAGAATTTGCTGCCGAGATTAAAAAGCGTAAAGAAGTGCCTTCCGCATATCTGTCCGGAAACGACGGGTGTTTTATGGAAGATGAGGTTAAGAAAAAGGCACGCGGATTTGTGATTGAATATTTTAATGGCGCATACATGGATGATGTCAGAGCATTTGGGAAGGAGCATCTTAATGCCGAGCTTTACGGATTTCCGTTTCGCTTTGAAGATTACGATATCTTTAAGGTTAGAATAGATGAGGCATATGCAAAATACAAAGAAGAAAATGAAAAGCCGAAGAAGGAAAATGAATGAAAAGCATAATTGACAAACTGGTATTAAACAGAGATTTAACCGACGAAGAATTTGAAAAATTAATTCTATGCGAAGACAAGGAAACAACAGAATATCTTGCATCAAAGGCGAGAGAGGTAAGGGAGGCCGTGTACGGTAAGGAAGTTTATCTCAGGGGACTGATTGAGTTTACAAATTACTGTAAGAACGACTGCCTCTACTGCGGCATCAGAAGAAGCAACAAGAACGCAGAAAGATACAGACTCACCGAAGAGCAGATTTTGAGCTGCTGCGAGAGCGGATACAAATTAGGTTTCAGAACATTTGTACTTCAGGGCGGAGAGGATATGTATTTCAGCGACGACGTACTAGTTCCCCTCGTAAAAGAAATCAAAAAAAGATACCCCGACTGTGCTCTTACTTTATCCGTCGGCGAGAGAGAAAAAGACAGTTACCAGAAGCTTTTTGATGCAGGCGCGGACAGATATCTTTTACGACATGAGACCGCAGACAAAGAACATTACAAATCGCTTCATCCCGCAGAGCTTTCTTTCGACCACAGGATGAAATGCCTTTGGGATTTAAAAGAAATCGGATATCAGGTCGGCTGCGGAATGATGATTGGCTCTCCTAACCAGACCATCAAACACCTCATAAAAGATTTAAGATTCCTTCAGGAATTCAAGCCCGAGATGGTAGGAATCGGACCTTTTATTCCTCATCACGACACACCTTTTGCGAACTGTGAGACAGGCAGCGTTGAGATTACTTTAAAGCTTTTATCCATCATAAGAATCATGCTTCCCGAAGTTCTGCTTCCCGCAACAACTGCGCTTGGAACAGCGGACGGTCTGGGAAGAGAGAAAGGCATTCTGGCAGGCGCGAATGTCGTAATGCCGAATCTTTCCCCTACGGATGTGAGGGATAAATATCTTTTATACGACAATAAGATCTGTACGGGTGATGAGGCAGCAGAATGCATCCGCTGCATGACTTTAAGGGTTCAAAAGGTCGGATATGAAGTGGTTCAGAAGAGAGGCGACCACATAAGGTTTTCTTAACCTAATTGACCATGTAATGAAAAAGTGTTATTCTTTCAAAGGATTATTAATACGGAGGTAAACAAGAATGGCAGAAATTACAAAAGATATGACTATCGGTGAAATCATAAATGCTAATCCTGATGCAGTTCCTGTACTTATGGGCGCAGGCATGCACTGTATCGGTTGCCCCGCAGCTCAGGGCGAAACACTTGAGGAAGCAAGCATGGTTCACGGAATTGACGTGGATGCACTTGTATTTGCACTCAACCAGAAAAACTAATTACTAAAGGTAAAAGAGCGAAGGCTTCCCGAAATTCGGGAAGCCTTTTTTTGAGCCATTTGGGGACGGTTCTAAAATGGTAAAAAAAGCCAAAATAGAACCGTCCCCAAATGGCTCAATTTATAGTATAATTAGGTGGGAGAAATTTGAGAAAAAAAGGAGAAGGCATGAGCGAAAAATTATCTGAATACATAAACAAATATTTTATCGGACATGAGGATGTTACAGAAAATGTAATTATCTGTCTTTTGTCGGGCGGACATGTGCTCTTGGAAGATGTTCCGGGTGTCGGAAAAACTACACTTGCAAAGACGCTTGCACGCGCCGTTGATTTAAGTTTCGGGCGAATTCAGTTTACACCCGATACGCTTCCTTCGGATGTGCTCGGCGTGCAGATTCTTAACATGAAGACAGGAGAGTTTGAATACAAAGAGGGTGTGGTAATGCATCAGCTTATTTTAGCCGATGAGATTAACCGTACTTCGCCCAAGACTCAGGCGAGCCTTCTTGAGGCTATGGCTGAAGGCTGCGTTACGATTGACAAGGAACGCATTAAACTGCCGGATCCTTTTATGGTAATTGCCACACAAAACCCTATAGAATTTGTCGGAACATATCCGCTGCCCGAAGCACAGATGGACCGTTTTATGATGAAGCTTTCAGTGGGTTATCCGAGCCAGGAAAACGAAATCATCATGACCAAAAACTTCCTCGCAGAAAAGAAGGAGGATGATGCGGAAGCGGTTCTTAACGCCGAGAAGATTATCGAAATGAAAAAAGAAGTCGAGAAGGTAAAAGTTGTCGACGATGTTATAAAATACGCAAACGATATCATTACCATGACCAGAAGTGAACCCAGTTTTGTAATGGGCGCATCACCCAGAGCAATGCTTCACTTAATCCGCGCAGCTCAGGCCAAGGCTTATTTATCGGGACGCGATTTTGTTAAGCCCGACGATATCAAGGCAGTTGCAATTAATGTCCTTCACCACAGAATTTCTCTCACATACGAAGCAAAAATTGCAAAGGAAGATGTGGATAAAGTACTCAAATCCATCATTCTGAAAGCAAAGGTACCTATGGTTTAGTTACTTACGGTGGTGTGAAATGCTTAGGAACAGACTGATTGCACTTGCTCTATTAATTCTCTCTATCGTTGCAATATCGTTTTACGGCGGACCCGTTACTTACGGGTTCTTCTTTCTGACGGTTCTGATTCCCGCAATTTCCGCGGCATACTGTTTTTTAGTATATCTCCGCTATCGAATTTATCAGGTGATCGTTACTAAAAATGTAGTTGTAGGTTCTCCGACAGACTATTATTTTACGTTGCAGAATGAGGACTTTTATTCCTTCTCGGGAATAAAGGTTGAATTCTTTTCAGATTTTTCCACCATTAACGAACTTGACGAAAACAATGAATACGAACTCCCGCCGCATTCCGGTCTTAAAAAAGAAACCGTGCTTGTCTGCAAGTACCGCGGCGAATACGATGTTGGAGTAAGAAACATAATTGTCCAGGATTATCTCCGCTTATTTTCATTTAACTTTAAAAACAAAGAAAACTTACGCGCAATAGTGTTACCTCGTCTTGAAATACTTGAGACACTGCGCCATCCTTATTCGCCCGACGTTTACAAGGATTCAAGAATCAATTTAAGCGAACCGGATGTTCTGGTAAGAGAATATATTCCGGGCGATGACGTTCGAAACATCAACTGGAAAACTTCCGCGCACATGGGCAAACCCTATGTCAGAAACAAAACCGGCATTGAGAATCCAAGGATAGGAATCATCATGGATTCATGCCGTTACGGCAAAGACATGGATGATTTTCTGCCACTTGAAAACAAGGTTTTAGAGACGACGATAGCGGTAGTTTATTACTATCTTTCAAAAGGCATAAACGCATCTGTTTTTACGTATGAAGGTGCTCCTAAAAAATACTCTCTTCAGGGCATGGCTTCTTTTGAAGATTTTTATGCTGCCATGGGAGATTTTGCTTTTAAGGAAGAATATACAACCGACAGTCTTTACAAATCTGTCTGGGCTTCAAATATCACATCCTGCAGTATGGTTTATATGATTATCCATGAGCTTAATGATGCGGCTCTGATGCAGATAGAAGAGTTAAACAAAAACGGAATCCCCGTAACCGTATATCACATAAGTGAAGACGAGATAAAGGTAAAAGAAACGGATCTTGGCAAGAATACGGAATATACGCATATAGGCTATGAAGACAAATTAAAGGAGGTGCTGTGATGGTCACTTTCTTTTATGAGTGCTTATACATTTTCACAATTGTATCGGGAATTCTTGCAATTGCAGCGGGACCTACAGGTGTCGGAAAAGTCGGATTTCTTTTATTCCTTGCTCAGATTGCCGTAACAAGTCTTTTTGTGATATTTAAAAACGGCAAAACGACCGGCAGATTTATCTCAATCGGAATACTTTCTGCTTTTACGATTTTTATCATCATACTTTCAAGGTACGATGAGTTCCTTGGACTGGCGATTGAAAATGTGAGACTTTTATGGCTTCTTGCATTTGCACTGGCTGCGTTTCTTTTAGGAGAACTGTGCGCGTATGTAAGGGTGTTCGGAATCGTAGTTTCTGTGCTTAGTTTTGCATCGTTAATTCCGATGATGATTTTTAAATTCAACGTTAGCAAACTCTATGTAGCAGCAGTATTTTTACTTGTGCTGTTAACACTTGTGTCAGAGTTTCAGAGCCGGTGGAAAAAGTCCGGCGATAAAGATCTTAAAAAACATATGGTCTTCACATCGCCCTTTATTCTTTTAATCATAATCGTGGTCCTGATTATGCCTTATTCGCCGAAGCCTTACAACTGGACGATCGTAAAAAATATTTATCAGACCATAACCGAAACAGTGCGTGATATCCGCATCAGAGCATCCATACGAAAGAACGAAGACTATGCAGAAGCACAGATGGGATTTTCCGACAGAGGAGATATTACGGGTGAAGTAAAATCATCAAACGAAACAGTGCTTTCGGTAGCGGGAATTCCGAATGAAACGGAAGTACTTAAACTAAGGGGTAAAAATTTCTCTACCTTTAACGGACAGGGATGGGCAGATGAGGATATATCTTCTTCGCCCGATTCAATGCTTGATACCATCGGTATTATTGCATCCCTTGCAGATTATGACGATCGTATGAGAGATTATGTCAGATGGGAAAAGATGCGAATCGAATATATACAGGTAAATACCTCGTATATTTTTGCACCCGAAAAGGTTGCAATCAGAAAGAGCAATCTGCCTATATACAGTTTCGATGTCATAAACAGCGGCTCCGATATTATGTGGCCTAAGAGCAAGAGTTACAAGACCGCGTACAACATCGTTTACCTTCTGGTTAATACCGAAAACGAAGACTTTCAAAATTTCCTAAAAGAAGGAACAACCCCGACTGAATATGCTTATAACGGAACATTAAAAGCACAGTTCGGACTGGAACTCGATGACGAGTATTCGTATGAAAATTTCATCGCACATCAGCAGTATATTCATGATTTCTACGGAAAGGAAGTTGTGCTTTCGGATGAACTTAAAGCATACACTAAGAAGCTTTATGAGGGCTGCGAGAGTGATGTAGAAAAACTTCAGAGAATCGAAGCATTGCTTGAGTCTTTTGAGTACACAGAAAACCCGGGAAAGATACCTGATTACATAGACAGCGATACTGAGTTCCTTGATTATTTCATACTTGAATCCAGAAAAGGTTACTGCAGCTATTTCGCAACGGCATTTACGCTTCTCGCGAGAGCGGAAGGCATACCTGCAAGATATGTGCAGGGGTACAATATTAAAACCGGTTCGAGAAACTCGGTTTATGTTTCTTCGAGTATGGCGCATGCATGGAGTGAAGTTTATTTTGACGGCGCAGGCTGGGTATCGTTTGACGCAACACCGGGCTACGGTGGCGGTACATACTGGGCAAGCGCAGCAAAGCCTTCAGAACTTCCGCCCATAGGAACCTACGAAAGAAAAGAAACTCCGACAGAGGAATCGACACTTCCCGAATTGGATGAAGAAGAGCCTGAAGACGAGGGAATAATTATTGAATGGTACATGGTTGCAATTCCTGTTGCGGTCGGTATCGCGGTGATTGCTTTGTTCTTTGCGATATTTAAAATAAGCGCGGCAATCCGCTTAAATAAAATGGATTACGACAGAAAATTCGTCGTGCTCTGCAAACAGATTTTAACTATATTTAAGTTGCTTGGAAAACCGATGAATGAGGCCGAGACAATTTACGAATACAAGGTAAGGCTTTCGGCTGATTACGAAGAGGATTTACTTACTTTCACGGATGATCTTGAGAATTACCTTTACAATCCGAACGGAAATG
>JAEEOJ010000014.1 GCA_016284175.1 Lachnospiraceae bacterium | reverse complement strand
GCGAAGTAACACCTCTCTTTAATAAAGAAGAGTTCTGCGAAATGGTTGAAAAGGCAAAGCATTACATCCACGAGGGAGACATTTTCCAGATCGTACTTTCCAACCGCTTAAGCGCCCCCTTCGAAGGCAGCCTCTTAAACACCTATAGGATGCTTCGAACCATCAATCCTTCGCCCTACATGTTTTACTTCTCCGGAACGGACGTGGAAGTTGCAGGCGCATCGCCCGAAACACTCGTAAAACTTGAAAACGGCGTACTTCACACCTTCCCCTTGGCAGGCACAAGATGGAGAGGAAAAACCGAAGAGGAAGACTTAGCCCTTGAAGAAGAGCTCCTAAAAGATGAAAAAGAACTCGCCGAACACAACATGTTAGTAGACCTCGGAAGAAATGACTTAGGAAAGGTCAGCAAGTTCGGAAGCGTATTCGTAGAAAAATTAAGAAGCGTTGTTCGTTTCTCACATGTAATGCACATCGGCTCAACAGTCTGCGGACGTATCAGAGATGATAAGGATGCACTCGATGCGATAGAAGCTGTACTTCCCGCAGGAACGCTTTCCGGAGCACCGAAGATCAGAGCCTGCAAGCTTATCGGAGAGCTTGAAAACAACAAGAGAGGCATTTACGGCGGAGCAATCGGATATATAGATTTTACGGGCAATATGGATACCTGTATCGCAATCAGAATTGCTTATAAAAAGAACGGAAAAGTATTCGTTCGAAGCGGAGCGGGAATCGTTGCAGACTCAGTTCCCGAGAACGAATATACAGAGTGCTTAAACAAAGCAGGAGCATCTCTTAAGGCATTAAAAGATGCACAGGAGGCGGAGTTATGACATTACTGATAGATAATTACGACAGTTTTTCATATAATTTATATCAGCTGATAGGCGAGATTAATCCAGACATCAAAGTTATTAGAAACGATGAAATGACCGTCGAAGAAATAAGAAACTTAAATCCCGAGAGAATAATCGTATCTCCCGGCCCCGGAAGACCGGAGGATGCAGGCATTATTATTGAAGCAATTCAAAAGCTTGGAAAAGACATTCCGATTTTAGGAGTATGCCTCGGTCATCAGGCTATCTGCGCAGCATTCGGAGCAACGGTCACCTACGCATCAAGATTGATGCACGGCAAACAGTCAGACGCAACACTTGATACCGAATGTCCTTTATTTAAAGGATGCCCTGAGGTTGCACCGGTTGCAAGATATCACTCACTTGCAGCAGACGAAAAGACCATTCCCGAATGTCTTAAGGTTACAGCCAAGACGGCGGACGGCGAAATCATGGGAGTGATGCACACGGAATATCCGATATACGGAGTTCAGTTCCATCCCGAGTCAATACTGACACCCGACGGAAAACAGATGTTACAGAATTTTTTAAATCTTTCAAGATAAACGGAGGAAAATGAAAATGATTAAAGAGGCAATTGTAAAAATCGTAAACAAAGAAGATTTAACATATGATGAGGCTTATCAGGTAATGAATGAAATCATGAGCGGCGAAACCTCTCCCACTCAGAACGCAGCATTCCTTGCGTCCCTCTCCACAAAGAGCGCAAAAGCCGAAACCACAGATGAAATCGCAGGCTGCGCAGCAGCAATGAGATCACATGCCACCAAGGTTGAAACAGGTATGGAAACATTTGAAATCGTAGGAACCGGCGGAGACAATGCAAAGAGCTTTAACATTTCAACAACCAGTGCTTTGGTAGCTGCAGCAGGCGGAATGAAAGTTACAAAGCACGGAAACCGCGCAGCATCTTCAAACTGCGGAACCGCTGACTGCCTCGAGGCACTCGGCGTTAACATCCAGCAGAGCCCCGCAAGATGTATTGAACTTTTAAACGAAGTCGGAATGTGCTTCCTTTTCGCACAGAAATATCATTCTTCAATGAAATATGTAGGCCCTATCAGAAAAGAACTCGGCGTTAGAACAGTGTTCAATATTTTAGGACCGCTTACCAACCCCGCAACACCCTCAATGCAGTTACTCGGTGTATATGACGAATATCTCGTAGAGCCGCTAGCACAGGTTTTAGTCAGCCTCGGCGTTAAGCGCGGAATGGTAGTTTACGGAATGGATAAGCTTGATGAAATATCCTTAAGCGCACCTACCAAAATCAGCGAGATTAAGGACGGATGGTATAAGACCTACACCATCAAGCCTGAAGATTTCGGATTTGAGAGATGTACTAAAGAAGATTTAAAGGGCGGCGATCCCGCAGAGAACGCAAAGATCACGCTTGCCATTTTAAACGGCGAAAAAGGTCATAAAAGAAACGCAGTTCTCTTAAACGCAGGCGCATCACTTTACATCGGCGGCAAAGCAGATTCCTTCAAAGAAGGCGTTGAACTTGCTGCAGAACTCATTGATTCAGGCAAAGCCCTCGAAGTATTAAACAAATTCATCGAGGTCAGCAACCGTCCCGAAGCAGAATAAGGATTAAGTATGGAAAAAACTCAGACAATTCTCGACAAATTAGCGGACTACGCAAAAGAGCGTACCGAAATAGCAAGACAACGTGTCAACACGACTGAGATAAAGAAGATGGCTTTCGATATGGAAATGGGAACATTCGCCTTTGAAAAAGCTCTTAAAAAAAATGACCTGGCCTTTATCCTCGAATGCAAAAAAGCCTCTCCTTCCAAAGGCCTCATCGCTCCGGACTTTCCGTATCTTCAGATTGCAAAGGAATACGAAGCGGCTGGAGCTGACTGCATTTCGGTACTTACCGAGCCCAAATGGTTTTTGGGTAGCAACGATTATTTAAAAGAAATTGCAAGAGAAGTTTCAATACCGTGTCTTAGAAAAGATTTTACGGTTGACGAATATATGATATACGAAGCCAAAACCCTCGGCGCTTCGGCGGTACTTTTAATCTGCTCCATCCTTTCAAAAGGTCAGATTGAAGAGTATCTCGGAATCTGCGACGAGCTCGGACTTTCCGCAATCGTTGAGACACACGACGAAAAAGAAGTTGAAACCGCTGTTTCGGCCAAAGCAAGAATCATCGGCGTAAACAACAGAAACTTAAAGGACTTCACGGTTGATTCGGGCAACAGCAAAAGACTCCGCGAACTCATCCCTTCAGACAGAATCTTCGTATCGGAGAGCGGACTTAAAACTCCCGAAGATGTCGCAAACATAAGAAGAGCAGGCGCGGATGCCGTGCTAATCGGAGAGACGGTAATGAGAGCGGCCGACAAGGCTGCAGCTCTTAAGAATTTAAGGAGCGCGTTATGACAAAGATAAAGCTTTGCGGACTTTCCCGTCCCGAAGACATTGAATGCGCCAACAGCTTAAAGCCGGATTTTATCGGATTTGTCTTTTATGAGAAAAGCAAACGATACGTCGACAGAGAAAAAGCAAAAGAACTTAAAAGCAGACTTGATTCAAATATAAAAGCTGTCGGAGTGTTCGTGGACGAAGATATCGATTTTGTCGCGTCTCTTTTACGAGATGAAATCATCGATATTGCGCAGCTTCACGGAAATGAAGATGAGAATTATATAAAAGACCTTAAGGCGCTTTCGGGAAAGCCGGTTATAAAGGCAGTCAGAGTAGAATCAGCCGCTGATATCAAAATCGCAAATGATTCGCCCGCAGATTTCGTTTTACTTGATTCGGGAATGGGCGGCGGAAAGGTTTTTGACTGGAACCTCTTAAAAGAAGTAAAAAGAGATTATTTACTTGCAGGCGGCTTAACTTTGGAAAATGCGGCAGAAGCGGTGCAGACACTTAAGCCTTTTGCGGTCGATGTAAGCTCAGGCATAGAAACCGACGGATATAAAGATCCCGAGAAGATGAAGCAGTTTGTGGCTGCAGTAAGAGAGAAAGGAAACACAATGAACAATAACGAAAACCCCGCAAGATTCGGTATACACGGCGGACAGTACATTCCGGAGACCCTGATGAATGCGGTTATCGAACTTGAAAAAGCATACAATCATTACAAGAACGATCCCGAATTTAACAGGGAACTGACCGAACTTTTAAACGAGTACGCAGGCAGACCTTCAAGACTCTACTATGCGGAAAAGATGACGAAGGACTTGGGCGGTGCAAAGATTTATCTTAAAAGAGAAGATTTAAACCATACGGGCGCTCATAAAATAAATAACGTTCTCGGTCAGGCCCTTCTTGCAAAGAAAATGGGCAAGACCAGACTTATCGCAGAAACGGGCGCAGGTCAGCACGGTGTTGCAACTGCAACGGCAGCAGCACTGATGGGAATGGAATGTGTAGTATTTATGGGCGAGGAAGATACAAAACGTCAGGCGCTTAATGTATACAGAATGCGTCTTTTAGGAGCGGAAGTTATACCTGTTACAACCGGTACCGCAACACTTAAGGATGCGGTTTCCGAAGCCATGAGAGAGTGGACCAAGAGAATCGATGATACGCATTACTGCCTCGGTTCGGTAATGGGTCCTCATCCCTTCCCCACAATCGTACGTGATTTCCAGGCGGTTATTTCAAAGGAAATTAAAGAGCAGATGCTCGAAAAAGAAGGACGCCTTCCCGATGCGGTTTTAGCATGTGTAGGCGGCGGTTCAAACGCAATCGGAACCTTCTACAATTTTATAAATGACAAGGAAGTAAGACTTATCGGCTGTGAGGCAGCAGGCCGTGGCGTAGATACATATGAAACCGCAGCTACAATCGCAACAGGAAAGCTCGGAATTTTCCACGGCATGAAATCATATTTCTGTCAGGACGAATACGGCCAGATTGCACCGGTTTATTCAATCTCCGCAGGACTTGACTATCCCGGCATCGGACCCGAGCACGCATATCTTCACGATATCGGAAGAGCAGAATATGTTCCCGTTACCGATGAAGAAGCGGTTCAGGCATTTGAATACCTTGCAAAGACCGAGGGCATTATTCCCGCCATCGAGTCAGCGCATGCAATTTCCTACGCAATGAAGATTGCTCCTACAATGAGCAAAGATCAGATAATCGTTATCACCGTTTCCGGCAGAGGCGATAAGGACTGTGCGGCAATCGCCCGTTACAGAGGGGAGGATATCAATGAGTAACATTTACAAAGCATTTGAAAATAAAAAAGCATTTATTCCTTTTATCACGTGCGGCGATCCCGACCTTGAAACAACGGGTAAAATCGTTCGCGAGGCTGTTAAAAACGGTGCTTCTTTGGTTGAGCTTGGAATTCCTTTTTCGGATCCTACCGCAGAAGGTCCAGTTATCCAGGGCGCAAATCTTCGTGCCTTAAACGGCGGTGTTACAACCGACAAAATTTTTGACTTCGTAAAAGAATTAAGAAAAGACGTTACTGTACCTATGGTTTTCATGACCTATGCTAACGTGGTATTTTCCTATGGCTCCGAAAGATTCATCAAAACCTGTTCCGAAATCGGAATTGACGGAATCATCTTACCCGACCTTCCTTTTGAGGAAAAAGAAGAATTTTTACCCGAATGCCACAAGTACGGCGTGGATTTAATCTCTCTTATAGCTCCCACCTCCAAGGACAGGGTTGCAATGATTGCAAAAGAAGCCGAAGGCTTTATCTACCTCGTTTCCAGTCTCGGCGTTACAGGTACAAGAACCGAAATCAACACGGACCTTGATTCAATCGTAAAAATTATCAGAGAGAACACAAATGTTCCCTGCGCTATCGGTTTCGGAATTTCCACACCTGAGCAGGCAAAGAAAATGGCGGACATTTCAGACGGCGCAATCGTAGGTTCCGCCATCATCAAAATTATGGAAAAATACGGCAAAGAATCACCCGCATATGTCGGTGAATACGTAAAATCAATGGTTGACGCCATCTAAAAATAGAAAAATTGTCCCTTGACGGGGCAGTTTTTTTATAATATAATTACTTGTGTAAAAGTAAATTGCGCAAAAGCAAAAGGAAATAACAAATGAGCACTAAAAAAAGTAAGTACGACAGTTTAAAACTTGAAAATCAGGTTTGTTTCCCTTTATACGCCTGTTCAAAGGAAATCACCAGACAGTACGGTCCTTATTTAAAAAAGCTTGATTTAACCTACACACAGTACGTGGTCATGATGGTCATGTGGGAAAAAGAAGTTATTTCTTCGAGAGAACTCGCAGACCTCACACATCTTGATTACGGAACACTCACACCGGTTTTAAAAAGACTCGAGGCTTCAGGATATGTTACCAAGGAAAGAATGGCCGAGGACGAAAGACTTTTAACAATCGCCCTTACAGACAAGGGAAGAGAGCTTAAGGATAAGGCGCTCGAAATCCCCTGCTGCATGGCTTCATGCGTGGGACTTACAGACGAAGAATTTAAAATGCTTTACGAACTTACTTACAAGGCACTTAAAAATATGGAATCTAAATAGGAGGATGAGGATATGGCAAATGTTTATGATTTTACCGTAAAAGACAGAAAAGGCAATGATGTTTCATTAAGCGAGTATGCAGGAAAAGTACTTTTGATTGTCAACACTGCTACAGGCTGCGGATTCACACCGCACTACACACCGCTTGAGGAAATGTATAAAGATTTAAAAGACAAAGGTCTTGAGATTTTAGACTTCCCCTGCAATCAGTTTGCCAACCAGGCACCCGGCAGCGAGGATGAAATCCATGAATTCTGCACGCTTAAGTTTGGTGCGGACTTCCCTCAGTTTAAGAAGATAAAGGTAAACGGCGAAGAAGCCGATCCTCTTTACGCCTACCTTGCAACCGAAAAACCTTTTGAAGGCTTCGGAAAAGGTATTAAAAACGGAGCTCTTAAAAAGTTCTCCGATATGAACAACAAGGAATTCGGCGACAAAGCATATATCAAATGGAACTTCACCAAGTTCTTAATCGACAGAGAAGGTAATGTTGTGGCAAGATTCGAGCCCACAACGGATATGAAGGAAGTCAGAAAGGCAGTTGAAGACTTACTCGGATAAAAGGAGAGTGAATAATATGAATGCAATCATTATCTGTGCATCCACCCATCACGGCAACACCCGCAAGGTGGCAGATGCTATCGCAAAAGAATACAATCTTGAAGTTGTTGACGCTACTCAGGTTCATGAAAAAGATTTATCGGAATACGATTTGATTGGATTTGCTTCGGGAATTTACGGCGGTAAATTTGATCCCAACATCATAAAATTTGCAAAAGAAAATCTTCCCGAGAACAAGAAAATCTTTTACATCATGACGAGTGCGATGAATAAGATTTTTAAGAACGCAATGGGCAACGGAATCGACGGAAAGAACGCCGAAATCATAGGCCGGTTTACCTGCAGCGGCTATAACACCTTCGGCCCTTTCAAGCTGGTCGGCGGAACCTCCAAAGGTCATCCGGACGATGAAGACATAAAGAATGCGCTTGAGTTTTACAAAGGCCTCATAAAAGAATAAAAAACCAGGGGAATCCAAGCGATTCCCTTTTTTATTTTCTTTAATTATTCACGGCATTTTGATAAAATAAAAGGGTAGGAAAAAACGAAACCCGTAAGGATATTATTATGAAAATATTTTTGCTTGAAGACGATGACGCAATCGGTATGGGACTTAAGTATTCCCTGGAAAAAGAGGGCTACGAAGTAACCTCGGTTAAGACTGTAGCCGAAGCAAAGTCCGCCTGGAAAACCAAAGAATATGACTTAAGCATTCTTGATATCAATCTTCCCGACGGAAGCGGATACGACGTATGCAAGTTCCTGAAAGAATCGGAAGACATTCCGGTTATTTTCTTAACGGCTGCAGATGCTGAAGTTAACGTTGTCATGGGTCTTGAACTCGGTGCAGACGATTACATATGCAAGCCTTTCAGAGTAAACGAACTTATGGCCAGAATCAAAAGCGTTCTAAGAAGAGCAGGCAAGGGAGATAAGGGAAGCGATTCGGCATCCAATATCGAAATGCTCGGAAACCTCTGCATTTATACCAACGAAGCCAAGGTTACGATTAAGGACGAAGCCACGGGCAAAGAGGAAAGCATTGAACTTACCGCGCTTGAATACCGTCTTCTTTTAACATTCTGCAATAACCGCGGAGTGGTTCTTACGAGAAACCAGCTTCTTTCGGACATGTGGGATATAAGCGGCGATTTTGTAAACGACAATACCCTTACGGTTTATATCAAAAGACTTCGCGACAAGATTGAAAAAGACCCTTCCGATCCGAAGATTATAAGAACGGTTCGAGGCATGGGTTATATAGTTGATAAATAGAGGAAGCATTATGAAAAATAAGGAATTCCGAAACATTATTATAGCGGGATCCGCATTTACGATTCTTATGGTAATTTGCGGTTCCGTTTTTTTGGGAATAAAAACCGGCGCTGCAATACTTCTGACAGGGCTTGTTTTAATGGCGGTTTTTATCTTTTATACTCGTAAAAGATATAAGAAAATAGTCGACTTAAACGACTATCTTGTAAGGGTGCTCGCGGAAAACGGCAACGACGAAATCCTCGATCAGGAAGAGGGTGAACTGTCGATTTTAAAGACGAATATTTACAAGACGACCTCGACGTTAAAGTTTCAGAAAGAGCTTCTTTCGGATGATAAAAAGAACCTTGCGGCCGCAATTGCAGACATCAGTCACCAGCTTAAAACACCGCTCACATCCATGATGGTGATGAACGATCTTCTGGTGGATGAGCAGGATGAAAACAAGAGAACCGAGTTTTTACAGACCCAGTCTTCGCAGCTTAACCGAATGAACTGGCTTATTCAGACACTGCTTAAATTATCCAAACTTGACGCGGGAACAATCGTACTTAAAAAAGAAGATGTTTCATCCGCCGAACTTATCGACGAAGCGGTAAAACCTTTCGGCATTCAGTTTGATTTAAGAAATATAAAATTCAAATCGGACATCTCCGACCTTATCATCCGCTGCGATAAAAACTGGACCGTGGAAGCAATCCAGAACATTATCAAAAACTGCATCGAGCATATGGATGACGGCGGCGAACTTTCGGTAACGATGGTCGACACCAATATCTTTACACAGCTTACAATCCGCGACACGGGCTGCGGTATTGCGGCGGAAGACATTCCGCATATCTTCGAACGTTTCTACAAAGGAAAGAACGCAGGCAAAGACAGTGTCGGCATCGGACTCGCACTTTCAAAATCCATCATTGAAGGTGAGCAGGGTGAGATAAATGTTGAGAGTACCGAGGGAGTAGGAACCAAATTTATAATTAAGTTCTATAAAACGCTCATTTGACATGACAACATTTATTTAATAATATTACGATAATGTTAACTGCATAATTTACGGAGGAAAGAAAAATGGTAATGTTTTTAAGATTAAGAAATATCTAATGGCATGAGACTTATTTAATAGTTTCATGCTTCGATTGTAACTCGAAAACAAAAACTATTAATAAGGAGAATCGATATGATATTTCAGGACAATATAATCAAAGAATAGTTAAGAAACGTTTATTTTATTTCAGGTACGCCCTGCGGCGGAAAGACCACGATAACCAGAGCACTCGGAGAAAAATACAATATTCCGATGTACGTTATCGACGATCAGATGCCTTACCACGTACGCTTATCCGACAAGGAACATCAGCCCGAGATGAACAGAGACTTCAAGGACGCTGACGAGTTCTTCGGAAGAACTGTGGAAGAGTACAAAAACTGGCTCTTAAAAAACAGCAGAGAGCAGCTCGATTTTATACTGCTCGACCTTATGAAGATGTCCCAGGACAAGCCGGTTTTATGCGATATACACATCGTGGCTGAGGAAGCGTTTAAGTTTACGGATCCGTCAAGGATTGCATTCCTCATAAAAGAACCGAAAGACCTTGTGGATGATTACTGCAACAGACCGGATCATCAGCCGTTCAGTGATTTTATCCATTCGGCCACAGACTACGAAAAAGCCAAAGCGACCTGCAATGAAACGTTATATTCGCTAAATATCGAACGCTATAATTTCATCAAAAACAGTGATTTCTTCTGGCTTGAGAGAGACACTAACCGAAGCGTCGAAGAGACTGCGGATTTGGTGGCAGCGCATTTCGGCTGGAACAATCAGGCAGACGTTACGATAGAAAAAGTCGATAAAGGAACTCCTCTTGCAGATGAACTTTTATCATTTATCGAAAATTGTTCATATGAAGCAAAGGATCATATTGCGGGACTTGTAAGAAACTGGGAGTTTACCGACTGGGAAACGATGTTTGCAGCCAAAGCAGACGGAAAAGTAATAGGAATGGCATCGGCATTAAAAGAAGATTATTATCCTCTGCCCAATCTTTTTCCCTGGGTATCCTGCATCTTTGTTGACGAAGATTATCGCGGACAGAGAATAAGCGGTAAGCTTATCGACTATGCCAATGAATATTTAAAAAAGCAGGGATTTGAGAAAAGCTATATTCCGACCTGCCCCGGAAATGTCGGATTGTACGAGCATTACGGATATTCATTTGTAAGAGAAATCACCAATTACGGCGGCGATAATGACTTGTTATATGTAAAAGAATTATAATATAACATAAAAAAGGAAAATCGAGGGTGTTTATGCACTCTCGATTTTTTTTATGATAAAATAATTTTAGGTTTTTAAGCAGGTGTTTTATGAAAAGAATCAGAATAAACATTTCATATATAATCGGTATATTTCTTCTTTGTCTGATCGGTTTCGAAGTTTTCAGAATGATCCGGACAATCGACAGTGTGGGAGACTTTATTTACTACATTCCGGAGACTATCTGCTATATCGGCGGAGTTATTTTCGTGCTTGGAAATATCCTCGGAATATTTCCCGTGGGAAGTTACAGAAAAGAACTTTTCGAGGGCCTTTGCGGGTATTTAAAGGAAAACGGCGAGAAGCCCCTTGCTTCCTACAGTATTAACGAAGAATATATGGAAAAATTAAGAAAAGATATAAGAGATGAAGAGGTTCTAAATCTTATAGCGAAAGATGTTGTTTCATACTGTGGCGTTAATATCGGAAATCTTGCTGTTTACAATCAGAGCAATCTTATCGAAGCTGCAGGAACATATAATTCCGACACCGATGAAATCCATATAAGTGTTGCCAATACACGAACGATTGATGAAGTGCTTGCGGTACTGATTCACGAGTGCATGCATTACATCCTGAAAGAAAAAGAACTCTGGCTTGAGGATGAAAGAGATAATGAATTTCTAACAGATCTTACGTGTCTTTTCTATGGCTTTACAGACCAGATAAATAAAGGTTATATCATGGTAGGATATTTAAAGAGAAACGAAATCAGATATATAAGAAAACTGATAAAGAGGTTTGATGAAAAGGGATGAAAGCATAAACAGGATGACAAATCGAAAATAGAGGAGAACAAGATATGGAAAAACTAATTACAATATATAATACAGAATACGCTATTCCAGCAGTGTTTTCTTATTCCCAAAAACACGAAAAAATGCCAGCGGTAATTCTATGCCATGGAACAGGATCACAAAAAAATGAAGTCGGTAATTTGTTTGCAGAAATGTCCAAAAGATTATTGAACA
>JAEEOJ010000013.1 GCA_016284175.1 Lachnospiraceae bacterium | reverse complement strand
GTCACTCAGTAAGATACTATCATATCTCTAGCCTTGATAACGGAGCTTGCCGGAGCCCTTTACTTGCCTTTCGAGGGTTCTGCTCGGGAGTGAGACTGCAATTCGTTCTTTCGTACCGGTTCACAGCTACCACCGGCTCTCTGAAACTTCCAAACGACGCATAATTCCTTCATCGCATTTTTTCGTATGTGAAATCATAATAATTATTTTTTAGGGTATTGTCAAGAATTTTTTTGCAATTATGTTAATCGGATTTACTTCGTCTGCTTTGCCATCCATTCCCAGATGGTTACGCCGTTTTCAATGCATTCATTATTGAAGAAATAAATCCATGAAAAATGTCCGTAATACTGGAAGGTTTTTCCGTCTTTTTCAAACTGTCCCGAAGTATCGTGAACATCCTCAAATTCACTGACAATAATATTGCCTGCGCCTATTTTATCAAACATTTTTAAGAGCGGCTTTTCGTATTTTGCGGGAATAACCGTAAAATCATTCTTCGCGTAAACAAACCAGATCGGCATATCTTTTAGGGGCAATAATCTGTCTTTTTTAAGTTTCTTCGGAAGAAAAGCTTCGCAGATCGGGTAAGCTGCAGCAAAGTAATCGGGATAATTTAATATGAGGTCCATCGTCATAAATCCGCCGTTTGAACAGCCGCCGACAATGATTCGGTTTTTGTCGACATAGTTTTCATCTGCGAATTTATCTATTAATTCTTTCAGGTCTTTTAAATAAATCGAATCGTCGCCCTTGTTTTTCTGCCAGGAAGCAACGTCTTCCTTACACTGAAGCCAGAATGTCGGGGTCTGAGGAGTCAGCACGTATGCGCCGTCCATGATTTTCTGGAACTCATCACCGAAAAGCGGTACAACCTTATTTCCGTATAGTGTAATCACGGGATCTGTTCCGCCTTCGCCCATACCGTGAAGCCATATTACAAGCGGGCGCTTGTTTTCTTCGGAAGCGTTCGCTGGTTTGTAGGAAGCATATGTTAAGGTATGACCTTCGGAACCCGTGAACTTTCCGGTTAAATCAACGTCTTTAATCTCGGGAAAGACAAACTTTTCATTCTTTAAATTGGTCTGCTGTCCGTATATGGTTCTTACAACCATCTCATAATCAAACCATTTGTTAAAGCCGGTCGGAAAATCATAATACATCGGAGAACCCTCGTCGGGTCCGAATGCCATTTCGATAGAAAGATAGTCACCCTTACCCTCAATGCGGTTTCCGGATTCGTCCGAACAGTATACTTCGGTTATTTTTCTTTCCGTATTCGTGGTGCCAAGGGCGTTCGTTCTTTTTTCCTTAACACAGAACAGAGTCGTATCAAAGTTTCGGGTTTTGTCAAAATCTATGCCGAGCTTAATAACGACCTTTGTTACCGCAGGCCCCCAGTCAAATCCTTTTACGATGATTATTCCGTTTGAATCCATATTTCTCCCCCGGGTTACATTACTGTGCTTTAATATACTCTTCCTTAGTAATTTCCAGTTCTACGATTCTCTGTGTCTCGCCCATGATTTCCTCAAAGGAATCCTCAAGTTCCGTGGACGGGCGAAAGCCTGCAGACAGATAACAGTGGTACGCGCATGCGTTATTTTCGAAAACTCCGATTGTAACTTTGTCTACTTTCAAAATATTGAAGGCATAGTCAAGACCCAGACGGAGCATCTCTTTGCCGTAGCCCTTTCCGCGCTTCGCATCATCTACGATGACCCATCCGAATCTGAGGATTTTGTTGTTTCCTTTTATGTACCTCATGATAAAATGACCGACTGCTCCGTCTTCGTCAAATGCCGTCATCGGATAGAAGTTGTCGGGCTCTGCGCAGTCGCCGTTATTATCAAAATATTTTGTATTCATTATTTCTTCCGTTATCGGAAACGAACCGAAATGCTCGCCTCCCCATAAAAGAAACGTTTTTTCATCCTTGCACCATGTGATGATTTTTGCGGCATCACATTTTTTATAAGGCCTTAATCTGAGCATTATTTAATCTCTCCTAAAAATCCTGCATAATCAAAATCGTATTTTAAAATCTCCTGACCGAATACTTCCACTTTCTATAATCCAAGGACGTGCTTTTCCATGCTGTCGCGCAAAACGTTTGAGCCGTCCTCAATGTCTGCAAGATATGTTATAACCAGTTTGCGCTCCGGTAAAATATAACATTTCTGTTTAAATTTGCCGTTCATGCTGAATCCCTCGCGGTACTTCCAGAAATAATATCCGTAGCCACCCTCGCGGTTCATCTGCAAGATTGAAGTTGCCTTTTTCAGATACTCTTCGGAGACTATTCTCTTTCCGTTATAGACGCCTTTATTGTAAAGGAGCAGTCCGACCTTACTTAAATCGTTAACCGACATTTCCATACCCGAGGCACCATAAAAGTAGCCTTTCGAACATCTGCTGCAAGTAGCATCCGTAATATCAAGCGGTTTTAAAATATTTCTCTCTATAAACTCCCATGCATCCTCTCCGAGTGCTTCGGTTAATGCCACTCCGACAATGTATGAACAGATATTGCTGTAATTAAACGAAATCTCGTCGGGATTGAAATCTTCGTTTGCAAGTGAAAAATCCATATAATTATCGTCGGGCGCTCTGAAAGGAAATCCCGGAACGGACATGGTCATAAGTCTGTGAAGGGAGAGTTTTTCCCATTTTTCCTTTTGTTCCTTTGAAAGATTTGCCTTATATTTCTCAGGGATGTAATAAAGACTGTTCTTACTTAAATCTATTTTGTTCCGGTCAAGCGCGATACCGACCGCGATTGAAAGAATACTCTTTGTGCATGAGTAAAGCGGATAAACATTATCCTTCGTATCGCCGAATGAATATGCTAATTCTCCGTCCTCGTAGATTTCGACGCCGAAAACTTTCCAGTGATTTTTAAGTATATCCTTCTTAAAATCCTCGTATCCTAAAAATCTGATTTTCGCCGAAACCTCGGGATCGTCTTTATATTTTTCCTTAACCTCTTCCAAAACATCTTTGTTCTGCTCTAAAAGATTATATAGTCCGTCTTCGGATAAAACTCCGCGCTTTAAATCAGCCGGTAACTTGCCCTGCTCGTCCAGCGCAAAATCATTTTTCCATCTTTCGTCGCCGTAGTACTGCTCGAGCTTTTCAATCTCGGACTGAAAACTTAAGAATGCCAGAGGATTTTCATCTGCTTCTTTTATGAGCTTTAAACCTCTGTCATAAAGCTCTTCCATATATTCAATCCTGCTTACCGGATCCTGCGGTCTTTTCTCTTTAATGTTTTTCATTTAAGCCTCTTTTTCTCCTGTCATTTTTTGCCACTTTGCTTTTGGCGATGCTTTTTTGCGGCATTCTTCGATACTGTCGAATTCATACCTCTCAATTATGCGGTCCGTAAACTGCACTTTTAAAAGTTCGTATCTGCCATTTTTTGAAATGATAATATAGCGGTTAATGTAGTTCACCAGATATCCATCCGAATCTTCAAACGGTGTATGAATTTCCTCGTAACTTTTATTATATCTCGTAAAATCAGCCACAGGAAATCCGTCGTATTCCTCTGAAGGCTCCCATTTTTTGATTTTGCTTTCGGCTATTATCGATCCCGGAATCACTACAAAGATTAAATAAACCAAATACGGATCCAGTAATCCCAAAACCGCCAGCCATTTAACCGACGATGTCAGAAATCCGATTATTACAAGAATTCCTCCCACAGCGGGAAGACCCGAGACATAATGACCGGTTTTCTTACTGGAAATTATCGCGCCGATCGTAACTCCCCACGAAAGAAGCGCAAAGATAAGCAGAATGTCGCATATTATATTTTCTTTTATGAACTGTATAATCACCATATTACAAAAATGCCTCTCCCTGTTAAGGAGAGGCTAATTATTTAATCATCGTCATCGTTATCATCGTTAAAATTGGTAACGATAATTTTATCTCTCTCAGGTTCGTTTTCAAAAGCGAGGGCACTGATTAAGGCTGCCAGTGCACCATGTGCTTTTTTCGACCCGTCTATTGTTCCGAAAGAAGTATCATAAGAACTGTTAAGACGTACATCTACAAAATCGGACTCCATATCAAAGGCGAGTTTGCGAAGATTGGTATACTCTATTACGCGAGGCTTTCTGCCCGAGAAAACAATCTTTTTGTCGGTTATTACAAATCCGTGTTTTCCGCAGGAGAAAATACCGTTATTGGCATAAAAGATAACATTGTCATCAGGATTAATCTGCCCCTTAATCGATTTACTGTTTAAAAAGGCGATTAATTTTTCCTCTTTATGCTCCTTACAGTATATTCCGCATTCATCAACCAGTTCTCTTTTGATGAATTTTATGATTGCCTCACTGTTTCCGAGTTCGTTAGTACAGTATGCGAATGTTCTCATTGCATCCTTGGTATCGTGGCCGGTCAGAAGTTTTTTGAATTTTGTTCTGTAGTCAAACCATTCGAATTTGGTAAATCCGTCCTCGGTTTCCATCTTCTGCTTGGGAAGAGCTTCTTCCTTTACTTCCTCTTCCTTGACTTCAACTTTTTCCGGTTCTGAATCCTCTGTCTCGAATTCGGTTCCGCAGAACATACAGCGAAGCACATTTGCATCGTCCGTTTTCTCCAGCTTTCCCTGGCAGTTCGGACATTTGTACATCTCTACTATTTTTTTCATTTTTTGTAACCCCTCTTACTTAATTCAAGTCAAAAAAATATTCAGCTATCCGATAAATATTTTACCTTAAAAACACCCTAAAATCAACAAACTAAAAAAAGCGCAGCCCCTTGAGACTGCGCTTAAAAATTTTAGTAATTAAATCCTTTTTTGCTTGGATATTTTATGGTATCGATTCCGTATCCTCCGTTCTTTTTGATGGTCATGTAATAGGTCATTCCACCGTCGGCTATCTGAGTAAAGCAAAAGCCTTCTTCATCAAATTTGTCGGTGATTTCCATCTGTCTGTCTTTGTAGTAAACCCAGATTGTGCCATCATCCAGATACTCTACGGAAGGCATCATTATGTGTTCCATGATTTCCTGTTCGTTTACAGGTTTTTCATTTCCGTTTATATCAATCGTGATGCCGCCACCGCTAATCTCTACAGGGGCTCCGTCGGTGCCGGTATAAGAAATCTTGTACTCGCCCTGTGTTTCATCGATATCGAGAGTTGCGGTTGTCTGGTCGCCCTGTACCCAGAGCTGAATCTGTCTCTGAATGTTTCCGACATTAGCCGCATAAGCTGTGGTGCTCAAACCTCCGATTGTAAAAATTCCGATACATGCTGCTATGATACCTCTGATTTTGTTCTTTTTATTTAATTTTGCCATTATTTCTACCTCCGGTGAAAAATTTTCGGAGGTATGAAGTACCGAAAATGCCTGTTTGTATTTTTCTTTATTCGTCATCTTCCCATCCCTCCTTTAATGTTTCCTTGAGAAGGTTTCTGCCACGCGATAATCTTACTTTCACATTGCTTTCGGAAGTTTTTAAAATCTCCGAAATCTCCTTTACGGTGTAATCCTCGAAATAAAATAGGTGAATGGCGATGCGATATTTTTCCGGAAGTTTCATTACAGTTTCAAAAAGATCCTTTGATTCTTCCGTTTCGAAAGCCAGTGTTTCCATTGTTTCATCCAGAGTGACTTTGTTTTTTCTCCAGAATGAATTGTTAATATTTTTTGCTTTATTGATTGCCACCCGTATAAGCCATGCTTTTACGTGTTCTTCCGTCTCAAATTCTTTGCGGTTCGAAAAGTATGAAACAAAAGTGTCCTGAACTGCATCCTCTGCGTCATCGGGGTTTTTGCAAACATTGAATGCCACGGCGTAGAGATTGTTCTTGTACTTTTCGACCAGTTCATTTAATGCAGGTCTCATGAGTTCTCCTGTGTAAGTTGTTTTTTAAGGCCTTTCACACATAATACAAACGAACGAAACGAAAGGTTACAAAAAATATTTTTTTACAGCCATTTTTTTAATTTAAATATAACCAGGCTTCCGACAACAATGAAAAGACTGACGATAATAACGATGGGATAGCCGAGTTTTGAATTTAACTCAGGCATATATTTAAAGTTCATTCCGTACCAGCCTGCGATAACCGTAAGCGGTGTAAAAATGGTGGTAACGATGGTAAGCAGTGTCATAATTCGGTTCTGCTTAATATCAAGATGTGCCTTGTAGATATCTCTGATCTGAAGTGCATGGTCGCTTACCGCCATTGTTTCGTCACGCATTCTTTCAATACGGCTCGTAAAAAGTTTAAAATATCTTAAGTTTTCATGTGTAAAGAAATTGTTTTCGTTTTCTTCGAGTTCCTGCGAAAAATCGAGAAGCTGTTCGTAATGAACTCTTAAATCTCTTATGTCGCTTCGAATGTCATTGGCTCTGTCGGAAATTTCCTCGCCGCTGTCTTTTGCAATAAGATCTTCCATTTCGGTAAGTTCTTTTTCATATTTTTCGATAAGCTCTCTGTCATGTCTGACTATCTCTTCAAGAAAATCGTATATAAATCTCTCGAGGCTCGGGAATCTCCATTTTTTTGTTTTCTGAATTCTGTCTATAATACCGTTTACATACTCGTGATCATCAATGAAAACAATACCCTTTTCGTCGAGGGCAAAAAGAAAATCATAATATTTCTCGAAATCGTCGCGATCCGGAATGCTGAAACAACCTGTCAGCGAATCGTAGTTGACAATTGCCTTGGTGGAATATATTTCATTGGGGTCGATATCAAGGTCGATGCCCATTTCGAAATCTTCCTTTGTATTTTTCCACTCCTCGAGCGTCATTACAGCTACAAACTGGCTCTTTCCTTTTCTGAATTCATTTTTCGTGGATTTTTCGAGTTTTTCCTTAATGAGATAGTACATGGTATTTCCTTTCTTTTATAAACGCTTCTTTTATGAGCTCTTGTTCCATTATAATACACCTCTTACAATTTAAAAAATTTTTTTAAAAAGATGTTGACACCATAAAAGAGTCGTTGTATAGTTTGTATTACAACAACTAATACAAAACATTCAGTAGGTGTTTTCACCACAGGAGGAAATGTATGAATAAAAAACAGGTTATAAAATTCTTAATATTTGTATTTGTCAGCGCATACGCAATTCAAATCATTGCTTCAATCTTAGCTATTAAGAATCCCGGAGGTATGGGGCAGACACTTTTTACGGTATTGCTCATGATATTAATGTTTACGCCGTTTTTCGGAGCTCTTTTTGCCAAAGGAAATTTTAAAGGCATCAATTTCATTCCCAGATTTAAAAAAGTTGCATGGCTGATTCCGCTTTGCTGGTTCGGACCCGCAATTATCGCATCCCTTGGCGGAGCACTCTTTTTCCTTATCTTCCCTGATATGTTTGATTTGACAGGCTCCTATATTGCGAGTACACTTCCCGAGGGACTGGATCTTGAACAACAGCTTAAGAGTGTGGGCATATCATTAAATCTTTTAACATTTATTCAAATAATTCAAGCCATATCTTACGCACCCTTGATTAATATGGTCTTGGCACTCGGCGAAGAGGTAGGCTGGAGAGGATTCCTTTATCCCGAACTTAACAAGAGCATGGGCAAGGTTCCGACATGGATTGTCGGCGGATTAATCTGGGGCGCTTTCCATTTCCCGGTAATTATCCTTGTTGGCTACGAATACGGTACCGAATACTTCGGACATCCCTATATCGGACTTATCGTATTTTCAGTCTTTACCGTTGCACTCGGTTTGTTGGAAGAAGTTGTATATGATAAATCAAAATGTATCTGGTATCCATCTCTTTTACACGGAGCTGTAAACGCCGGATCATTTGTATGTTTATTCACAAATGTCAACAATGCTGAGCGTTTCGGAAAACTTCAGATACTCGGACCGTTCTATAACGGAGCTATCGGCGGAATACCTTTATTTATCCTTTCCATAATCATCGCTGTCATCGTCCTTAAGAAAAAAGGTACAAAGAGCGAAGAAGTTACTGAGGCATAAAATATATTAATCATAAAAGAAACGAGAAATCGAAATGATTATTAGAATTAACGAATATTCGGACATTCCGATATATATGCAGATCAGAAATCAAATAGTAATGGGAATCTCCTCGGGCGAATTATCGGCCGGGGAGCAGCTTCCTACGGTAAGAGCGCTGTCCATGGAAATCGGCATCAATACTATGACCGTCAGCAAAGCCTATCAGATATTAAAATCCGAGGGTTACATTTTAACCGACAGAAAAAACGGCGCCAGAGTCCGTATGGAGATAAACCAGTCAAAGTCTTTAAGCAATGAAAATGCTGACGAATTAAAGCGAATAATTTCGGAAGCGAAGATTTCCGGTATTGCTAAGGAAGATTTTGACAAACTGATTGATGAAATGTGGGGTAAATGATATGAATGATTTTTTACTTGGATTAATAATGTTTATATGCCTTGTTCCTTCGGTGGTTTTGCTTTATGTAATGATGTATCCGAAGAACTGGCAGAAAAAGCAGCGGATTTTCGGAGTTAACAACAGACCTGAATTTAAGGTGGATAAAAGTGCAAAATTTATTGATATTCTTGTTGGTACTCATAAAAAACAGGGCACTGCTATTTTAATCGGAATCCTTGTGATTTCAACGCTGCTTCTCTTTGTGCCGGGCCTGACAATTAAAATGATTGTCTGGACTGTATTTGTTTACATTGCTTTGGTTGTCATTTGTATCCCTTATGCACTCGGCAATTCCGAACTGAAAAAATACAAAAAATGCCTGGGAATAGTTAACGAAGGTGTTCTTTATGCAGATCTTAAAAACGCCTCCAATATTCACGCTTTAAATAAACCGCTCCTTTTTGGTGCAAACATTGTTGGTTTGCTGATTATAGTTTTAGCCGTACTCATTGACCTCGGATTACTTTTACCTCTTAAGGTTTTTGAGGGGGCGTTCGTCTGCACAGCATTAGTAGCATCGATTATTGCCACAAACTTTATTATCCTGCCTATTGCTTTTATGATCGATAATTCCAGAAATGAAGTTATCAGCGAAAACAGCGATATTAATGCAAACTACAACCGCTCAAGGAAAAAGATTTTTTCGGATTATATGATTTTCTTTTCCTGGTTAAATAATATTTTTGCACTTATAGTTCTGGCTTGTGCGCTTTTCTTAAATGCGGAGATTTTGCTTGTTCTGCTTTTGGGAGTATATATACTGGTTATGATTACGGTTACGTTTATTTACGCATTTAAGAAACTGGCTATCGATAAAAGATATTATAAAGAAGAAACAAACTTTGTCGAAGATGACGATGACCACTGGATTTTAGGCATGTTTTATTACAACCCCAACGACAGAAAGCTTAATGTCGATAAAAGAGTGGGTGTCGGAATGACCATAAACATTGCCCATCCTGTCGGAAAAATCATCACAGGATTCGGAGTCCTTACAATAGTATTTTCCGTTCTTGCACTGATCTGGATCGGAATGATGTCCGTAACGCCTATTGATATAATCGAAACCGACGATTACGTAATTTGCCATCAGCTCTGGGACGAGTATAAAATCGCCAAAAACGAAATCGCCTCGGTTGAGTACGGTGACTTAAGTGATTTGAAGGCAACAAGAACAGCGGGCACCGGAATGGATAATGTCGCAAGCGGAGTTTTTACAGTAAACGGCGAAGCGGGCTGCAGGCTTTATTTAAACCCTCAGGTCGGAAAGTACATAAAAATCAAAACCGAAACCAGAACATATTACATTAGCGAAAACACGGCGGAAGAAACCGAATCACTATACGAAAAATTAAACTAAAAAAAGCCCGAGCAATCGGGCTTTTTTACTTCTTTTCTTTTTTCGTTTGTTCGTAAAAAGATTTATATCTGTATACTGTTCGCTCACTCAGGTTCTTACTTTTAGCAATTTCAATTACAGTCATTCCACTTTCATAACAAGATACAAAATCATTATAAATTGACATCCATTTTTCGTTGTGTTTTTGTCTGCCGCTTATCTTTCTGTTTTTATAATACTCCAGTTCTTTTTTTAAAGCTTCGTTTTCTTTTTCCAAATTCTCTATTCTTTTTATTGCATCTTCTAAATTATTGTATTTTTTCATATATTCTTCATCCTTGTTTTAATTCATTTTCAACTGCATTTTCTATAAAGCGATTAAGAGAAATTCCCATTTTGCCTGCCTTAAGTGCTGCCTCCTGATGCATTTGCGGTGTTAATCGAAGATTAAGTTTCCCTGAATATGGTTTTTCCGGCGAAACACCATCTTCTTTGCACCATTCCAGATAATCTTCAACAGAATTTCTAAATTCCGTTTCCAATTCTTTTACCGAAGTACCCGAAAAAGTTATTACTGTTCTCGTGTTAATAACCATTCCGGTGAAAATGCTATTATCTTCGTCATATTCAATTTTGGCAACATAACCTTTGTATGTCATATTTTTACACCTGCGTTACTTAGAAACTTCCTCACAGACACTATTGCTCCTTTATCAGTATTCTTTTCAGGGTGAGGTCTGTGAAAAACAGCTCTTTCTCCATTTAACTCAACTCTTATTCGTGACCCGTTCCCTTCAGATATTTTTGCACCTAAAGCCATAAATAAGGTTTCAATATCAGACCATGTTATATCTGATTTTATAGGGTTGCTGAATATGTCTATGTAGGTTTTTATTTGTTTATTATTCATATGGTACTACCTCGTGGTACTATTGTCAAGTACTTAACTGTCAATGTCATCTTGTCATTATTATATATTTTCATGCTGTTACTGTCAAATTGACATTGTCTGTGTTGTGACGTCTGAAAATATATACTTTTTACTTATTTTTCTTTATAATAGAACTAGTTTGAAAACGAGGTCTTATTATGAACGGCACCAGTTTGATTTTTACCGGAGATATCGGTTTTGACAAATATATGAATAAAAGGTGGGAGGATGAAAATCTTCTCTCCGATGATGTGCGTGCATTTTTAACTTCGGGCGACCATCTGATTGTAAATGTGGAGGGGCCTCTTTACGAAAGAAAGGCCGAAGAAGCCACAACCGGAGCTCTTTCACTGGTTCACAGCATGGATCCGAAGGTCGGAGATTTCCTTCAAAGCATCGGCGCCGATATCTGGAATATCTGCAACAACCATATAATGGATGCGAAAGAAGAAGGCATTAAGGCCACTCTGGAAAATGCCACTTCGCACAGCGCACTTACACTTGGCGCAGGGATGAATGAAGAAGAAGCAAGAAAACCCGTTATCCTAAAAGAGGCCGGCGGCATCGGAATGATAGGAGTCGGTTATCAGAGAGCCTGCAGAAAAGCAGGACCCGAAACTCCCGGATGTTTTTCCTGGAGCGACCTTGAGAAAATAGAAAAAGCAATAAAAGAAATAAAGAAAAACAACAGATGGTGCGTGGTTGTAGCACATGCGGGTGAGGAATTTACCGCACTTCCCACATACTACACCAGAGACAGATACCTTGCATATCTGGAAATGGGTGCGGATATCGTAGTCGCTCACCATCCGCATGTTCCGATGAACTACGAAACCGTCGGCGATAAAATTATCTTTTATTCGCTCGGCAATTTTATCTTTGATACGGATTATCAGAGATCGCAGTTTAATACCGAGTTCGGACTTTTTGTAAAACTTAATTTCACCGAAGATGAATTTTCATTTGAGCCCTTCGGAATTAAGATAGACAGAGAAAACGAGCGCGTTGTCAAAGGCGAAATCCCTGCAATTTTTACGGATGTTCAAAAAGACGAATATGAAAAACTTGCACCTCTCGCGGCGAAGATGTTTATCGAGAATACAAAGAAGCAGCTTCGTTTCTTAAAGCCGGATCAGTTTAAAAACGCTACCGAAGAAGATTTTTACAATAACTTTTATGAGCCCCTCAGAAGCGGAAGGGTTCCGGGAGAGACGCTTGATTTTCAGATAATTTATCCGCTTTCCCAAAAAGCAGACGAAGGCGCATGGAAAGAAAGCTCGCTCGAGGGTGTAAAAGATTTTATTTTAAAACAGATGAATTAATATGAACGACAGAACCGAATGGATAAATGCCAAAAATGAATTAATGGAAGCTCTGACCGGGCTTGGCTTTCCGGAGAGACTCGGCGAGGAAATCATCAAAAACCTCGGAAGTCCGAAAGCCATCAGACGGATGACTTCATACCTTATATACGTAAAACCCAAAACTGCAGAGCTCGTGGTTGACGAAATGCTCGCAATCTGCAGCGACATCAGTGCGTGGAAAGACAAGAAAGCAAGCGAAGAAGCAAATGCGGCTTACAATGACTGGCTTAACAACAAACCTTTTTAAAAAATTATGGCTCACACAGACTCAGTAAATCCGGACATGATTCCGGTACTTGAAAACAAATTCATATTAACAAAAGCGATGAACCGAAGATACGCGAGAATCACTTACGGAAGATATCACCTTAAGTGGCAGAGAATCACTTTCCTTGTTTCGATTCTTCTTTTTGCAATCGGTTTTGCTTTTGTATTCTTAAGACTGCTGATTCCTTTTATAATATTTATCCTGCTCGGACTCTACGTTTTCTTTATGTCGTGGTTCGGATATCTTTATCAGGCGGCGGTCAACTACAGTCAGATGAAACTCTACTGCGGAACTCCGGTAGAAATGCATGTAATTTTTTACCCCAAATTCTTCCGAGTAGTGGGTTCCAAGGCGAATTATGATTTCCTCTACAACCAGATAACGGATATCATCGACCTTGAGGAAATGACCATTCTTACCGTCTCGGGAAAAGGAATCATCACCCACGGTCAGATAATTGATAAAAAGGCAATGACTCCCGAGGAAATCATAAAATTCAATAAACTGATTTACAAAAACAGTATTCAATAAAAAACGCCCGAAGATTTTTCTTCGAGCGTTTTTACGTTCCCACCCAGAGTCGAACTGGGGACTAGCCCTTAGGAGGGGCTTATTATATCCACTTAACTATAGGAACTAGGGAATATTTACACGGCCCTGCAGCCAGACGGTTCCTTTGAAACGGAAACCGATCTGGGGCTCGCCGAATAAATCTTTTTCGTTGATGCAGATTGTTAAAACCACACCTTTTACCAAAACTTTCAAAACATAGACATTTTCGTCGCTGACAACGTTTTTGACTGTTTTGAAATCCACTATTTCTCCAAGTACCGAATATAAATCGCACTCGGCACCACAGGGAATGAAGGACGAATCAACTACGGTGTAAATATCCATCGATTCAACAAATACCTGTTCGGAAACAGTTACATTTGTTAAGATATCGTCGTATCTTACCGTCGCGAAAGCATTGTGATCGCCGTCGTTTGCCTTGTTTAAGAGGTTTATTCTCTTTTTGTTAAACTCTTTGGCGTCTTCTATCTGCGCTTCGTTCTTTTTTATGGGCAGAATTACGTTTCCGGCAATCGAAAGTCCGGAAATCGCAACCGAGCATTTGATGGTTTTAAGATTTTTCTTCTTAAAAAGCTCATCCACGTTCTGAACATAAAAGAAAATGTTCTCTCCGAGGTTTAAATCTTCGTAAACTCCCAAAAACTCTTCGCCGCTGATCTTTTTTTCAAACGAAACGTACTCGTGCTCGACAAATTCATCGTTTCTGAAATACGGAAAAACCGTATCTCTGTGAATATTGCCTTTCGAATCTTTTATGATCCTGGCGCAGATACCGATATTCTCGCCGCAATCAAGATTTTTGTCCAAAATCAGATATTTTGCGTTGATATTATCCGCAATTATAGAGCCTTCCGGACGAAAAATGATGTCTTCGACTATTTTTTCATATTCCTGTATTGAGAAATTATTCAAAAAGCCTACGGCTCTGAAATATCTGTTCATATTACCACCGCTTCCGATGAGTTATCTAATCTCCGTCATGCCTCCCATGTAAGGACGAAGAACTTCGGGAATTCTCACCGAACCGTCTGCCTGAAGGTTGTTTTCAAGGAATGCGATAAGCATTCTGGGAGGAGCAACAACCGTGTTGTTTAATGTATGAGCAAAGTACTTGCTGCCGTCTTTGCCGTTAACTCTGATTTTAAGTCTTCTAGCCTGAGCATCGCCTAAGTTCGAGCAGCTTCCTACTTCGAAGTACTTCTGCTGTCTGGGTGACCATGCTTCTACGTCGAACGATTTAACCTTAAGATCTGCCAAATCTCCCGAGCAGCACTCAAGTGTTCTTACGGGAATATCCATTGATCTGAAGAGGTCAACTGTGTTCTGCCATAATTTGTCGAACCACATCTTGGAATCGTCGGGATGGCAGACAACAATCATTTCCTGTTTCTCGAACTGATGAATTCTGTAAACGCCTCTTTCCTCGATACCGTGAGCGCCTTTTTCTTTTCTGAAGCAGGGCGAGTAACTTGTGAGGGTCTTGGGAAGTTCTTCCTCGGGAATGATTGTATCGATAAACTTACCGATCATCGAATGCTCCGAAGTACCGATTAAGTAAAGGTCTTCGCCTTCAATCTTGTACATCATGGCATCCATTTCGGCAAAACTCATAACACCTGTAACTACGTTGCTTCTGATCATAAAAGGAGGAACGCAGTATGTGAATCCTCTGTTGATCATAAAATCTCTTGCGTAGGAAATAACTGCCGAGTGAAGTCTTGCGATGTCACCCTGTAAATAGTAAAATCCGTTGCCGGCTACCTTTCTTGCACTGTCAAGATCGATACCGTTGAATCTTTCCATGATTTCTGTATGGTAAGGAATTTCAAAATCGGGAACCACGGGATCGCCGTATTTTGTAACTTCAACGTTTTCTGTATCATCTTTACCGATGGGAACCGAAGGGTCGATGATGTTGGGAATTACCATCATGATCTTTGTTGTTTCTTCTTCGAGTTCTTTCTGCTTTGCATCAAGTTCTTCGAGTTTCTTTGCATTCTCTGCAACCTGCTTCTTAACTTCTTCGGCTTCTTCTCTCTTGCCCTGTGCCATTAATGCACCAATCTGCTTTGAGATAGCATTTCTGCTTGCCTTAAGGTTGTCAGCTTCCTGCTGAGTTTTTCTTCTCTGCTCGTCAAGCTCGATTACCTTGTCTACAAGGGGAAGCTTGTCAAACTGGAATTTGTTTTCGATGTTTTTCTTTACTACTTCAGGATTTTCTCTTAAAAACTTAATGTCTATCATTTTTAATAACTCCTTATATATTATTTTTTAACCCAAAAAGTCGGCTGCTCATTGCTTTGTCCCAAGTTCTGAGCATCAGCATTTGAATTATTGTTAACATTGTTATTTTCGGGCCTGAAAAGGCTGCCTCCTACAGACGGATTGCTTTCATCCTGACTTGAAGGTGCCGAAATGGTTCTTCCGCTTGTATATCCGCTGAACTGATTAAATGCCTCGTTGTCGGATGTAGTATTATTGCCGTAAGCGGTGCCGTCCCATTGAGGATTCGTCTGTTGTGCGTTTCCGTTTTCGCCGTTTTGCTCGTTCTGTTTTTCGTAGTAACTGTACGGACTTCCACTGTATCCCGCATCAGCATCATTTGCTGAGTTATTACCGTAATATCTGCTGATTGCATCGTCCCTGCTTAGATAATCATTTCCATAATCTGAGTAATCTTCCTTGGTTCTGAATGCTTTAATAATGCCAAACCAGAATGCTATCACGGCAACTCCGGCTGCAATCATTATGATAAGTAAGATTTTGTTGTTACTCGTATTTGTCTGCAAGACCATTAACGGAATCACACACTCGTTTATCTCTTCACTTGAAAAACCTGATTCCCTCAATGTTCTTTCAAGATAAGATTTTTGCGTGGAATTAGTTTTCTTAAGCACGCCTTCGATATGAATAGTTTTTCCTTCACTCGGATATGCCAACTTATCCCAGCTGTCAAAATTGCCGTTATATACTCTTGTTGCCATCATGTAATAATAACTGTACTCGCCGTCATATTTGGCATAATCGGTTATAACATAGTCCCTGGACTCTTCGTAACCGCCTTTTCTCTCGGTATACATATAATAGCCCGGCGAATACTGGATATCACCTACAACATGATCGCCGGCTTTCAGACTGCCCCAGTCAAAAGAAACATCGGAAATATTAATCGGGTCTTTTTTCAGGCTAATACTGTTGGAAATAAACATCCAGCCCACAATTACTTCAATAACCGTCAATGCGATTGCAATCATTATTGCCTTAAAGCTTCTTAAGAAATCGTTTGTCATTATTTTTCCCCCATTATTTATTTATCAGTCTTTGTCGTTTTCTACGTTATCGGGAAGCGCTTTGGCAATCTTCATTTTTCTTCTTGTTGCCTTATCAACCGCAAGCTGTTCCTCTTCGCCTAAAACAATATCGCACTTACCGTTCTTAATCTTCTTTGAGTAGCAGAAGCAACCGGATGTGTTGTGAATTGAATTTATAAGAATACCTGTATCGTTCTCGTCTAAAAGAACCAGACAGAAGCTTAACTTACCGCCCATTTCCTTGAAAGCGTCATATTTTACGAGACCGACTTTCTGGAATGCTGACTGATGTTTTGCATACAGTTCTTTGATTTCTCTTGAATGCTTGATACCGAGCTTTCTCAGGGAATCCTGCTCCTCGCACATCTGGAAAATCTTTTCTTCCAGGCTGTCGGCGGTGGAGCCTTTCATAAATTTCTTATAAGCTATTCTGAACCTGATGTTCTCATAAATGATATATCCCACACCGATGATTAAAATAATCAGAAGTATGAAAAGTATTAAAAACAGGTGCCCTATATCAACATTTCCGAGCCCTATTTTGTTTAAAAACGCGCTGTTCATCAATTACCTCATTGCCATGTTATGTAAACCATGGCATCTCTTCATTTTTATTTTATGCAGTCAATGATTCTTTCGAAATCATCGTTTGAATAGAATTCAATTTCGATTTTACCGGAACCGTTTTCCTTAAGGTTGATATTAACCTTTGTTCCGAGTTTTTCTTTTAATTTGTTTTCGTATTCCTTGTAAGCTATGGAAATCTGCTCGTTTTTCTGTGCTCTCGCTTTCTTTTCTTTGCCGATATTTCTTACAAGTTTTTCAATCTCTCGAACGCTCATCTTCTGATCGAATGCCTGCTGTGCAAGATCGGCCTGAACCTGAGCATTTTCTATTCCAAGTAAAGCTCTCGCATGTCCTTCGGAAATCATTTCATCGATTAACATCTGCTGAACTTCGGGACAAAGCTTTAAAAGTCTCATTGTATTGGTGATTGCAGTACGGCTCTTTGAAACCTTATCCGCTACTTCGTCCTGCTTAAGATTGAACTCTTCAATCAGTCTTCTGTAAGCGTGAGCCTCTTCGATGGGATTTAAATCTTCTCTCTGAATATTTTCAATGAGTGCGATTTCAACTATCTGCTGCTCCGTAAGATCCTTGATGATGATGGGAACTTCTGTAAGACCTGCAATATTGGCAGCTCTCCATCTTCTTTCACCGGCGATTATTTCATAATGGTCTTTTCTGTCCTGAACAATAAGCGGCTCGATGATTCCGTGTTCTTTAATTGAATCAGCGAGTTCGTTTAAAGCATCCTCGTTAAAGTTTTTACGAGGCTGAGATTTGTTAGGTACAACCTTTGAAAGGTTCATCATAACGATGCTGTTTTTGTACTTTGCATTAACCTCTGCTTCTTCGACATTTGCCTTGATTAATGTATCAAGTCCTCTAGTCTTATTTAACCCTGCTCTTTTTGTTGCTTTTCCTTTATCTTTGTTAAGACCGGCCATGCGTTCTTCCCCCTGAATAATACTTTTTGAATTATACTATATTTTCCTTATGTTTGCATTAATTAAAGCTGTACTTATTATCTGATATTAATCAGTTCGTCTGCCAGTTTATTGTAGCTTTCGGCACCCGCAGATTTCGGATCGTATTCGATAATCGGCTGTCCGTAACTGGGTGCTTCTGCAAGTCTTACATTTCTCGGAATTGTTGTTTCGAAAATTCTCTCTTCCAGTCTTTCCTTAACACTGTCGACAACATCCTGTGAAAGGTTGGTTCTGGAATCGTACATTGTAAATACAACACCTTCCATGGCAAGAACCGGATTTAATCTTTGTTTTACAAGATTGACTGTATGGATTAACTGGCTCAAACCTTCCATTGCATAAAATTCACACTGAATCGGAACAAGTACACTCTCTGCTGTTGTCATTGCATTTATTGTAAGCATGGAGAGTGAAGGAGGACAGTCGATGAAAACATAATCATACTGATCCTTTATCCAGTCCACTTCGTTCTTCAAAATGAATTCTTTTCTGTCTACATCGATAAGTTCAATCTCTGCAGCTGCGAGATTTACATTTGAGGGAATGAGAGAAAGATTTTCACAAACATCGGGAATGATGCACTGCTTAATAGGGCATTCTCCGAGCATCAGTTCGTAAACTGTATTGTCCATTTCATTCTTCTCTATACCGAATCCGCTGGTTGCATTTCCCTGAGGATCTATATCTATCAAAAGTACTTTTTTGCCTTTTTTTGCAACTGCCGCTGCCAGATTAATAGCTGTTGTCGTTTTGCCGACACCACCTTTTTGATTAGCTATCGCTATAACTCTTCCCATTTGAACTCTCCTTATAAATCTGACTTTTTTAATACCGACTTTAAAATAATATCATTATTAATATATATTATCTACTAAAATAATCACGAATTTTATTTCTTTTTCGAATGTTTTGTTTTGAAATTATCTATATATAGTTTCTCATAAAAGAATTGTTTCACATGAAACATACTATATATATGTCTTATTGTTTTTCTTGTTTCACGTGTTTTCCCAAAATATTGTATAAAAATGTTTCACGTGAAACATCATATAGTCAATTATCATTTTGGTCTCAAAAAATGTTTCACGTGAAACAACTATATATAGATATGAAAGTTTAAAAATCAATTACAAGATATTGTTGAGAAGTATTTACCATACTCCTAATATTCTGTTTTTACCGTTTCGAGATGGTAGGTTTCCTTAAAAATCTCTTCGTCTTTCTTACTTTTAATAAGCATTACTTCGGTAAAGTGTCCGTCCGAATAATTCTTAAAACCTGCAACTTTTTCTCCTGTACAGATGGAACTGCGGATTACAGCATACTGTTTCTCTGAATCAAACACTATTTCATTTTCAGATTTCCTTTTTTTCTTTCCAAACATACGGATAAACCTCCGCTATTTTGTAAGGTCGTAACTTAAATCTATGAGATTGAATATCTCATCATCCCTGACACTTCCGTCAAGCACAATGGTTATCCAGTGAGTTTTGTTCATGTGATAAGCAGGACAGAACCCTTTCTGAGAAGAAAGCTGAATAATCATTTCCGGATCAAGCTTGATGTTTATAATATCGATCATTCCATCTTTGGAAATACCTACAGTATTATAGGAAACATCCATTATAAGACCGTACCATTTTCTGTTGATACGATGTCTTAAAACAGCGGCCTTTGGAGAATCTTCAAAAGGATAATCCGGCTCGGTATTGTAATTGTCTTTTACGTATACGTAAATATCTTCTCTTGTAACCATATCCTAATTTCCAATTTACTTTAACTTCATGGAAATAGCAGCTTCTTTAAAACCGAGACTCTTCCAGAAAGAAAGACCTCTTTCATTCCAGGGTAAAACATCGACAAAGATATTATCTGTATTTAGAATCTTGATCAGTTCTTTGAACGCAGCGGTTCCGAAATGTTTTTTTCTGTGATCGCGGTCAATATAAAACTGCCTTAAGTAAAAACCGTCTTCCTGTTTTCTGACTAATGCATAACCCACAACATCATTTTCTTCTACAAATAAATAAGCATTATAATCCGTATCCAGAAACTCACTCATTCTGTGTTCAAGTTCTACGAGCTGCATCGGATTGTCACTTTTCTCATCTTCTATTAAATACTTGTTCATCTCCGCAAGTTTCGGAACATCACAAGCAGAACATAAATTTACCTTCATATTTTTTCTCCCCATATTAGTGATTCCATAATAACACACAGAAATAATTTTAAAAATATATTTAAAACAAAATAAAAAACGGTTTGTAATCAGACTATATATAGATACCCTGAAAAAATTGTTTCACAAAATTATCAAAATGTTGGGGGAAATGTTTCACGTGAAACATTATATAGTTGTAATGTGAAAATAAATCAAAAAATGTTTCACGTGAAACAACTATATATAGATTATAAAGGACGCTTGGAAGGTATACCTTCTTTGCGGGGAAATCTGTCCTCGGTGCTCTTCTTTTTCTCAATAAGAACATTGCACCTGGAGTAATCAGATGAGGGAAGAATAAAATCAAAAACTTTTGCTTTCTTTCCGCCGAGAATTCCTATGGCATTAGCTGCACCTGTAATTTCTTCATTGGAATCACCGGACTTATATGATACAAATACACCACCGACTTTTACGAAGGGAATACAGTACTCACTTAATACGGAAAGATTAGCAACCGCACGTGATACAACTATGTCATACTGTTCACGATATTTTTCATCATGTGCAAGTACTTCAGCTCTTGCATGAATGGCGGTTATATTTTCAAGACCTAATTCATCTATAACAAGGTTAAGATAATCAACTCTTTTTCTTAATGAATCCACTAATGTAATATTAAGGTTCGGATACATTATCTTTAAAGGTATTCCGGGAAAGCCTGCGCCGGTACCAAGATCTAACAGGGTATATTCTTTATCACCCAAATCATCGATACATTTTATCAGTGATAAAGAATCAAGATAATGTTTCTTATATATATCACTTAAATCTGTTATGGCAGTTAAATTAATCTTTTCATTCCACTCAAGAAGAAGAGCGGTAAATCTTTCAAAGAGATTTAACTGCTCGTCGGATATTTCAATATTCCATTCTTTGAGATCGTTAAAAAACTGTTCCATACAAAAATCCAAATTTGTTGTAATAAAATTTACCTGTCCAATAAATTGGACATATAAAATCTTTTATGAGAAATAAAATTTTTACTTTAAAGACATCACGTAAATCTGACAGGGATTGGCTTCGTCCCAGTAAAGAGGAAATACTTCAAGCTCTTTAAAACCGACTCCCTGATAAAAAAGATTTGTTTTGTCATAATCTTCATAGACACCCATCTTGACTGTCTTAACCTGCATAAAAGAATAACCTTTTTCGATAGCAATTTCTTTTGCAAATTTGAATAAAGATTTGCCGACACCTTTTCTGTGATGATCCTGTAAAACTCCCATAACTGCAAGTTCCACGGTATCCTTGCCGGTTTCCTTAAGACATAAAAAACCGATGGGTTTATCATCTTCGAAAGCTGCAACCATAATCTGATCTGCACTTTCATTAATATATTTTTCTCTGGTCTCAGGAATTTCAAACCAGTCAAAAAGAGACTCTAAAATAAGTCTCGCTATTCTCATTTTTTCTTCAATATCTGTAATCTGTGAAATCATTTTAATATCCCTTTTTCCATAAATGATTATTTATTGAAGATACATATGATTATTCTTCCATATAATCATTGTATCAAATTACATGTCCAATAAATGGGACATATAAACTAGTGCATCTGCTGATCAAAAATTATTGTATCTTTTCCGTTAAAACGTACATATCCCAGTCCCATGTAAAAGTAATCATTGTCGAAGTCGTAGTTAAAATACCATTCATCATCTTTAAGATTTGCAGTATCTAAACTTCCTATCTCAGGAACGAATTCATCATCCAAATGCCAGTCGTAAGAATTAAAAATCTTTTTACCCTCTTCTTCGGATAAAGTAATAATTCCGCGGTATGCAGGATCGGTCGGACCTAAGGAATATTTCTTTCCTAAAAAAACATAGGCCTTGTCTATTTTTTCATACTCGCAGGATACTACACCTTCAAGCTTACTTACATACTTATTTGTAAATACTTTATCTTTATTGTAAGTAACAAATTCCTGAGGGTATTTTGGAACTGCACAAAAAGCAAGCACAGCTAAAACTATCAGTACAACAATAATTACTATGATAACCTTTGCGTATTTTTTCATACTTCTCCAATACTACTTTCCGATGGATGCAAGATAAATTAAAAGTACTGAAACGTCTGCGGGAGTAACTCCGCTGATTCTGGAGGCCTGACCTACCGACATGGGTTTGAAAAGTTTTAACTTCTGTCTGGCTTCAAGTCGAAGTGAAGAAACATCATCGTAATTAATGTTTTCGGGAATATGTTTTTTCTCCATCTTCTTGAAAGCTGCGACCTGTCTTTCCTGTCTTTCGATATAGCCTTCGTATTTTATTCTGATGCAAACCTGCTCAATAATATCGTCAGATAATTCTTCTCTTTCCTTATCAAAGAAAGAAAGATTTTCGTAGGTGATTTCAGGTCTGCAAAGTAATTCTGCAAGGGAAGTTCCGGTACGAAGAGGAGCAGAACCAAGCGACTCTAAATACTCCTGATTCTTTGTGGCGGATCCTACAAAAGTTGTTTTTAATCTTTCAACTTCTGCTTTTATTTTTTCATCTTTATAAAGAACATAATCAAGCTGTTCCTTTGTTACAAGACCTACTTCATAACCGAATTTTCGAAGTCTGAAATCTGCGTTGTCCTGTCTTAAAAGAAGTCTGTACTCTGCTCTTGAAGTCATCATTCTGTAGGGCTCGAGATTTTCTTTTGTAACAAGATCGTCGATTAAAACTCCGATATATGCTTCGCTTCGGTCTAAGATCAAAGGTTCTTTTCCCTGAAGTTTTCTGGCTGCATTTATACCTGCGATAAGTCCCTGTGCAGCGGCTTCTTCATAACCTGAACTGCCGTTAAACTGACCCGCTGAAAAGAGTCCGCTCACTCCTTTTATTTCAAGTGAAAGTGTAAGGAGTCCGGGAGTAATGCAGTCATATTCTATCGCATATGCATTTCTTACAATTCTGCAGTTTTCAAGTCCGGGAACAGTTCGATACATTGCAAGCTGCACATCTTCGGGAAGTGATGAACTCATGCCTCCGACATACATTTCATTGGTATATAATCCTTCGGGCTCAATGAAAACCTGATGTCTTTCTTTATCTGCAAATTTAACAACTTTATCTTCAATCGAAGGACAGTATCTCGGACCTGTACCTTCAATAATTCCTGCATAAATCGGCGAACGGTCAAGATTCGCTCTGATTATTTTATGAGTTTCTTCGTTGGTATAAGTAAGGTAACAGGAAACCTGATCTTTCTGGATATCTTCAGGATTTGTGGAGAACGAAAAAGGAATAATTTTTTCATCACCCTTCTGCTCTTCCATCTTCGAAAAATCAAGGCTTCGCTTATCCATACGCGCAGGAGTTCCGGTTTTAAATCTTCTTAAAGTAACACCCATTGCATCAAGTGATTCCGACAAATGAGTTGCTGCCTGAAGACCGTTCGGACCCGTGTAGGTAATGGCTTCACCGCAAAGACATCTTGCATTTAAATATGTTCCGGAACAGATAATTACTGCTTTGCAAAGATATGTTGTGCCCGTAAAAATACGAACTCCTTTTATGATCTTTTCATCACCGACTTCGTCAAAAAGAATCTCACAAACCTCTCCCTGCTTGATGGTTAAATGTTCCTGATTTTCAAGTGTTTCTCTCATCGAATGAGAATAATCGGCTTTGTCTGCCTGCGCTCTTAAAGAATGAACCGCAGGACCTTTTGAGAGGTTTAACATTTTTGACTGAATAAAAGTTTTGTCGATGTTTTTACCCATCTCTCCGCCAAGTGCGTCTATTTCACGAACCAGGTGTCCTTTGCTTGTACCGCCTACGTTTGGATTGCAGGGCATAAGCGCAATGCTTTCCACGGAGACCGTAAAAATGACGGTATCAAAACCAAGCCTTGCCGTTGCGAGAGCTGCCTCACAACCTGCATGACCTGCACCGATGACACATACGTCCGTTTCAATTATCAGATTGTTTTTGTTATTTTCCATTTGAATAATAACTTTTCCTATATATTATTTTCCCATGCAGAATTCAGAGAAGATTTTATCAACCAGATCGTCACTTACTTCTTCGCCGATTATTTCACCAAGCGATGCATAAGCGCTCATAAGGTCGATTGAAAGGAAATCTTCAGGCATTGAATTTGCAATGGATTCAGATACTTTTTTAAGTGATTCCGATGCTGCAACAAGTTCGTTTTTCTGACGAAGGCTTGAAACGATAATTTCATCGTTAAACGAAATCTCTCCGTTGAAAAACATACTCTTAATTGTTTCAAAAAGTTCCTCTTTGCCTTCGCCTGTTTTGGCGGAAGTATAAAGGAAAACAGGTCTTGTCGTACTGCCCTCGAAATGTGCGTTTAATTCCTGCTGGGTCATTTCTCTGGGAAGATCGGATTTGTTTAAAAGACAGATTGATTTTTTACCGTCAATTAAAGCAATTATCTGATCATCGATTATATTGGTTTCTGTTGATGAATCCGCAACATATAAAACAAGATCTGCTTTTTCGATAGCGGATTTTGCACGCTCGATACCGATCTTTTCAACCAGATCATCCGACTCTCTGATACCTGCGGTATCAATAAGATTAAGAGTAATGCCGCCAATATCATAGGACTCTTCGAGAGTATCTCTGGTGGTTCCTTCAATCTCGGTTACTATTGCTCTTTCTTCATTTAATATCATATTTAAAATCGAAGACTTGCCTGCATTTGGCTTTCCGACAATTGCGGTATTGATTCCTTCTTTTAGGATCTTTCCACTTTCATAGGACTTAATAAGTTTTTCGATTTCAATCTGTATTTCCTGTAATTTGCCGTTTAACTCTTCTTCAAATCCGTCAAGCGACATATGCTCGGGATCGTCGATTGCAGCCTCGATTTTGGCAATAAAGAAAAGAATCTCTTCACGAACGGATTTAATCTTTTCATACATTTTTCCGTTTAAAACAGAAACTGAATTCTTTCTGGCCATCTCGCTCTTTGAAGAAATCAAATCCATTACGGCTTCAGCACTTGTTAAGTCAATTCTTCCGTTTAAAAATGCTCTCTTCGTAAACTCTCCGGGCTCTGAAGGACGTGCACCGTTTTCCAATAAAAGATTGAAAACCTTCTTAAGCACTAAAATTCCGCCGTGGCAGTCAATCTCCACAACGTCTTCTTTGGTATAAGATCTCGGTCCTTTCATAAGCATAACCAGGACTTCGTCCACTATCTCATCACCATCAACAATATGACCGTAATGTATTGTATGTGATTCTTCATCACACAATTTTTTTCCGTTAGGGCTTTTGAAAACCTTATCAGCGATTGCTATCGCCTCTTCACCAGATATTCTAATAATTCCTATTCCCGACGGAGAAAGTGCCGTACATATAGCTGCTATAGTATCCATAATGCTTCCTTTTGTTTTATTAATAAAGCGGATGAAAAATGTTTCCATCAGGCAACCTTTTGCCGTGAGCACTTAGTGAGCAAGATCACGAACAGACCGTTTCGAGGACTGTTTGAGCGAAGCGAGTTCCGCAGAAACGGTCGAGTTTGTGAGTGATAAAGCGAACTTAGTACTCAACGTGCTGTTGCGGATGGAAATCATTTTTCATCCGCGGGCCCTAAGAAAACAAAAGGCTGCCGCAGCAGCCTTAAGGTTTTATTTCTTTAATGTGATTACTACTTTACGATAAGGCTCTTCTCCTTCGGAATGAGTAGTTACATAGCTGTCATTCTGTAATGCCGAATGGATAACTCTTCTTTCATAAGGATTCATGGGCTCAAGAGTAACGCTTCTTCTGGTTCTCTTAACCTTGAATGCCATGTTCTTTGCAAGATTTTCGAGAGTTTTATTTCTTCTTTCTCTGTAGTTTTCGGTATCAACCTTAACTCTTAAGTATTCCTTGGTACCCTTGTTAACTACTAAGGATACAAGGTACTGAAGTGAATCGAGTGTCTGTCCTCTCTTGCCGATAAGAACGCCCATATCTTCGCCGGAAATCTCGATGTTTAAGCAGTTTTCTTCTGCATCGTATTTAGCCTTAACTTCGTTTTCGATTTCCATCTTTGCAAGTACGTCTTTTAAGAACTCAGTTGCTCTCTTTTCTACGTCTGCTGCGTCGATGTTAATCTCTTTCTTTTTAGGCTCTTCTTTCTTAACTTCAGCCTTAACTTCAGCTTTCTCTTCTTTCTTTACTTCTTTTTTGTTATCTTTGAATTCTTTCTTTTCTTTCTTGAATTCTTTTTTAGCTTCTTTCTTTTCGCTCTCAGTATCCTGTGTAAATACAGCCTTTGCTTCTTCGATTTCTTCGCTCTTAGCTCTGGCTTTGATAACTGCGGGCTTAGATCCGATTCCTAAAAATCCGCTGGAACCTTCATCTATAACTTCATATTCAAGTGAACTGCTTGTAACAACAAAATGTGTGCAGGCCTCGGTAATTGCATCCTGAACGGTCTTTGCACTAAATTCCATATATTCCATATTATTCATACCCCTTTGAATTATTTATTATTGTTTTTTTCGTTATAATCTTTCACCATTCTTGCCTTTGAAGCAATGCTTCCGCCTGAAGAAGCCTTACTCTTCTGTGCTGCAGCCTCGTCAACTTTCTTTCTTGCAGCCTTAAAAGGATTTTCAGGTTTCTGAGGTTCGTTGCTGGTGTTTTTGTTTCTTGCGTAGGGATTTACGTACTTGGTTGAACTTTTAGCTTTGTCGTTAATACCCTGTGCAAGAACACCTTTTTTCTTAAGTTTTTCCTCGTACTTCTGGGTATTCTTTTCAATGACCTTGTCAATATCCATTTTGTCAATGTACTTGTTGATTGCTACCTGCTGAATAGTTCTTACTACAGCACCGACAATCCAGTAAATACCCATACCTGCAGGAAGTGAGAAACAGAACACTGCAGACATAATCGGCATAAATGTGTTCATCATCTTCATGGATGACATCATGGGGTTTTCTTCCTGACCCTTCTTGGAATCATCGTTCTGAGCAGTAGGAGCAAGCTTAACACTAATCCACTGAGTAAGCGCTGCTAAAAGAGGAATCATAACTGCTACAAGAATCGGAAGAACCCAGGTAAACGAAAATTCAAGTGATCCGTTTACATGTGCAACTTCCCATGAACTCTTAATAGTATCAAGAGGTGAATAACCAATGTTGATGCCTAAGAATAAGTTGAATTTTTCAAGAGCCTGATTTGTACTGTCAATAAGTGAAGATAAATCAGGAAACTGTGTTGCAAAATAGCTCCAGTCTTTTGAACTTGCTCTGTTTAATACATCAATAAATGTATTTCTTGTAGTATCAACATTTGCAAGTGCCTTTTCACCGTTAATAAGATTGCTTGTAATATTATCGATTGAAATAGTTTCGATATTTAAAAATTCAGGTTTAAACTGTCTTTTATAAGCTGCAAACGATGAAAAGTTGCTGATTGTTTTACCATTTTCAATATGGTTGTCCTGAATGAACTTTGCGATGCCCATAAACTTATTGGCATCTCCTACAACTCCCGCATTGTTAATACCCATCATTGAGTTAACAAGAGTCATAAACTCATTCTTTACCATGGGAACGTATGCGGGAATAGCATAAATAACACGGTAAAGTGCAAACAGAATAGGCATCTGAATCAAAAGCTGAACACAGCTGCCGGTAGGTGATACGCCGTATTTTGCATAAACCGCATTTGTTTCCTGCTGCATCTGCTGCATAAGTTCGGGATCTTTTGTTCCTTTGTACTTAGCCTGAATAGCCTGAATTTCAGGATTCATGATTGCAGACATCTTGGAAAACTTCTGCTGTTTGATTGTTAAGGGTAACATTAAAAGATAAATAATAACTGTAAAGATGATAATTGCTACGCCAAGATTGGCTGTACCGCCGTAAAGCGATGCAATTTTATCAAGAACAAATACAATTCCATTCATTAATTTACCGAGAACCCAGGCAACCTGGCCGATAATAAATGTGGAATTCTGAGTCAATATCAAATCGAACAATTCTGCCTCCTGTTACGGTACGGGATCGTAACCGCCTTTGGAGAATGGATTACATCTTAAAATTCTCCAGGCAGCTAAAAAACCGCCTTTTATTGCTCCGTACTTTTCAATGGCTTCAAGGCCATACTGACTGCAGCACGGATAATAAGGGCAGCGTGTAGTCTTTAAAGGTGATAAATATTTCTGATATAACTTTATGATAAAAATAAGAATTTTCTTCATTAATTAAATATATTTATATCTAACCTTTAACGGTGTCCAGTGTACCGTTCAATTTCATTAAATGTAATAATGCGCTCTCAATACCTGCAAAATCACAGGCGTCAGATCCTTTACGCGCGATGACTACAATGTCTAAACCACTATTAAACATTTTTTCGTGTAGTCTGTAACTTTCTTTGATAAGTCTTTTTAATCTGTGTCTTATAACACTGTTGCCGACTTTTTTACTTACCGAAATTCCGAGTCTGTTTCTGTCCGAATTGTTTTTCAACGTATATATTACCAAAAACTTGTTTGCATAAGATTTGCCGGACGTATATACATTCACAAAATCCCGATTATTCTTTAAAGAATCAGTAAAAATCATAATTTCTAAAATGTGTGAAAAAAAGGCCACATTACTGCGGCCTCTGTTATCTTAATTAAGCTGATAAAACTTTTCTTCCCTTAGCTCTTCTTGCCTGTAAAACTTTTCTTCCGCCGGGAGTACTCATTCTTGCTCTGAAGCCATGAACTTTATTTCTCTGTCTCTTCTTAGGCTGAAATGTCATTTTCATAAAAGCTTACCTCCATTTCCTATACGTCGAAAACATCATAAATTATATAAGAATAAGGATATGCAGTCAAGAAAAAATTATTACATTATATATATAAAAAAACTTAAAAAATTTTATGATTCAACATATAGGCATACTTTTTTTATCAACAACAAAATATGGAAAAAGCCCGTAATTACAAGTTAAAATAATGAATTTACATAAAAATATCAACTAATTGTTGATAAATTGTTGATAATTTATTATTAAGGTTCAAATCATGTTTTTTATTTTAAAAAATTGTAGGACAAACTTTTATGAGCCTGTTTTTTATTAAAAATCATATTTTAGGATAATTCCCTAAATAATCGCATTTGTCGATTCTTTTATGATCTTTTCTTTAAACTCATAAAACGTTTATACACACTTATAAACATAATCAACCCAAAAAGGTTCATAATTCACATAAAAGTTAACATAAAAGATTATATTAACCTAACTTTTTTAAGGTCTTAAAAATTTGATTTTATTTAGATAATTCAATATAATATATTAGGTTAAGGAGGCATAATTTATGAAACCGGTTCAAGAGAAATGGGATATTATTAAAAACGCTGTAATTACTGACTACGGAATATCCCAGATAGCTGTTAAACTCTGGATAGATCCAATGGAATATTACAGTGAAACAGATGATACCGTAACCATAATTTTACCTAACGACAAAGCCAATATCATTGAACTTCTTACTGAAAAATACAAAGATTTCTTTATTATTGCTATTTATGAAACTTTAAACAATGAATATGATGTTAAATTCATTGCTGATGAGAAAAAAACTCAGGAAGAAAGCAATAATCAAAAAATTGTTCAGGAAAAAGAATCCACCAATACAAGTCTTATAAAAAAATATACATTTGATAATTTCGTTACCGGTAATAACTCTTTTGCCGTCAGCGCTTGTCTTGCTGTGGCCGAAACTGCCGGAACCGACAGTAATCCTTATAATCCTCTTTATATTTACGGAGGATCCGGACTTGGCAAAACTCATTTAATGCATGCAATAGGTAATTATTTAAATGAACATAATCCTTCTTTGAAGATTTTATATGTTACAAGTGAAAACTTTACAAATGAAATTGTTAATTCTTTAAGAAGTGATAAAAAATACAATACCGATTCTATGTCTGAATTAAAAGAAAAATACAGAAATGTTGATGTTCTTTTAATTGATGATATTCAGTTTGTTATAGGTAAAGAAGCAACGCAGCTTGAATTTTTCAATACTTTCAATGCTCTTTATGAAAACGGTAAATCTATTATTATTTCTTCAGATAAACATCCTAAATATATGGAAACTCTGGATGAAAGATATTTATCAAGATTCCAGATGGGACTTCAGGTTGATGTTCAGCCGCCTAACTATGAAACAAGAAAAGCAATTCTTGATCAGTTAAATCAGAAACACGGAAATAAAATAGATGATGATATCTTAATTTATATTACCGATAATATAAGTTCAAATATCAGAGAACTTGAAGGAGCTTATAATAAACTTATAGCTTTATCTAAAATTTCTTCTGATAAAATTACCCTGGAAATGGCTAAAAACAGCTTAAAAGATATTATTAATCCTAATAAAACAAAAGTTATCAACTTTGATGTAATAATTGAAGAAGTTTCAAAACATTACAATATTTCAATTAATGATATTTATTCAACCAAGAAAAATAAAGAAATTGCTACTGCCAGACAAATTGTAATGTATCTTTGCAATAAATTAACGGAAGATACAAAGAGTAATATTGGTAATAAAATGGGCAGGGATCATGCTACAGTTATTCATAATATAAATAAGGTAACTGAAAAAATTGAAAATGATCCTTCATTTGAAAAAAATATAGACTCATTAATAAAAACAATAACATCTTTATAAACATGTTTTTTGTTTAAAAAAGTGCCATTTTATGCTATAATTAATTAGTTATCAACATATCAACACTACCTATTAATATTTCTATTAAATTTAATAAAATTATTTATTTAAGGGGACCTAAAAATGCGAATTACGATTGATAAGGTTAAATTCATAAATGCAATCAATATTGTTATGAAAGCTACATCCAAAAAACCTAATTTAAATACAAGCGGATGTATATTAATTGATGCTACCAAAGGTTATATTAGACTTCTTGCCAATAATGAAGATATGGCAATTCAGAGTATTGTTGAAGGTGAAATATCTGAAGACGGTATGGTTGGAGTAGATGCTACACAGCTTACAGATCTTATAAGAAAATATCCGGATGGAAAAATTAATGTTTTCTACAATGAAAGAGAAGATGAAGAATCTATAAATGTTCTTATAGAAAGCAATAATATTAAAGCAACTATTCCGGGAAAAGAAGGTTATTTATTTAATGATCTTCCTGAAATTGACAGAAACAACAGATTAGAAATAAGTCAGTATGCTTTAAAGGATATTATAAGAAGAACAATCTTCTGTACTTCTTTAAATTCAATTAATAAAATTCTTGAAGGTGAATTATTTATCATAAAAAACGGAATTTTAAGAGTTGAAGCTGTAGAACAGAGCAGAGTTGCTATAAGACAGATTGAAATCAACAATAATGAGATTGATGAAAAAATAATTATTAAAGGTGCAAGTCTTAATGAACTTATAAAAATAATGTCTGATGATACAGAACAGATAGTTAATATTTATTTTATGAAAGATAATGTTGTATTTGAATTTGATCAGAACATTATTGTCATGAGATTAATTGAAGGTAATTTCTTTGATTCATCAAATTTAAAATATAAAGATTATATTACAAAAGTTGATGTTAATAAGAGAAGTATTTATGAATGCCTGGACAGATCAACTATCTTTGCAAATGACGGAGATAAGAAGTCTGTAAAATTTGTTATTACAAATAATAATTTAAATATAAATGTTATTTCACAAAAAGGTGCTCTTAATGAAAATATAGATATAGTAAAAGAAGGCGATGATATTGAAATCAACTTCAATCCCAAGTTATTTATAGATGCATTAAAAGCAATTGATGATGAAACAGTAACTATTTATCTGCTTGGAAAGAAATTCCCTTGCTTTATCAGAAAAGAAGATACATATAACTATGTAATTCTTCCTATATTGGGATAATATTATGGAATTTTATTTAAAAGACGATTTTATTAAATTGGGCCAGCTATTAAAAGCTGCAAATCTGGTTGAAAACGGAGCCGATGCAAAATTTGAAATCCAGGACGGAAAAGTTTTTGTAAACGGTGAAGTTGAATATCAGAGAGGTAAAAAAATTTATAAAGACGATATTGTTAAATACAACGGCAAAGAAATTGTTGTTAAAAAGATTTAATAATATTTTACATTTTTAAAATCATAAAAAATTGGTGAAAAATGATTATAAAATCACTGGAACTGGAAAATTTCAGAAATTACAAAAATCTTCATCTTTATTTTGATGAAGGTACAAATATTTTAACCGGTGAAAATGCTCAGGGAAAAACTAATATTCTTGAAGCAATTTATTTGTGTTCGACTACAAAATCTCATAAAGGCAGCAAAGACAGTGAGATTATAAATTTTGAAAGTGACGAAGGTCATTTAAGATCAATTATTGATAAAAAAAATGAAGAATTAAGGATTGATATACATTTAAGAAAATCAAAATCCAAGGTTATTGCTCTTAATCTTGAAAAACTTAAAAAGACTTCAGAACTAATCGGAATTCTTAATGTTGTTTTATTTTCTCCTGAAGATTTGAATATTATAAAAGGCGGTCCTTCTTACAGAAGATCTTTTATAGATATGCAAATTTGCAGACTTGATTCTTCTTATGTTTTCAATTTAAGCAATTACAACAAGATAATAGATCAGAGAAACAAACTGCTAAAAGACATATATTTCCAGCCGGCATTAAGAGAAACTCTTTTCATCTGGGATTCGCAGCTTCAGAGCTACGGAAGCCAGGTTATAAAAAAGAGAAGAGAATTCATAAATGAATTAAATGATATCGTAAAAGAAATTCATTACAAACTGACCAATCAGAAAGAATTTCTGGATATCAGATATGAGCCGGACACTGCGGAAGATAAAATCGAAGAAACTCTGAAAGAAAACGCAGAAAAGGATTTAAAGAGTAAAATTACTTCATGCGGTCCTCACAGAGACGATTTTATTATAAATATCAACGGAATGGATGCCAGAAAATACGGTTCACAGGGACAGCAGAGAACCGCAGCATTATCACTTAAACTGGCAGAAATCGAAATAATTAAGAAAAATACAAATGACAATCCTATATTTTTGCTGGATGATGTTTTATCGGAGCTTGATTCCAACAGACAGAACATGTTACTCGAGAGCATCAGCAATATCCAGACAATTATTACATGTACCGGACTCGATGATTTTGTAAACGAAAGATTTAAAATTGACAGAGTCTTTGATGTACATAACGGAATTGTAGAAGTTGTTGAATAAGTTAAGAAAATATATTTCATAAAAAAGAGGTATATATGGAAAACAAAAACAAAGATCAGGAATACGGCGCGGACCAGATTCAGGTACTTGAAGGTTTGCAGGCAGTAAGAAAAAGACCCGGTATGTACATCGGAAGTACATCTATCAGAGGTCTTCATCATCTTGTATATGAGATAGTTGATAACTCGGTAGACGAAGCTCTTGCCGGTTTTTGTAATACTATCACGGTTACTTTAAACAAAGACGATTCGGTAACCGTAGAAGATAACGGCAGAGGTATTCCCGTAGGTATCAACCATAAAACCGGTGTTTCGGCTGTAGAACTTGTATTTACCAAGCTTCACGCAGGCGGAAAATTCGGCGGTGGAGGATACAAGGTATCCGGCGGTCTTCACGGCGTAGGTGCTTCTGTAGTTAACGCACTTTCAAAATGGCTTGAAGTAGAAATCTGCAGAGACGGAGAAATCTATTTCCAGAGATACGAAGACGGCGGCAAAAATGCCGAGCCTTTAAAAGTTCTCGGAAAATGTGATGCTGAAAAGACCGGTACAAAGGTTACATTCCTTCCCGACGACAGAATTTTTGACGAGACCGTATTTGATTTTGATACTTTAAAGAACAGATTCAGAGAGACAGCATTTCTTACAAAAGGATTAAAGATAATTTTCATTGATAACAGACATGAAGAGCCGAAGGAAAGAACTTTCCACTACGAAGGCGGTATCAAGGAATTCGTTTCTTACTTAAACAGAGGTAATACGCCTCTTTACAACGATATTCTTTATTTCGAAGGTACCAAAAACAATATTGCGGTGGAAGTTGCCATCCAGCATAACGACGGATTTAACGAGAGCGTTTACAGTTTCGTTAACAACATCAATACTCCCGAAGGCGGTATGCATTTAACCGGTTTCAGAAATGCAATTACCAAAACCTTCAACGATTATGCAAGAACAAACAAGATCCTAAAAGATGCAGATCCCAATCTTTCGGGTGAAGATATAAGAGAAGGTCTTACGGCAATTATTTCCGTAAGAATCGAAGAGCCTCAGTTTGAAGGCCAGACCAAGCAGAAACTTGGTAATGCAGAAGCAAGAGTAGCAGTTGACAGTGTTGTCAGCGAACAGCTTACATACTATCTTGAACAGAATCCTACAGTAGCAAAGATTATCTGCGAAAAATCACTGCTTGCTCAGAGAGCACGTGATGCTGCAAGAAAAGCAAGAGATATGGCCAGAAGAAAAACCGCTCTTGAAGGCATGGCTTTACCCGGAAAACTTGCAGACTGTTCCGATAAGGATCCCAAGAACTGTGAAATCTACATAGTCGAGGGAGATTCCGCGGGCGGCTCAGCTAAGACAGCGAGAGACAGAGCTACTCAGGCTATCCTTCCTCTTAGAGGAAAAATCTTAAACGTAGAAAAAGCAAGACTTGACAAGATATATGCAAATGCCGAAATTAAGGCAATGATTACCGCTTTCGGTACAGGTATCCATGATGATTTTGATATTTCTAAACTTAGATATCATAAAATCATTCTCATGACCGATGCCGATGTTGACGGCGCACATATCTCAACGCTTCTTTTAACATTTATCTACAGATTTATGCCCGAACTTATCAAGGAAGGTCATGTATACCTTGCAACTCCTCCTCTTTATAAGCTAGAGAAGAACAAGAAGATCTGGTATGCATATTCGGACGAAGAGTTGAACAATATTCTCGAAGAAGTAGGCCGTGACCAGAACAACAAGATTCAGCGTTACAAAGGTCTTGGTGAGATGGATGCGGATCAGCTCTGGGAAACAACAATGGATCCCGAGCACAGAATATTAAAGAGAGTTACGATGGACGGCGAAGTAGAGTCCGAGACAGACCTTACATTTACGGTTCTTATGGGTGATAAGGTTGAACCGAGACGTGAGTTCATCGAAGAGAACGCCAAGTTTGTTAAGAACCTGGATATTTAATAAGGAAAAAGTATGGGTTATGTTTTATATTTTATTCCGCTCTTGGTAATTTTATTACCTTTTATATGGCTTTTAATAGTGTCAATTGCGGATAAAAATACCAAAAGAATAATTCTGTACAGCATTATAATTCTGGTTATTGCACTGGTTGGCGGTTTCGCGATATTTGAATTATTAATGTTATTAAAACAATTTTCATGATGAAGTGTTAAAAACACGGAGGCAAAATGGAAGATAATATTTTTGACAAAATTGAAGAAGTTGACCTCAAAAAAACGATGGAAGACTGCTATATCGATTATGCGATGAGCGTAATCGCGGCGCGTGCGCTTCCCGACGTAAGAGACGGTCTTAAGCCCGTTCAGAGAAGAGTTCTTTACTCAATGGTTGAACTCAATAACGGACCTGACAAGCCTCATCGTAAGTCGGCGCGTATCGTCGGTGATACAATGGGTAAATACCATCCTCACGGCGATTCATCCATTTACGGAGCTTTGGTAAACATGGCTCAGGACTGGTCAATGAGAGCACCTCTGGTAGACGGACACGGTAACTTCGGTTCGGTAGACGGCGACGGCGCAGCTGCAATGCGTTATACGGAAGCAAGACTTTCCAAGATTTCAATGGAACTTCTTGCGGATATCTACAAAGATACCGTTGATTTTGTTCCCAACTTCGATGAAACGGAAAAAGAACCTACGGTTCTTCCTTCCAGATATCCTAACCTCCTGGTAAACGGAACAACAGGTATCGCGGTTGGTATGGCTACAAATATTCCGCCTCACAACCTTCGCGAGACTATCAATGCGGTTGTTAAAATCATCGACAACCAGGTAGAAGAAGACAGAAATACCGAAATTGATGAAATCATGGATATCATCAAAGGACCGGACTTCCCTACCGGAGCAATGATTTTAGGAACCAGAGGAATCGAGGAAGCATACAGAACCGGCCGTGGCAAAATAAGAGTTCGCGCCGTAACGGATATCGAAACTCTTCCTAACGGAAAGAACAGAATCATCGTAACCGAACTTCCTTACATGGTTAACAAGGCAAGACTTATCGAAAAGATAGCCGAGCTCGTAAAAGATAAAAAACTTGACGGTATCACGGATCTTCGCGACGAAACTAACCGTGAAGGTATGAGAGTTGTAATTGAACTTAGAAAAGATGTTAACCCCAACATTATGCTTAACAATCTTTTCAAACATACACAGCTTCAGGATACTTTCGGCGTAATTATGCTTGCACTTGTAAATAACGAGCCCAAGGTTCTTAACATCTTACAGATGCTTGAGTATTATCTCGATCATCAGAAAGAAGTTGTTACAAGAAGAACCAAATTCGATCTTAACAAGGCAGAAGAGAGAGATCATATTTTACAGGGTCTCTTAATTGCCCTCGATAATATCGATGAAGTAATCAATATTATCAGATCCAGTGCCAATACTCAGGAAGCTAAACAGAGATTAATCGACAGATTCGAACTTTCAGATGCACAGGCTCAGGCAATCGTCGATATGAGACTTAAAACTCTTACCGGTCTGGAAAGAGAGAAACTTGAGAACGAGCACAAAGAATTACTCGAAAAAATCGCTTACTTAAAGAGTATCCTTGCAGATGAAAAGGTTCTTCTCGGAGTAATCAAGGACGAAATCCTTCTTATCGCTGAAAAGTACGGCGACGACAGACGTACAAAGATCGGATATGATATTTACGATATCACCAACGAAGATTTGATTCCTAACGAAAATACCGTAGTAGCAATGACTTCACTCGGATACATCAAGAGAATGACAGTCGACAACTTTAAGTCGCAGCACAGAGGCGGCCGCGGTATCAAGGGAATGAATACAATAGAAGATGACTATATCGAAGATCTTCTTATGACCACGACACATCATTACATCATGTTCTTTACGAACATGGGTCGTGCGTACAGACTTAAGACTTACGAAATTCCCGAATCCGGCAGAACTTCAAGAGGAGTTGCAATCGTTAACCTCTTACAGCTTAACCCCGGAGAGAAGATTTCGGCTATCATTCCTATCAAGGAATACGACGAATCCAGAAATCTCTTCATGGTAACCAAGAAGGGTACCGTTAAGAAGTGCCATATTACAGACTTCTCCAACATCAGAAAGAACGGACTTCTTGCAGTAAGCTTAAGAGACGACGATGAACTTATCGAAGTTAAGTCAACAGATAAAGATACACTCATCTACCTCGTAACAAAACAGGGTATGTGTATCTGCTTCAAGGAAACCGATGTAAGATGCATGGGCAGAACCGCAATGGGTGTAAGAGGTATGAACCTTGCGGATGGCGACGAAATCATCGGTATGCAGCTTGATCACCAGGGCGAAACACTTCTTATCGCTTCCGAACTCGGTATGGGCAAGAGAACCAAACTCGAAGAGTTCAATGTTCAGAAGCGTGGCGGTAAGGGAGTAAGATGCTACAAGATTACCGAAAAGACCGGTGATGTAGTCGGTGTTAAGGCCGTTAACGACGATCATGAAATCATGATGATTACCTCAGCCGGAATCATTATCCAGATTCCTATGGATGACGTATCAATCATCGGCAGACATACATCCGGCGTTAAACTTATCAACCTCGAAAAGGGCGTAAAAGTTGCGAAGATTGCCAAAGTACGTGAGAAAATCTCCGATGGTAATGTAGAGTACGACGAGATTGACGATGCACTTGAGGATATTCCCGAGGCAGAGGAAATCGAAGACGAAAACCTCATTTTCCCCGTTGAGGAAGAAGAGGACGAATAAAGTCTGAACTTTTATGGGCTCCCGCCTGACGGCGGGAGCTTTTTTAAAAGAATATACAAAGGTGATTTTATGAATTCTAAAGAAGAAAAATTATTGAAAATAGGCGAACTGGCAAAATTATCTGGAGTCTCTGTTAAAGCGCTCCACGTATATGAGAAAAAAGACATAATAAAACCGGTTAAGATTGATGAAAATACGGGTTACCGTTATTATTCGCCCGATCAGTTTCGTTTAGTTGAGGCTCTGATAGAATTACAGGACATGGGCTTTACTCTGGATGAGATTTCCAGGATTTTGTCCGGAAAATGCTCTAAAGATGAGGTTTCGTCCATGTTTGACGAAAAAAAGACACTGCTTCAGGAGAGGATATGGAAACTCGAGGCAAAAATCAAAGAATTGTCCATAATAAAGGACAGAATGAATGAAGGAAAAGAGTCAGATCGCATCAAAGAAATGACAGATGAAGAAAGAGCAGCATTCCTTGCAAAACTTGTTGTCATTAATGAAGAAGGTGTAAGACAATTTTTAAGCGAGATTTTATGGCTATAATTTCATAAAAAAAGTGGACAAAATTCAATTTCCGGATAATAATCTATAGTTTGTCTGTAAAAAAAATAGAATTTGACAGTATAAAAATAGTTAAAAACAGATTACAATACAATATGACAAAGGTAGGACACATGAGTGTCAAAAACCTTCGACGTTTTAGTTTTTGTAATTTGTTTTTTATTTTTGAATTATGACATCAGCTGCAATTATTAATTTTATCATGGAAAATGGAATTTCAATTGTCGGAATAATCATGATCCTGCTGTTTGCAGTTTTCTCATTCATTTTGAATGTTGTTTACCCCGCAATAAATCATAATTCAAAGAAAAAAACAAAACACCAACATTGATATTAAATTTTATTTAATATAACATATCCCTCTTCCATAATAAGAAATGCTCACCAAACTTAGTTCGGTGAGCATTTCTCCTTTTTATTTCTTTTCAGAATCAAGAATCTCTTCAATTCGCACCGCTCCGGCCAGATTTGTCTTCATTCCGTTTAGTCCGGCATTTACACAGAGGATTCCCTTCATTATTTCTCCGCGATACTGCGTGATCTTAAAAAGCTGTGCCAGATCTTTTACGCCGGTTCCCATCATAAAATTACCGAATAGCAAAAGTAACAGGTAACCGGTATTACCGGAAATAATGGTGAAAAACGACGACCAGGCTGTGAGGGTATGAGCTTTTACGTTCTGACGAAGGATTTCTTTGCTGGCTTCCTCAATTCTTTCAAGCACTATTTCTTCTCCGTCGAAAACACTGATGGAATCATTTGCATTGACAATCGGCTCAATCCAGTTGGTGTATTCCGCGTAAGCTTCCTGGGCCTTTTTCCTGTAGAATGGAATCTTTCTTATGATAACAACGCTGCTTAATATAAAGAAGGGCACGGTTATAAGAATCGCCAGAAGATAAAGGGAAGAGTTTAAGATTACCAGGACAACGGACGATAAAACTATATTAAAAGTCGCAATCGAAACGTGCATAAAGTTTATCGGAGTTGTGAGGTAGTCGTTGACGCGGTCGACATCGTTATTAAGCCTTGTGATCCAGTCGCCTTCGGAGTATCGCTCCATTTCCTGAGAATTTCTTGATAAAATGTGTTCAAGCAGTCGGTTTCTGAGTCTCCTCTGTAAAAGCATGTCCGCGCATACCGAAACCGTGGCCCAGATCGAGACATTATATCCGAATAAAAGAACGGTAAAGAGAAGAAAAATGCCAAAATTCTTCCACAAACATTCGCTCTGTCCGTTTTCGGTAAGCCGTAAGAAGGATTCAAGCATATTGGCAGAGAGAACTGCGCTTAAGAAATCAAAAGGAAGGCGCAGTAAAAGAATCAGAGCAAAGAACTTATGAATCTTTAATTCTTTTAAAATTTTCCATTCGGTTTTGTTCATAGCTTTCCCTTAATTATGCTTCAGATAATTTGCCGTTTTTCATTAAGTAAATACGGTCATAGCCATCAAGATGTTCTTTTCTGTGTGTGACATGAACCACAGTTTTGTCATGAGTGAAGTGACTGATGGCTTCAAGTACAGATGCGGCATTTTCTCCATCGAGCGCAGAAGTAGGCTCGTCCAAAAGAAGGATTTTAGCATCCTTAAACATGGCTCTTGCAATTGCAATTCGCTGTGCCTGTCCGCCGGAGAGTTCGTCCGCACGGTCTCCTAAATATGTATCAAGCCCTTCGGGCAAAGAATCAATCCATTTTTTAAGATTGGCGGATTCGATAATCTTTTCTATTTTTTCTTTCTCATATTCGTGTCCCATCGTAATGTTTTCGATTATCGAGAGCGGTAAGAGCATCGGAGACTGCATTACGACGGATACTTTTTTTATGATTTCGTCGGGACGGCTTGCGCCGTCAACAGAAATTTCGCCCGAAGACGGTACATAAAGACCTGCCATTAATTTTAGGAGCGTGCTTTTACCGCAGCCGCTTTCGCCGATGATACCGATTTTCTCGCCTTCGGCGACCAAAAGGGATAAGTTCTCAAATATGGCGGTATTTTCGTATTCAAATGATACATTCTTAAGTTCAATCATATTTTTCTCCGTTTTATTCAATCTCTATGCGCGACAAATTGGTTGTGAAGACCTTAAAATTGGCAATCCAGTTCGGAAGGTTCATGATCGACTGCGTCAGGCTTCCCTGCAGATACAAAAAGACAATCAGCGTTCCTATAAGAATGTCTCCGCGAATTACCATAAAACCGCCGACAGTTAATAAAAGAAGCAGCGGGACTTTGGATAAAATTCCCGAGAGCGTGTTATACAAAGCGGAAAGGCGGCCCATCTTTTGCCACTGTTTTTTCCAGGAACTAAAGCGCTCGTTATAAGCATTAAGACAAAGCTCTTCGCCGCCGAAGGTTTTTACCGAAGGGAAGGCGTGGATAATTGAGTATGCGACTTTGTTCATTTTATTCTTTTCATTCTGCGCTTTTGATACGATTCCGGAGAGCCTGCGGCTCGAAAAGAAGACATATATAAGAATAAGAAGAGTCGGAATTAAAAGAACAAATGTCAAAAATACATTTTGTAAAAGAAGAAAAACGGTCGCGAGTATTGCCATAAAGAGCATTCCCGTAATATCAAAAAATGTATTTGAAAGATAAGAGTTGGCCTGGGCGAGTTCATTCTGCGCAACGGACATGGCGGAGGCCACACTTATTTTTTCTTTTGAAGAATGACCGATTAGCTTTTTCGCATAGCCCATTCGAAGGGTGTGAGCCATTTTTTCGGCCGAAAGTCTTCCGACGAACTGGTTTAAAAGGAGTGTAAAAGCATTTGATGCGATAAAACATGCAGCGATGATGATAAAAGTAAGGGTAATCGAAGAACGACTCTGGATATTGTTGACCAGTTTGCCGATTAAGTACGCAAAGATCATTTGCGACAGGTTTGACAAAAGGGAAGTAAATACCGAAAAGACTACCCAGAACTTATTTCGTTTTATTAAAACCTTTAAAACCTGCATGTTTTTTCCTCCTTAAGCAGAGTATAAACTCGGTCCTTGGGGACGAGTCAATTACCCGGAAAAAATTTTTAAAATAACATTATTTATAAAAGACTTGAATAATCCAAATAAAAGGCGCATTATATGAAACGATAAATTGTTGTCGGAATTTTGGAAGATTTTTAGGAAATGGAAGCATACAGTATATTTAAAGATCTTGCGATAATCATCATCGTTGCCAAGCTTTTCGGACTGATAGCCAGAAAATGCAAGGCGCCGCAGGTTGTCGGAGAAATAATTGCCGGTCTTTTAATCGGTCCGTGTCTTTTAGGATGGGTACAGACCAATGATTTTATTCTGCAGATGGCGGAAATCGGCGTAATTCTCCTGATGTTCTCCGCAGGACTTGAAACAAATTTAAAAGACCTCGTAAAAACAGGACCCATGGCATTCGGTATCGCGTGCGCCGGAGTTTTTGTTCCTCTTGTGGGCGGAACTCTTCTTTATTTTTGTTTTTACGGATTTGACAAAATCGGAAGCGAACAGTTCTTCAAAGCTTTGTTTATGGGAACGATTATGACCGCAACGAGTGTTTCGATAACGGTCGAGTCGCTTCGCGAAATGGGCTATTTAAAAGGAAAGATCGGAACCACGATTCTTAATGCGGCAATTATCGATGACGTAATCGGTATGATAGTTTTGACCGTAGTTATCGGATTTTATGATTCCGCGGCAAAGCCCATAACGGTCGTTTGCAACACGGTTCTTTTCACATGTATTTCGATTGTCGGCGGATTTTTCGCATACAGAATTTTCAAGAAAGTCGACCAGAGATACCCGCATTCGCGCCGAATTACGATAGCCGGACTGGCCTTCTGTCTTATCATGGCATACTGTGCGGAGAAATACTTCGGAATAGCAGATATCACGGGTGCATACCTTGCAGGTATCATCCTTTGCAATATCCACGACTCGGAATTCATTGCAAGAAGAATGGATATCAATTCATACGTTTTATTCGGACCGATTTTCTTCGCAAGTATCGGATTAAAGACAAATATTAAAAATATTAACGGAGAAATACTTCTTTTCTCGCTTTGTTTCGTGGCGGTAGCTCTTCTTTCAAAGATTATAGGCTGCGGACTGTTTGCAAAGATTTGCAGAACACCGATGAAGCATGCATTAAAAATCGGTGTCGGAATGATGACCAGAGGCGAAGTTGCCCTGATTGTATCGCAGAAAGGTATGAATGTCGGACTTCTTGATCCCGTTTACTTCACATCGGTTATCCTTTTAATTATCACTTCGTCGGTGCTTACGCCGATTCTGTTGAAAGTACTTTATTCGAAGTGGCCCGAAACAGAGCAGTTATGACGTTTCGGTTGAAAAAAAGTCTTATGGATATTAAAATGACCTTATTACGCTAAGGTCATTTTTTTATAGAAGAAAGAGAATTTAATGAAGAAATTCTGGACATTAAGATATACGCTCATAAATGTTTTGTATTTTGTCGCATTCTGCACTATTCACGCATATGCGGCCGTTTTCCTTTTGGACAAAGGATTTACAAATACGCAGGTCGGCATTGCTTTAGCCATTTCAAATATCCTGTCGGTAATCGGCCAGCCACTGGTGGCAGGTATAATCGATCGCGGAAAGTTTCTTACAAACCGCCTGACGGTAATGTTCTCATCACTTTTCTTATTACTCGGTTCGCTTACATTAGTTTTTGTAAATACAGAAAAAGTGCCTATTTTCGCCATCTTCGTTTTGATGTATACGATTCAGTTCGTGTATATGCCTATGATGATTGCAATGAATTTCGAATATGCCAAGGCAGGCTGCAACATTAACTTCGGACTCGCCAGAGGCTTAGGCTCCGCGGGCTTTGCGGTAACAAGTTTTTTCTTAGGGAAAGCGGTTGAAAACTACGGAACAAATGTGATTTTATATGTGACCATAGCTGCGATGACGGTTATGGTTATACATGTATTTTTCTTTAAAAAGCCAAAGACCGAAGAAACCGAAGAGGTCTCCGAGATCATAAAAGAAACACAAGGAAGCGGGTTCTTTGCTTTTGTGAAAAAGTATCCGTTCTTTATCGTATTTTTAATCGGAACCGCGTGCTGCTTCTTTGCCCACAACATGATTAATGATTTTATGATCCAGATAATAAGGAGTTTGGGCGGAAACGAAACGCAGCTCGGATATGCCACATTTTTACAGGCGATTCTCGAACTTCCTGTAATGGCACTTATCGGATATGTGCTTAAGAAAATCAGCGAAAGACATATGCTTGTTTTTTCCGCAGTGTCTTTCTTTTTAAAAACCGCGATTTTGATTTTTGCGACATCGATGATCGGAATGTACGTAAGCCAGTCATTCCAGATGTTCGCGTATGCGGTGTTTATCCCCGTGGCAGCGTATTTTGCGGATAATGTAATGGCAGAAAACGATAAAGTAAAAGGCCAGGCGTTTATTAATTCCGCGATTACCTTAGGCGGTGTTTTCAGCAACTTAATCTGCGGAAAACTTCTTGATGCATTCGGAGTAAAGACCATGATTTTAGTCGGCGTGGCAGTTTGTCTCGTCGGTGTCGGAATAGTTGTGATTGCAATTTACCCTATGATGAAAAAAGTACCTAAGAAAGCGTAAGGAAAAAATGGAAATCTGGGACGTTTATGATATAGACAGACAATTGACCGGTAAAAGAATGGACCGCGGCGCGGAGTTTGAAGACGATGCGTACACCTGCGTAATGCATATCTGCATCTTTAATTCAAAGGGAGAAATGCTCATTCAGCAGAGACAGTCTTTTAAGAGAACATGGCCCAATCTCTGGGATCTTTCCATCGGCGGACATACAAAAGCCGGCGAAACTTCGAGAATGAGTGCCGAAAGAGAGCTGTTCGAAGAGCTCGGATTAAAGAGAGATTTATCGGATGTGCGGGCTCATTTTACGATCAATTTCGTTCACGGCTTTGATGATTATTATTTCCTCGAAGAGGATCTGGATTTAGAGAGTCTGAAACTCCAGGAAGAAGAGGTTCAGGCCGTAAAATGGGCCTCAAGAGAAGAAATAAAAAGAATGATAAAAGACGGAGAGTTTATAAACTATTATCCGAGTCTGATAGATTTTATTTTTGATTCGAGAGCAAATTATGGTGCGCATGTAAACGAATCGGGCAAGTATTTAAGATGAGTAAGAAAATAGCTATAATCGGAGGCGGCGTGGCAGGACTTTCTGCGGGAATTTACGGTCAGCGCCTCGGATACGATACAACAATATATGAGAAAAACTCGGTTTTAGGCGGAAGCTTAAGCGGATGGTATCGAAACGGATACGCGATAGATAACTGCCTTCACTGGCTGACCGGTACGGCAGCGGATACTCCGACAAACCTTATGTGGAAGGAACTGGGCGTAATCAACGACGAGACAAAAATCGTTGAAAGACCGTATCTTATTTCTTCCGAAACAAACGGTGTAAGGGTTACATTGTGGAGAGACGCCGAAAAGACCAGACGTGAAATGCTTGAGATTTCGCCCGAAGACGAGAAAGAGATTAATCTTTTCATAGACTGCGTAAATGTTGCGCGCGATGTTATATACAATCTTTCAAATATCACGAAACTGGCCAAGACGGTGAACGAAGCGGAAACCGTGCTCTCGCATTTTGAATTTGCGCGCCGCGCCGTGCTTTACATGGGAATAAACATTGAGCAGTGGGCCGGAAGATTTAAAAGCGAAGCAATAAGAAATCTTCTTTTAGACTTTTCCGCGAAGGAATACGAGTCTTACTGGCTTATCGTCGTATACAGTTTTTTTACGAGCGGAAACGCTGACATTGTCGACGGCGGTTCGATTAAAATCGCAGACAATCTCATAAAAACATATCTGGAGGCCGGCGGTAAAATTGAGCCGAACATGGCTGCAAAGCAGATTTCCTTAAAGAAAAAGAAACTGCCTAAGATTGAAAAGAAAGCCAAAATAAAAACCAAGACGGCAGAAAAGATCATTTTCGAAAACGGCGATGAAGTTACGGCGGATTACATTATCTGCGCCTGCGACTTAAAATACACTTTCTCCAAGTTAATCAGAAAGAAAGGCCATAAGCCGAGAGTATTCAAATACATCAGAGGTCACAGAGAAGAATTTCCGATGTATTCGGCTTTTCACGTTGCTTTTTCGGTGGACGGTCTCTTTTATGAGGTTGGAGATTCCCTGGGATTTGAATGCAATCCGATTGAAGTAGGTATGCAGAAAATCGACAGAATTTATCTTAAAAACTACCGCGAATACGGAGATTATATCGCGCCCGAGGGAAAGACCGTCGTTCAGGTGATGGTCATTCAGTACGTGAAGGATTTCAAATTCTGGAAGAAGCTCTACAAGTCCGATGTGAAGAGATATTATCAGGCCAAGAACAACATTGCGAAGGCAATTATGGCGGAGATAGTGAAAAAGTATCCTCAGTACGAGGGTAAAATGGAAATTCTCGACACTTGGACTCCGTACACTTATGCATCCAGAAACAATGACACGAATGGTTCGTACATGCGTTTTATTACAACCGCGGTCAGCAGAAAAGCCAATATTTCTGCAGAGGTCAGAGGCGTGGAAAACGTATTCTTAGCAGGTCACTGGTTAAGATACCCCGGCGGACTTCCGATGGCGGCGCTTACGGGAAAAGCTGCAGTTGAAATTATAGAAGAGAGAAATAAGCCCGTGCTTCCGTTCATAAACGAAATTGCGGGAAAGATAACGGATGTAAAAGAAGACGTAAAAGAAAAAATTACCGACATAAAAGGCAAAATAGGAAACTAAAAATGAGAACAATATTAATAACAAATGATGACGGAATAGAAGCAGAGGGCCTTATAAGGCTCGCTGAAGTTGCTAAAAATTTTGGCGAAGTGTGGGTAATCGCTCCCGCACACCAGCGAAGCGCGGCTTCACAGAGTATTACATTAAGAGAGCCGGTAGAGATTAAGGCACATGATTTTCCAGTGGAAGGAGTAAAGGCTTTTGCCTGCAGCGGAACTCCGGCGGACTGTGTGAGAGTCGGAAGCTTAAGCGTAATGCCTTACAAACCCGATGTTGTACTTTCGGGAATTAATTACGGTTACAATGTGGCTACTGATATTCAGTACTCGGCCACCTGTGGCGCAGCCTTTGAAGCGGCATTTCAGGGATATATTGCAATTGCTTTGTCGGAAGATGCCAACAAATGCCACGATATTACCGATGCATATCTCAAAAAACTTTTAGAAGAATATATCGATGTTAAAAGAGACAGACATCAGATTTTAAATATCAATTTTCCGAGCGGAAAGATTGAGGATTGCAAAGGCATCCGAAGAGATGTCGGAACATCCTCGGATTCATTTTATCACGACCGCTACAAAATGCTCGAAGAAAAAGAAGACGGTACCAGACTCTACATAGTGGACGGTATTTACAACGAAGACGCCGAGGACGGTACGGACTTCAGAGCTGTCGTTGATAAGTACATCTCTGTCGGAGTGGTTAATAATATCAGATAGATTTATTTCTTTTAGGAGGGATAAAATGAAAAGAATTAAAAAGATATTCAGTGTTTTTCTTGCACTTTTCTTGGCTGTCAGCCTTTGTGCCTGCGCGGCAAATACAGGCGGAGACCCGATTACCGCAAGATGGAAAGTGGTTTCGTCCACGCTCAACAATACAACAACAAGTTTCACCGGATTCTGGGGAGTATGGGATAAGGTGAGCGGTATTAAGGTTCCGGAATTCGAATCGGACGGAAACACTTTTACATTTTCCATGAGCGGAAAAGATCATACAGGAACGGTCGTAAAAAACGGTGATATATACGAACTTTACTGGGATAACGCAAGCGGTCCGAATAAAGTCCAGATGAGCACGGCGACCATCAGCGGCGATATTATGACGATACAGATGACTGATGATTTAACTATGATTTTTAAGATGAAATAATTTAAGCCGGGAGATAAATCCCGGCTCTTTTTTTATGGTTTCTGAATAATATATTTATTGATTGGATTTCCCATGGCGGAGAACTTTGCTTCGTACTCGGTCATTATGTTTCCTTTTACTAGTTCTTCGTCTGCGTGAAGGTCTCTTGTGAATGCAATCATTTTCCAGCCGGCAGCTTCAACTTCTTCGAGTGCAAAATCGAAAAGGTCGTTGTTGTCGGTTTTAAATTCGATGAAACCTGAATCTTTTAGGATGGTTTCGTAGCGTTTTAAAAACTGTCTGCTCTCAAGCCTTCTTTTAGCATGTCTGTCCTTGGGCCAGGGGTCCGAAAAATTAAGGAAAATCTTATCAATTTCGCCCGCATCAAAAACGTCCGTGATATCTTCCGCATCCATTCTGATGAAGATCAGGTTGGGGAGCGGCTCTTCTTCCATTTTCTGGATAGCTCGTAAAAGAACCGATGAGTATTTTTCGATTCCGACGAAATTGATGTCAGGGTTCTGACGTGCCATTTCATATATGAACTGACCCTTGCCCATTCCGATTTCTATCTGTATGGGCTTGTCGTTGGCAAAGTACTCGCGCACCTTTCCTTTTCTTTCGGTTTCGTCATGTATTACAAAGTTGCTCGCAGCGATATATTCTTTTGAGCCGGGTACGTTTTTAAGTCTCATAAATCTTCCTTTTCATAAAGTGCTAAAAGATATTATACATAAAAAGGGAACAAATAAAAGAGGTTAGCAGTTCCCGGTATATACATAATCAAGATTTTCTCTTGCTACATCGGCTAAATGATATACAAGCGAAACATCCGTCGGAGCTTTATCGCGCATATGGAAGCGCGGGAAAAATCTGGAAATGTGAAGAGGAATGCTTTTGCCGATTTCGTTGCCATCGGAGTCTTTTAGTGAGCGAATCCACGAACTGATTTCACGCATTTCTTCTTCGGAATCGTTTTCGCTCGGGATAATAAGAGTTGTAAGTTCGACATGACAGAACTTTACGGCTTCTTCGATGAAGCGTTTGGTCATTTCGAAATCTCCGCCTAATGTCTTGCTGTAAAAGGCAGCGGTAAAGCCTTTCAGATCGATATTCATTGCATCAATATAAGGTTCAAGCTCTCGTAAAACAGATATTTCCGCAGTTCCGTTTGTGACCAGAACATTTAAAAGGCCTGCTTCGTGCGAAAGCTTTGCTGTGTCGCGGACGAACTCATAACCGATTAAAGGCTCGTTGTATGTAAATGCTATACCGATATTGTCTCGTGGCTTCATTGAAAGTGCTAGTTCAACCAATTCATCAGGACTGATTCTTCTTGCTTCAGATTTCCATTCGGAAACTTCCAAACCCCAGGAAATGTCGGAGTTCTGACAGAATGGACAGCGCAGATTGCAACCGTAACTTCCGACGGAAAGAATGTTTTTCCCGGGATGAAAACGTTTTAAGGGCTTTTTTTCGATGGGGTCGAGCGCTATACCGGTGATTTTGCCGTAGTTTTCAGCGACAACTTTTCCTTCTTTTATGGTCCTTGCTCCGCAAAAACCGAGTCCGCCTTCTTTAATTTCACAGTGTCTGAAACAGATTTCGCATTTTGCCATAATTCTTCTCCTAAAAAAATATTATCAAATCGGGTAAGGTTTTTCCATCATTTGATTTGTTATTCGCGGCCAAACGAATTATAATTTAGTTATGAAAATTTCAAGCGAATTAAAATTAACAGGTGACGAATTCTGCGGAGGATACAGTTGCGGTCTGACCATGCATGACAGCGCGACGATGAGAAATTTTACTCTGACAGAAGGCAGTGAAGAATTTGAAGAAGGCATCGCGGCGTATGAAAACGGCGAGGGTCTTCTTTTAA
>JAEEOJ010000012.1 GCA_016284175.1 Lachnospiraceae bacterium | reverse complement strand
GTTCTAGCAGCTCTCTGAGCAACTTCGAATGTACCGAAGCCTACTAACTGAACCTTTCCGTCCTTCTTTGTTAACTCTGTACCAACTACGTCGATAAAAGCAGCGAGTGCCTTATCAGCATCTTTCTTAGATATACCAGCCTTGTCAGCCATAGCTGCAACTAATTCTGTTTTGTTCATTATGAACTCCTCCTATATACAATATTTTGTGCTTCGTTAGCACTTATATTATTTATAGTGTTTTTTCGGTCATTTGTCAAGGAAAAATGCCTAAATATGCGTATTTTTTCACACTTTGGGCACATAATATTGTGATTTTTCGGGTTTTCGACATCATCTTTCCTGTATATGTCCCTCAGGTGTCTTGTTTCGCCCGTTTTGTCCGCATTTTTCGGACTTTTTTAAAGTTTTTAACTCCCTTTATAATAAGAAGTATTTTTCCCGGATTTTTTTCGTAAAAATACTATATTTTGTAGGACAATTTTTAAAGGCGGTCGAGGAGAGATGTTCCCTCATCCTTAAGCTGCTTTCGTAAGGCTTTGTAATCCGGCAGAACCTTTCCTACCTCGGCCCAGAAACGCTTCGAATGATTCATTTCCTTTCTGTGGCAAAGCTCATGAACAACCACATATCTCATAACTCGTTCGGGAAGAAGTATAAGAAGGCAGTTGAAGTTTAAGTTTCCTTCTGCCGTGCAGCTTCCCCAGAGGGTTCTCTGTGCCCTGATGGAAATGCGTCCGTAGGTCACTCCGATTTTAGGAGCGTAATAATCCACCAGAATCGGGATTTCTTTTTTCGCTTTCTTCTTTATTATTTTAAGTTCCGTTTCACTGAATTTCTCGCCCGGAGGATTTTCTTCTTTTCTTTCCTCAATCTTTGTAAGCGTCTTTCTGATCCAGTCGGCCTTGCTTTCGATAAACCTCTTGGCCTCGGCATCGGATACACGGTACGGAATTCGAAGAAGCACTCTTCCGTCGGGCTTTATTTCTATGCTCATCGTACGCCTGGAACTGCGGATAATGGTATATTCTACTCTCATTTTTCCTGCTCACTTTTTTCTTTGAAGATATTATACCACATTATATATGATTATTCTTCTCATAAAATACAATATCTCGTGTTTTTTCTGTGATTTTTTATCTCTCTTCTACTGTGGTCGGTTGTAATCGTTTCCTTATTTTGATATAATTTATTGGATTATGTGGAAAAATAAGGAAGTACTATGATTTTACAGTTTGATTCGACAATTCTTTTATGGATTCAGAACGTGGTTAGAAATCCCGTTCTTGATGTGATTTTTAAATTCATAACCCATCTCGGAGACAACGGATATTTCTGGATTGGTCTCGCATTAATCCTCTGTATTCCCAAGAAAACCAGAAAAGCGGGAATCTTTGCACTCCTTGCACTTATTTTCTCGGTTATCGTCAATAACGCAATCCTTAAAAACGTAATCGGCAGAATTCGTCCCTACGAAATCATTGCGGGACTTGAATGCATCATAAAACATGCGCACGATGCATCCTTCCCTTCGGGACATACGGGATCTTCCTTTGCGGCAGCAACCGTTTTCTTAAAGAAGCTTCCCAAGAAGTTCTCGATTCCGCTTTTAATCATGGCATTCCTTATAAGTCTTTCGAGACTTTATGTCGGAATTCATTATCCGACCGACGTTATCGCAGGCGCAATTACAGGTACCGCGCTCGGTATTTTAGCTTGCCTTCTCGGAGACTTCCTTATTAAGAAGTTCAGAGAGAAAAAGCCCGAAACATGCGACAAAATATTTGCTAACGAAGAAAAGACTCCTGCAACAGAAGCAGAAAAAGAATAAACATGAACGCTACAGTAATAATTCCGAGTTTAAACCCGGACGAAAAAATAATATCGACTGTCAAAAGCCTGATTGATGAAGGCTTTGATGATATAGTCCTCGTCGACGACGGGTCCGATGAGGATCACAAAGCACGCTTTGAAGAAGCATCGTCTTTCCCCGGCATAACCCTCCTTGTTCACGAAGTTAACAAAGGAAAAGGCCGCGCCATGAAAACGGCTTTCGAATACATTTTAAATAACCGTCCGAACCAACCCAATGTAATCACGGTTGACGGCGACGGACAGCATCTTGCGCCCGATGTTAAAAAATGTATCGAAAAACTCCAGGAAAAACCTCATTCGGTTGTTCTCGGTGTGCGTAATTTCAGCGGTAAAGACGTTCCCGCCAGATCCAAGTTCGGAAATGTCTGCACCAGGATGGTCTTCAGACTACTCTGCGGAATAAAGGTTTCCGACACCCAGACCGGTCTTCGCGCCATACCTTTTGAGCATTTAAAAATGATGACCGAGGTTGACGGCGACAGATACGAATACGAAACCAACCAGTTCTTCGCAGTAAAACATGCGGGTATTCCTTTTGAGGAAGTCGTAATCCAGACCATTTACCTTGAAGAAAACCAGACCTCGCATTTCAGACCGATTCGCGACTCCATCAGAATCTACGGTATTATCATAAAATATATCGCAAGTTCCTTGGCTTCAACGCTCGTGGATGTTACGCTTTTTACGGTTTTGAATCTCTTATTCGGAAAACTCGGGTTCTCGGACGAACTTCGTATTCCGCTTGCGACCGGCCTTGCCCGTCTTACCTCGTCTTTTGTCAATTTTTCGGTCAACAGAAAAGTTGTTTTCAAATCAAAAGACGCATACGGCTCCACAATGGTGAAATACTACATCCTCTGCGTATGCCAGTACATCGCATCCGCCGGACTTTTGTATCTTTTCTCAACCCTTGTGTTCCGCCTAAAAGACGGAAGTATCTTCGATACGTTAATCAAGATTGTCGTTGATACATTCCTTTTCTTCTTAAGTTTCAGAATCCAGCAGAACTGGGTTTTCGTTAAGAAGAACAAAAAAAATACAGATTAAAAAATACCCCGGAGGTTTTTTACTTACATGCCTTTTATTATTTTTGCAGTTCTGATTGTTTTAATGATTGGAGCAATAGTATTAATTTTTATGACATCCGGCAAAAAGGGCGCTGCCAAAAACGTGCTCGGAATTGTCGGAAGAGCAGCTTTGGTACTGCTTGTAACATTAACTGTTTTCTTCGGAACTTTTTACATCGTTCTCCAGAAATGCTGCAACGGTCCTTCCGAAGCCGCAAGAACACTTTTTATCACAACCATTCTTGAAACCGGACAGCTTAAATTCCTTGCAAACTGGGTTTGCAGCGATGAAGAAATCCAGGAAATCGTAGACAAGAATAAAATGGAAAAGGTCGACACCACAGTCGATACATCTCTTATTTCCATCAATACAGCAACTGATGATCCCGAATCTGGCGAGGAAAACCCCTACGCAGACGAAGAATTTGACGAGAACGGAATCCGCATCGAAGAGATTTCCGGTCGTACTTTCTTTGCAAAGATGATGATCATAAAAGATCCGTCCCAGGTTGTAATGGCTACAACCAGCGAGAACGGAAACTGGGGTGAATACGGTAAAAACCTCGACGAAATAATTTCCGACAGAGGAGCCATCGGCGGTGTAAACGCAGGTATCTACGTTTCCGTCGGCAACAAGGGCGGCAAGCCTCTCGGCGTTGTAGTTGAAAACGGCGTAATTACATACAATCAGCCTTCAGGTCTGACAGGCCTTTACATGATCGGCTTTAACAACGACAACATTCTGATCATAAAAGACTTAACCGGAATGTCGAGTGCAGATTTTGAAAATTACGTAAAAACGGAGGGTATCCGCGATGCTCACTGCTTCCAGGAAGAATCCTCCGATTCAAATAACCATTTTGTTTCGCTTATTTCAAACGGCGAAGCCAGAGTACTTAACGGTACAGGCTCCGGCGCAAATCCCCGTACGGCCATCGGTCAGCGTGCCGACGGTGCGGTTCTTTTCCTTGTAACCGACGGACGTGGTGCAAGCGGACATCTTGGTGCAACCGCTTCCGACCTTATCGGAATCATGCAGGAATACGGCGCAGTTAACGCTGCCAATCTCGATGGCGGAAGTTCATCTTCCATGGTCTATAAAGATCAGTATGAAATGTCGAGCGTAACCTTCTATTATAAGAATTCATCATGGAAATTACCGACAGCATTTGCGGTAATGCCCAAGAACTAAGGAGGTGCGACATGGCAGAAAATAATACAAACAGACAAAATAATCCTCAGCCCTCCATGCGTGAACTCGCAAACGAGCGAATGAGAAAAATGCGTGAAGAACGTGCTGCAGAAATTGCATCAAAGCAGTCTTCTGAGACAAGACGCACACAGACTTCTTCACAGCGCACTTCTTCAGCAGGTACTCAGCGTACATCAGGCCAGGCAAGACCGTCTTCATCCAGACAGATTCAGCCTGAAGGAAGCCAGGCAAGACGTCCTGTACAGGGAAGCTCATCCGAAAGAACAGCTGCATCAAGACCTTCTTCTTCAGGTGCAACAAGACGTCCCTCACAGGGAAGTTCATCGAGCGCACAGAGAAGACCTTCGCAGAGCAGCAGTGCTAAGAGACCTTCTACTTCTTCTGCAACCAGAAGACCGACGCGTCCCGTGCCCAAGAAAAAACAGTCACCTGCTTTCTGGGTCGGCCTCGGATTTTATATCGCAATCCTCGTTGTACTTGCATTTATTTTCTTAAAATATACAGACAAGTGCTTAAAGAGATATGAGAATTCTCAGCCCGAGAACTATATCGCTTCTTTCGTGGAAACCTTTGAAAAGAATGCGAAAGAAGGTTCTCTGACACCTTCGGACTTCACATTTGAAAGTCTGGATTTAACATTTGTTGACAGCGAAATCCTGCTTGAAGATTATATCGATTCACTCGGTACTTACTCTTCTTTTACGGCAGAAAAAGATCCGACCAGTTATATTACGGAGGCTCCCGTTTACAACATTTCTGCTGACGGTACACCGATTGCAAGAGTTACTCTTAAGGCAATTAGCCAGACAAAAATTTATGCAATCCTTACGATTATGGACTGGGATGTAGCTACAATCGAGCCTGTTTGCAGCATTGATTTGACCAACTACACATTCTCAATCCCCGACGGTTACACACCCGTAATTAACAACCGTCACGTGGATGCATCCTACAAAACGGGCAATGTTGAGGATATTCCCGAATTTGCTTACGTTTCAAACTATATTGACATGCCTGAATATGTGGAATACAAGGTTGAAAACGTACTCGCGGATTCCGACATCAAAGTTTTAAATACAAACGGCGAAGAAGTTCCCATCGAAATAAACGGCAGCAAAGTCAAAGCCACATATGCTTCAGCCGCTTCCGAATTAAGCGAAGAGCGTAAAAACGAAGCTCTTTCAATGATTCAGACCTACGAAGACTTTAATACCGATGACTTAAGCGGCGCAAACCACGGTCTTGCAACCGTTCAGTCCTTCCTCATAAAAGATTCGGATTACTGGAATATGGCAAAACAGTGGGCAGGCGGCGTTGACATTACATTTACTTCGGCTCATAAATTTGACGATCCCAAGTATACAAATATTGTAGTCGATAATTATGCCGAGTATTCGGACATCTGCTATTCGCTTCACATCGCATTCTCCAAGAATATGATTCTGACCAGAACAGGCGAGAAGATTTCAAACGACTTCGACTCAACCGTATTCTTCATTTACTACGATGATTCGGATGACGGTGTCGACAATCCTCACTGGTGCATCGCAGACATGATCGCAACTACAAAATAAAAAAGCCGGATTTAAAAATGGAAAAAATAAAAACTCTTTATAAGAAAAACGAAGAAATAATTGTATACCTTATCGTAGGTGTCCTGACCACCATCTTTTCATGGGTTGCCTGCTATATAGCAAAGTATTTCCTGGACTCCACGGTAGGATGGCAGAACTTTATCATCAATACCATCGGATGGGTTGCGGGCGTCTGCTACGCATATCCCTTAAACCGCAAATGGGTTTTTAAAAGTACAAACAAACATATCATAAAAGAATTCTGGGGCTTTTCGGTATCAAGACTCAGTACTCTGATTTTGGACCTCGTTATCATGTGGGGTTTAGTAAACAGCTGGCTCGGAAGCGTGGTAATCCGCGGATGGTTTGAGGCTCTCTGCAGTAAGATAAGTGTCCTTTCGGAAATGACCGATACCGTTCATTACTGGTTCGTAAAAATCTTTATTTCCGCAGTGCTTGTAACCATTGCAAATTACATATTCAGCAAGTTCCTGGTATTCGGAAAAAAGAATAAAAAGAAAACCGAAAACAAATAAAACAAAAAGCAGTTCATCGTGAACTGCTTTTTTTATGATTACAATTTGAAATTATTTCTCTTTGAAGGATCTCTGTAAACCCTGTCTCTTTCCTTACTCTTGTTTCTGATTTTCTTCTTTCTCTCGCGTTTCGCAATAACAATCTTTCTGTAAATTATGATTGCAAGCGAAACAACCAGTACAAAGACAACTAAGGAAATCAGAATGTATTTTATATTAACGAAAACCGATTTGCCGTCCTTGTTGGATACGTAGGGTACATCTTCCTCGGTGATGGTCTGGGGTGAATCCTCAAACAGCGTGGTCTTCTGCGTATTTAACAAAATGTCCGCATATCCGACCACATTTCCGTTGTATGAATACTCGGCCTTAGCCACGGCGTTCACATTGTCGGTATCGTACACAACATTCATTTTAAGATCGTCAAAAGTTGCATTCGTGGGAAGTACTACTTTTGCGTTGTCGTTTAACATCAGAATGTCTACCGAATCTCCGAAAATATCCGTTCCGGTCTTAAAGAATCCGCTCTTGTTTGAATCAAAACTGAATTCCTTGCCTTTTATGGATTCGAGTGTGAAATTGTTAAAGCCGTATTCGAAAAGTGCTCTTGTATCGGTAAACTGCGTGGGCGATTCTTCCATTAATACCACGCAGATTAATTCCATACCGTCCTTCTTTGCACAGGAAACAAGTGTCTGTCTGGCTTTGTCGGTATAACCGGTCTTGGAACCTACGAGATATTCGTACTCGTATTTTTTACCGGGTAAAAGAAGGTTCTTTGAATTTATCGTAAATTCGTCGGGCTGGGTGGCCGTCGGCGTAAAATCAATCTTGGGCGTTCTTGCAAGTTTGCAGAGGATTTCGTAACTGAAGAAATCTTTTGCGATTATCGCAAGATCATAAGCCGATGTGTAATGATTGTCGTCGTAAAGACCGTTCGCGTTGGCGAAATGTGTATTTTCAAGTCCGAGCTCTTCGACACGTTTGTTCATCATATCGACGAACCCGTCCATGCTTCCTGCCACATGCTCCGCAACACCGTTTGAAACTTCGTTCGCACTGCCTACGAGAATGGCTTCGAGAGCCTGTTCCATCGTAATCGAGTTACCGGGGTCCATTCCGACTTTCGAGCCGTCCCAGGGAACGGAATTGATGGCCTCTTTTGAAAATGTAATCATTTCGTCAAGGTCACAGTTTTCCATTGCGAGAGTACAGGTTAAAATCTTGGTCGTACTCGCGGGGTAAAGACGCTCGTCTATATTCTTGGCATAAAGTATTGCTCCGGTTTTGGCTTCGATAAGAATTGCGCTCTGTGCGGAAACTTCGGGCCCCTGCGGCCAGTCTGTTATGGCGTTCGACTGAATAGGAAGGGCTTTTCTGGCTTCTGCCAGAGCTTCATAGTCGGGCTCATCCGCCAATGCATTTATCGGTAGCGCAAACGCTGTAAGAACTGCCAAAGCTGCCGGCAGAAAGCGCTTGCATAAGTTCTTAAACTTCATGATTTCCTCTAAACTTTTATTTTCTTCCAGGTTTTATGTCGTATTGTGTTTTTAAACACTATATATATTACTATATTTATATGCTTTACACAAATCCTATGCTCTATTTTGTTGACTTTTCTTTATCGTTTTGTATAATGAAATCAAGAGAGGTGCTACCGATAGACGGTTGCCCTTGTTTGGTTAATTATTTAACCGCCATAGTTAGGGCTGTGGCGGTTATTTTTTTATTTCCTTGATAATCTCAAAAATGAGAGCTACCAGTGCAATTATGAGAATGCCTATCTGGTTGTGATATTAAACAAACTAAAATCCCAGGTTGTCATTTACAAGAATCACATGAATTCTGTCTTTGTGACGTGAATATCTCGTGATTAGGAACTGGCAGCAGATGGTGTCCGGAGACTTGCAGTTAAAGCAGGAGCCGGTTTTCGAGCAGGGTGTATCAAGACCGAATCTCTGCGCATTGGTCGGTGCAGCTATGTTTCTTGCTCGCTTGAGTGCCGAATCGACGTCTCCGCATACCTTGTTCATGCCGACGATAAATACAACCTTCTTCGGGCCCTGTGCGATTGCGGATACTCTGTTGGCATTTCCGTCAATATTGATAAGAACACCGTCATCACTTAATGCATTAACGCCCGATAAAAATACATCTGCATCATATGTATCAAGCATTGCTTTTCTTTTATCCTCTATTGCATCCCTGTCGATAAAATTATAATTACCGTTTTTCAAAGCATCCGAAAGGCCGATTTCGTGCACGCTCATTGCACCGCCCATTCCGATGCTTGAGCCCTCGGGTATTAAACTAAGTGCAATTTTTAAAGCCTCTTCTTTGTCTGCGGCATAATATCCGCTCATGTTTCTCGACTCAAGACCTTTGATAACCTTCTGTGCCAAAAGTTCGTTTCTTTTTACGATGTTTTCGTTCATAAAATACCCCCTGTATTAATCCGGTGACTGGAGCTTGTACCAGCCTGTTGTATCCACTTTCCATCCCTCATAAAAATCAGAAAAAAGATCAAGACATTCGCCGACGGTTGCGCCATCCTTACAAAGTATAAAAGGATAACCCTTTTCGTCTTTTTTATTTAATCCTGCTTCGATATGCATCTTATCGGAGTTGCGTTCTGCGCAAACCTGCATAAAAGCGATTCCTTTTTGCGGAATTGAAGGCTCGACTACCAGGAATTCCTCATGACCCATTTCAACAGTCGTTAGTGCCTCATCGAGACTTCCCTGGAATTCCTCGTAAGAATTAACCGTAAATTCGTAGTCCGTGATTCGCATACGCCATTCGACTTCTGATTCAGAAGCCTTTTCCTGTCCGGCTGTCTGAGAAATCGAATTCCTTACAATTATATCAAACCATTCCTTTTTAAATGCAAATTCTTCTTTAAGCATTGCATTATAATCGTATTTTTCAGGCAGTTCCTTGCCCCACTCGAATGCCATTTCGGGAACGTTGTAGTTAAATTCCTTTTTGTTCATAATACCGTGGCAGGTATCACCCATAAGATTTTTCAGGTCACAAACCGCATAAATCGGCGTATGCAAATAATCATTCGGAAAAGCAAATGCAAACAATATTTTTGATTTGTCTTTTAACCATAAAAGAATATTAAAGTATTCAAATATCAGAGCATTTTCGTCAACTTTATTCGCCAAAATAAGCTCTGCGTAATTCCAGGCAGTCTCGGGAACATCGCCCGTAACATATTTAAACACAGAATCCGAAGTATAGATTTCGTCATATTCTTTCAGTGCTGCGTCAATTGCCGCCTTAGTGGAATTCTTTATGAATATATAAAAATCATATCCTAAAAGATTATTATCTGTTTCTTTCGTTTCTGACTGGCTGACTTCTTTTTTATCAGTTTTTTCTGCAGAGGGTTTTTCTTCAATCGTCTTTTCTGAAACCACAGGAAGTTCGCCGTTTTTTAACAACGCCTGCAGATCGCCGTTAAATATCACAAATCCTTCATCCCCGAGGAAATCAAGATTTACTTCCTTCTTTTTACCTGCGATATCAAAGATAAGTCCTCGAGTAATGCCCTTTGCATATTTCGTGTGAAAAGTGTTTTCATAGGACCTTTCATAAGTCGCAAGCGAATAAAGATCTCTTTTACCGTTTTTATGAACGATTTCAAAATTCTTTTTATCAAGCTCTACGAAATCAATGTCAAATACCAGAAAACGGTAATAAATGAAAATACATAAAATACCGAGAAACTCGATTACAGCAATCGCAATCCAGAGTTTTATTTCCGGAAAAAGAAGGTGAATCATAATAATCGGGAAACTCGGAAGCACAAACAAACACATGGAAACGAGCACGAAGAAAATCGCCACTCGTGCCGACTTTGAAAAAATAACCGGATAATAACGGTGTTTATCCTTATCCGTTCTTTCGAATTCTTTTTGTGTCTTCTTCTTGTACTGAGTCAAAGCAATTATCGTCGGAACAAGCGGAAGAAGCACTATTAAAATCAATAAAAAACAAAATCCCAGTTCACCCATAAAAACTCCCCATACATCAAATGCTGTTTTTTATATCCTTTTACTCATTTATCTCATAAATCCAGGCTTTTGCGCTGAAGTCGGTTTCTCCGCTTCCGAATTCAGCCAGTATTTTACATCCCTTAGGAAACTCGGGAATCCATTTCTTTGAATCCTCGAATCGATGCAAAATCGCCAGTCTCTTGTTTTCATATTTTCTTATCAGAAGCTGCTGGCCTTTCGGATTATTGTAGGAAGTGCTTTCCACACGGTGCACGATGGTTTTGCCGTTTTTTATGATGTCAGCCGCTTTCTTATAAAACTCAATTCCCTCGTCTACCACAGCCCACTGTTCGTCGCTTAAATCATAAATATCTCCGCTTAAACACATACGTCCAAAGAACGTTGCGGCAAGTGAATATTCGATTCTTTCTTTGCTGTCTGCCACACGAAGCACTGCCCATATCTGGCTCTGCTCAGGTCTTATAACTCTGTGAAGATTTGCCGCAATCAAAGGAATGCCCAAGGTTTCATGCGCATCCGAAAAGCTTGCCATCGAGCAAAGCTGCATCATCGAGGGCTCTAATCTGTGACCGCCTGCCGAACAGTTTTCTATCACCAGGTCCGGAATTTCTTTCTTCATCTTTTCAAAGAAACGCTGTGTGGCGGATATTTTAAGTCTTAATCCTTCACCGAGGCTTTCCGCACCGTCACAGCCGATACCGTAAGGCTCGTTGTGGTCGATTTTTACATATCCGAAGCCCGAGTTCTTTAGCTGATTAATGACTTTTTCTTTTAGGAACTTCTGGACCCACTTATCTTCCAGGTCCCAGAATCTGCGACCGCCCACCATTAAAGGCATACCGTCTCTTTTAAGGATATGCTTCGTTTCTTTAAAATGTTTGCTTTCGGAAGTGATTGCATCCATTTCAAACCAGACTCCGGGAATCATTCCTTTTGATCTGACGTAATCGCAGATAGGCTTAAGTCCGCCGGGGAAGCGTTTTTCGTTTACGTCCCAGTCTCCGAGGTAGTCCCACCAGTGAGTGTCCGGATCTATGTACCAGCCTGAATCGATTACCAGATATTTTATGCCCCTGCCTTCGATTTTGTCGGCAACTTTTTTAACCTTTTCATATGTTGGATCGCCCCAGGTCGCGCAATATTCGTTAAAGATAATTCCCATATCTTCGTCTACGGGAGAGATATTCGGGTGCTGTGCTTTTACGAGCGTATCGCAAACATCGTATAACGATTTTCCGCGCGCAATCACAGCCTCGGGAGCCTCGAAGGTTTCGCCGATGTTAAGAGTCTTCATCCAGTGTCCGAAATCCCTGTCGGTGATTCCGCCCGTAACGGTCAGCTTTTCATCTTCCCTGCATATTATTTCCATCTGCCATGAGGACGCTAGATAAAGCTGCATTCCGACAAACTCGCCGGTTTTGGAATCCTCTAAAGCAAGGAACGGGAAATACTTTCTCACGGGCATTGAGCCCACGCTTCCGAACTTTTCAACTCTGACTCCCCAATGCATCCACGAAGGTTCCATATTCATTTCTTCGATGGTCTCGGATTTTAACCTTCCTTCTGCGCTCCAGAACGACAAAAGTCTGTGCACTTTGTCGGCATTTATTTCGGATAAGCAGAAGCTTGTGAGCATCTCCATGGTTACTTCTTTATCGGAGTTGTTTGTAATCGTGGTCTTTATGCGAAGCGCATCTCCGTCTTTTGCTTTGTTCACAATTAAAAGAAGACCCTCGCCGTTTTCATACGCCGCGATGCCTTCTTCAAATTCTTCACTGCCTTCTGTCAGAGTAAAATTTCTCATCGTCGCGCTGTCATGCATGGTCAGACCGCAACTGTATCCTCC
>JAEEOJ010000148.1 GCA_016284175.1 Lachnospiraceae bacterium | reverse complement strand
TGTTTGCAAGCTGCGATTCGTCTATGCTTGTGTACGGCTTTTACAGAACGCCTGAGTCTCTTAGGAAAATGTTCAGACTAAGAGCATTTTCGATATTTAAGTTTAATATGATTGTATCTTCACTTATGATGATTTTCGTCATTGTAACGCTTGTTTTAACTGGCGGAGAAAGGTACTTCGGAGAATATATTTCGGTTATTGTTACAATCACTTCTTTTACGGCGCTTTTCTCGATTAGGCACCTGACGATTTACTATATACTTCAGCCGTATTCGAGAGATTTTATGATCAAATCAAAACTCTACGGATATCTGGCATTTATCTATGGAGCAGTGTGTTTCATAATTATGTTTATACCGATGCCCAATGCGATTACCGCTGTTGCGGGTATCGTAATTACAGGCGTTTATTTCGTCATTGCGGACAAGCTGGTTTACAAGTTTGCGCCCAAAACGCTGAGAATAAAATAACGCGCTAGTGACACTACACCCCCGTCCCCCAGTGTCACCCGGTTGCCAACAAAATAAATTTAGGAGAGAAAAAATGCTAATCATCATTTGGTACGTTTTACTTTTACTCTTACTCTTTTTCGGCGTTAAATTCTACAAAAAGGGAATGTGGAACGAAGACAATATGTCGTTTAATACGACCAAGTGTTTCCTTGGTTTCTGCGCCGTAATAATCGTATTTCATCACATCTCGCATATGACCTGCGCAACGTGGTTAAATCCGAAATATGTGCGTCACGGATTTGATATTTTTGTTACCGCAGGATATCCGATGGTTGCAATGTTTTTCTTGTGTTCCGGTTACGGACTTTACAAAAGCGCGAAGGCGAAGCCTGACTTTTTTAAGAGATTTATTCCGGTAAGATTCATACCGATACTGATTCCTTCAGGACTTACAATGCTCGTGTACATGTATTTTATGCACTTAAGAAAAATACCTTATAAAATCGATCCGCCGTTTGCCGTAAACGGACATGACACATGGCATCCTTATATCTGGTATGTTCCCTGCATGCTTTTGCTGTACCTGCTTTTCTATATCGGTTTCGGACTGATTAAGAAAGACTGGGCGGGAATTCTTGTAGTGGCTTTAGGCACGCTTGCTTACATTATTTGCGGCATTATATTCCGGTACGGAACATGGTGGTTTAACACGCCTCATATGTTTTTGCTCGGTATTCTCCTTGCAAAGTACGAGGATAAAATATTTGCGAGATGTAAAAAGTTATATGCGTTAAGGCTTGTAATTACGTTGATTATCTGGCCGATACTTTGGTTTTTGGGAAACAATGCAGGCGGACTTTATCTTATGATTTCCAAGCACCAGTATAACGGCGTATACGGCTACAGGTCGGAACTTGTCGGATGCATCTTCCAGGTTTTGTATACGCTTGTTTTTGCATATTTGTATTATCTTTTAAGCATGAAAATCAAGGTCGGTAACAAAGTGCTCGCATTCTTCGGAAAGTTCACTTTGGAACTTTACCTTGTACACGGAATCTTCATTCACATGTTTGGATTTTACATGCTTCAGCAGGGCAAAAAGCCTTTGTTTTATATCGAAAATGTTTCGCTTTTCACACTGGTTGTTTTGGCTCTGTCGATACCGGTTGCGTTCGGTTTAAGTTTATTGGACAAACAGGTAGGCAGACTTTTAAGACCTAAAAAGAAAGAGAATAAATGATGTATTTTAGGAGGAGGTATTTATGGGTAAAAAATTGAAAGTTTTAATGCTTAACGGAAGCCCTCGTGCTAACGGAAACATTGCGCTCGCGTTTCATGAGATGGAAACAGTATTTGAAGAGAACGGAGTAGAATACGAAAACATTCTGCTCGGCCGCAAGGACATTAGGGGATGTATTGCGTGCGAAACATGTCGCGAAAAGGGCAAGTGTGTTTTTGACGATATCGTAAATGAACTCGCTGTTAAGTTCGAAGAGGCAGACGGTCTTGTTATCGGCTCGCCCGTATATTACGGCTCCGCAAACGGCACACTTATGGCTGCTCTTCAGAGGCTCTTTTACAGCTCTCATTTTGATAAAAGTTTTAAGGTCGGTGCAAGTGTAGTCAGCTGCAGAAGATCGGGCAATACGGCGACATTTGACGAGCTTAATAAGTTCTTTACGCTTTCAAACATGCCTATCGCGAGCAGCCAGTACTGGAACAATATCTACGGCTGGGAACCCGGCGAAGGCGCGGTGGATGACGAAGGCCGTCAGGTAATGCGTGTGCTTGCGCGCAATATGGTCTTTCTTATGAAGAGCATAGAACTTGGTAAAGAACAGGTCGGACTGCCTGAAGAAGAGGATAGAGTCTGGACCAATTTTACGAGATAATTTTATATACCTCAAAAAAGGGGCAGTTTTAGTCAAATATTCGGAAGTAATATCATGGGTAATGTCTTACTATAATCTTAGAGTGTAAAAGATAAGGAGGACATTATCCATGAAGATTATAAGTGTTGTTAACGGACCTAAGAATATATCCGCTATCGTTCAGGGATGCATGAGAATGCCCGCTTTAAGCAAAGAGGATGCCGCAAAGGTTATCCGTACTGCATACGACTGCGGTATTAACTTTTTTGATCATGCCACATGTTATGGCGAAAACGGAGAGGCTGAGACTAGATTTGCCGAGGCTTTCCCTTTAACAGGTATAAAGAGAGAAGATATTTTCATTCAGAGCAAATGCGGTCTCTGCTTTGACAGAAACGAATTTGACTGGACCAAGGAAAATATTCTCAAAAGCGTGGACGACAGTTTAAGAAGACTTAAGATCGAATATCTTGATGCGCTGCTTCTTCACAGACCGGACGTTTTATACGATCCCGAAGATGTTGCGGATGCTTTTAATATCTTAGAGCATGCAGGGAAAGTAAGACATTTCGGTGTGAGCAATCTCGTTCCCATGCAGATAGAACTTTTAAAAAAGTATGTTAAACAGCCGCTTGTATTCAATCAGGTTCAGCTTTCTCTTGAACAGTCTCAGCTGATTGACCAGGCACTCTATATGAACAATAAAACCACTGAATTTTCAATTAACCGCGACGGAAATGCGCTTGATTACTGCAGACTTCATGACATCACAATTCAGGCGTGGTCACCTCTGCAGATCGGAATGTTCGGCGGTACTTTTATCAACAATCCCGATTTTCCTGAACTTAATAAAGCACTTGAAAAGATTGCAGAGCGTGAGGGCGCATCAAAGACTGCGGTTGCGATTGCATGGATTCTTCGCCATCCCGCCAAAATGCAGGCTATCATCGGTACAATGAATCCTGAGCACATAAAAGATGCATGCAAGGCATCAGATGTAAATCTTTCGCATCACGACTGGTATGAGCTTTATCTGGCAGCAGGAAAATATCTGCCATAAAAGAGCAAATGAATAAAAAGTTAATGTATAAAGGAGGGTAACATGAACGACACATTAAAGGTTTTGGAATCAAGAAGAAGCTGCAGAAACTTTAAACCCGACATGGTCAGCAAAAAAGACCTTGATTCAATCATCAAGGCCGGAACATACGCCGCTACAGGCATGGGCAAACAGAGCCCGATTATCATTGCAGTAACAGACAAGGAAACCAGAGACGAACTGTCACGCGAAAACTTTAAAATCGGTGGCTGGGACCAGGACTTCGATCCTTTCTACGGAGCACCCGTAATCCTCATCGTTCTTGCGAACAAAGATATCGGAACTTACGTTTATGACGGTTCGCTCGTAATGGGTAACCTTATGAACGCAGCAGAAAGCCTTGGAGTTGCAAGTATCTGGATTCACAGAGCAAAAGAAGAGTTCGAGTCAGACTTTGGCAAAAACCTCTTAAAGAAGTTAGGCATCGAAGGCAATTACGAAGGAATCGGACACTGTGCTCTCGGCTACGCAGCAGAGCCTGCAAAGGAAGCTGCTCCGAGAAAAGAAGATTACGTTTATTACATTTAGTTTTTTCATAACCAAGGAATTACTCCTATAAACCCCATAAAAATATCGTTCCCTAGTGGCTGAGGGAACGATATTTTTTATATACAATATAATGCCTTTATGATATAATCTGAATTCCACAGATATCTCTTTATCTGTGGAAACCAATAAGCAGAAATCTCTGCGTTTTCCCAGGAAAAGTTTAGAAATAAAAATGCAAAAGGAGGAAAGAATTGATTAAATTGGAATCTATACTTAAATTGACCTTTGATAGCATTTATGCTATCATATTATTAAGGTTGGAGAGGAGTCAAAATGTTTATTATTGACTTCTATGAAACTGTAAACGGATATTCTGATATTAAGGAATTTTTGGAAGAAATAAGAAGAAAAGCAACGAATAACAAAGACGCAAGAATTCAATATGGTCAAATTACGCGTTATATAGAATTATTACAGCAAAACGGAACCAATCTTCCGACTGAGGTCGTAAAACATATAGAAGGAAGAATATGGGAATTAAGACCCGGTGTAAACAGGGTATTCTTTTTCTATCATGATGGTGAACGGTATGTTTTATTACATCATTACCGTAAAAAAACAGATAAAACGCCAAAACGAGAGATAGAAAGAGCTAGGGAAGAGATGAAAGATTATATATTCAGAAAAGGAGAGAAAGATGAATTGGGATGAATATAAAAAACAAGTGAAAAAAAGCGATCCGAATGCCAAGGAGATATTAGAAGAATCAGAGGCTGAAGCTGCAATAATATCTGCTTTAATAAGACAGCGTGCGGCTCTCGGTTTAAGTCAGCGTGATCTTGCATCATTATGTAATATACCACAATCATCGGTTGCAAGAATAGAGTCAAATAAAATTACGCCAAGACTTGATACGATACTGAAACTGCTTAATGAAATGGGACTTACACTTAGTGTAACAAAAATTCCTGTATCAAAAGTATAAAAAAATTAAAATATTGTATTGACAAACTTTAACAACCATATATAATGTTAGTCATAACTAACCGCCGAAATGCGACGGTTTTAGTTGGAAAGAATAGTTAGTCACAACTAACCAAAACCAAACAAACCAAACTACAATTTCATACAGGAGGATAACATATTGAGCAAAGTAGCAGTTGTTTACTGGAGCAGTACCGGCAATACCGAAGCAATGGCAAATGCTGTAGCCGAAGGTGCCAAAATGGCCGGAGCCGATACTGAAATATTTACTGCTTCGGACTTTGATTCAAGTAAAGCGGCAGAGTTTGATGCAATTGCATTCGGATGTCCCGCCATGGGAGCCGAAGAACTTGATGATACAGAGTTTGAACCTATGTTCTCAGACGTCGAAAGTTCAATTACTCACAAGAAAGTTGCTTTATTCGGTTCATACGGATGGGGCGACGGACAGTGGATGAGAGACTGGGTAGACAGATGTAAACAGTCCGGAATCAACCTAATTAATGATGGCTTAATAGCCAACGAAGCTCCCAACGATGCAGATCTTGCAAACTGCAGAGCACTTGGTGCTTCACTTAACTAAGCTAGCCGATTTTTACCATTATATATTTTTCTCCCCTTGCCAGGGAAATAGCCGTACATGGAAGAGTAAATCGAGAATCGATTTACTCTTTTCATTTTACAAAAAAAGTTATTGACAACTAACTGACAAGATGCTAATATGTCTACGGTTAGATACAACTAACCGCGAATAAATCATGTGTGGATCCTCTCCTTGTATCGGGGCCTATGACCGATACGGGAGAGGTATTCAATGTAACAGGAGGAGCATTATGAAAGAATATTTGGAAATAGTAGAAGTTTATGGAAGAGAAATACTTGATTCAAGAGGAAATCCTACGGTTGAAGCAGAGATTACGCTTGCTGATGGGACTGTAGCAACAGGCTGTGCACCCAGTGGTGCATCAACCGGCGAGTTTGAAGCCCTCGAATTAAGAGACGGAGATAAATCAAGATACCTTGGAAAAGGTGTTACCAAAGCGGTAGACAATATTAATACCACGATTAAGGAAGCAATACTTGGGCTTGATGCTTCTGATACATACGCTGTAGATGCAGCAATGATTAAAGCTGACGGCACCAAAGACAAGTCAAATCTCGGTGCTAACGCAATACTTGCTGTATCAATTGCAACAGCACGTGCAGCAGCAAAATCGCTCGATATTCCTCTTTACAGATTTTTAGGTGGAGTGGGCGGAAACAGACTTCCAGTTCCCATGATGAACATCTTAAACGGCGGTGCTCATGCAGACAGTGCTGTTGATACACAGGAATTTATGATTATGCCCGTAGGTGCCCCTTCATTCAAAGAAGGTCTTCGCTGGTGTGCGGAAGTATTCCATACTCTTAAGAAATTAATTAAAGAAATGGGAGATGTTACAGCCGTTGGTGATGAAGGCGGATTTGCTCCCAATCAGTTAAAGAGCGATGAAGAAGCAATCGAAAAGATTCTTGAAGCAATTAAGAAGGCTGGCTTTGAGCCCGGAAAAGATTTTATGATTGCTATGGATGCTGCATCTTCTGAATGGAAGAGCGAAAAAGGCAAAGGCTTCTACAAACAGCCTAAATCAGGCAAAGAGTTCACATCTGACGAACTTATTGCTCACTGGGAAAGCCTCGTAGACAAATATCCAATCATTTCCATCGAAGACGGTCTTGATGAAGAAGACTGGGAAGGATGGCAGAGAATGACTAAAAAGATCGGCAACAAGGTTCAGCTTGTAGGTGACGACCTTTTCGTTACCAATACAGAGAGACTTAAAAAAGGTATTGAACTTGGGGCAGGCAATTCAATTTTGATAAAATTAAATCAGATCGGTTCCGTTTCCGAAACACTCGAAGCTATCAAGATGGCTCATAATGCAGGATATACGGCAATCTCTTCACATCGTTCGGGTGAAACCGCAGATACCACAATTGCAGATTTGGCAGTAGCTCTTAACACATGCCAGATTAAGACAGGTGCTCCTTCAAGAAGCGAGAGAGTTGCGAAATACAATCAACTCTTAAGAATCGAAGAGCAGCTGGGTGCTTCGGCCGTATACCCCAAAATGGATGCATTCCATGTCAGCAGATAATACTTCCTCCAAGTATTAGTTACATTATTCTTTTCCTACTTAAAGGCGGCCTTGACCAGGGCCGCTTTTTTGCTGCAAATGACACAGGGTGACGGGGGTTTGGTGTCATTTTTAAAAAAATTAAAATAAAATATTGAAACATACGAAATAGTGTGATATAAAATGATAGGCGGTTAAGGGAGACTAACCCTAACCGCTTATTAAATGAATATATGGTTAGACAGACCTAACCAATCAAGGAGGATAAACATGCAAAAAAAATTTGAGATCAAAGATCTGATTACCGTCGGCGTATTCACGGCACTGTATTTTGTACTTACATTTATAGTTGCCTGTCTGGGCTTCATTCCCATTTTTATGGCAATCATGCCACTGATTGCACCGATTCTTGTAGGAATTCCGCTTATGCTTTATTTTTCGAAGGTTAAGCATTTCGGAATGGTTCTTATAACAAGCGTAATAATCGCGATACTTATGTTCGTCACAGGACATCCTTATCCGATTTTTATCTTCTGCATCGGTGCAGGTCTTCTGACGGAACTTGTTTTGTTCCTTGGAAAATATGAAAGCATTAAATGCTGTGTAATAGGTTCTTCAACATTCAGTCTGTGGATTTTAGGAATGACAATTGCGTTCTTCTTCAGTTTTAGGGAGTCATATTTCGCTTCTCTTGTGGACGGCTACGGACAGGAATATGTAGATAAAATGATGTCCTATACACCGACATGGATGTTCTTTGCAATGATTGCAATGTGTCTTGTCGGAGGTTTGATAGGCGGCTTGCTCGGAGCAGGCGTTCTTAAGAAACATTTCAAAAAAGCAGGTATGGTTTAATGGATATCGGACTTCAGTTAACAACTGAAAAAACAGGATTAAAAATAGATCCGAGAACAAAGATAATGATTCTGATTGCAGTCGGAATCATTATGATGAGCGGAAAATTGACAGGTGTGGAATACATACTTCGTATCATCTGCACCTTTATTCCGTTTGTTCTTCTTTTATCGGTCAGGCAGTTTAAATCGGCATTCGGATATCTTTTCATTCTTTTATGCGTTGAACTGTGTGAAGGATTTATCGTCCCCAAAACTCAGGGTGTTCTGAATCTTGTAATAATGATTATATGCGGAATTATTTCAAGATTCGGTCCGAGTTATCTCTGCGGATGGTATGTGGTTAAGTCAACATCAGTCAGCGAATTCGTAACTGCCATGGATAAAATGCATTTTCCCAAAGTCATTACGATACCGATGTCCGTTATGTTCAGGTACTTTCCGACTCTAAAAGAGGAGTATTCCTCAATACATGATGCAATGAAAATGCGCGGAATCGGAAAGACGGTTAAAAATCCGTTTGTATATATCGAATATATCTTAGTCCCCATAATGATGTCGACGGTTCAGATTGCCAATGATTTGTCGGCAGCTTCTCTAACCAAGGGACTGGGAGCGCATAAAAAAAGAACTCACATATGCGATGTCAGAATGAAAGTGTTCGATGTGATGTTGATTGTTGCATTAATTGCGATGCTTGTAATTTTCTTTATTTTCTGAGGCCCAATATGATTGAGTTTAAAGATGTCATTTTTAAATACAATATAACCGATGCTGAGGGCAATAAAAAAGATGCTGTCGGAGTTAAGGATTTAAACTTAAAGATTAACGACGGAGAATTCGTTGTATTGACGGGTTTTTCAGGCTGCGGGAAGACGACAATCATAAGACTTATAAACGGTCTTATTCCAAAGTTTTATAACGGTGAGCTGATAGGAGAAATATATCTTGACGGAAAAAATACGAAAGAGATGACTATATACGATGTCTCGGAAAAAGTAGGAAGCGTTTTTCAAAATCCGAGATCACAGTTTTTCAATGTCAACACGACCGATGAGATTGCATTTGCGGCTGAAAATCAATGCATCGATCCCGAAATAATCAAATCGAAGATAATCGATACTGCTTATTCCATGCATATTAAAAGTCTTTTAGACAGAAATATATTCGATCTTTCCGGCGGCGAAAAGCAAATGGTTGCATGTGCCGGCATAGATGTTCTTTCTCCGACAATAATCGTACTGGACGAACCTTCGTCCAATCTTGATCATCGTGCAATAAGGAGATTGAAAAACACTCTCGAAGAATGGAAAAATCAGGGCAAGACGATTGTAATAGCCGAACACAGACTGTTCTTTTTAAAAGACCTTGCAGACAGAATGATTGTCATGGAAAACGGTGAAATAAAAAAAGATTTAAACAAAGAAGAAATCTCTCTTTTGAAGTATAAAGATTGCGAAGATTTGGGACTTCGTGCTTTATCGCTTGAGGATGTACCGTTTGAAAATGATTTTCGCCCGATGCAAAACGAACCGGGAAATCAGCTTGAATTCAAAGATTTTTTCTTTTCATACAAGGATAAAAAGCACTCTGTCAGTGTCCCCGATTTATCGGTTCCCTGCAATGATGTGATTGCCATTATCGGTCACAACGGTGCGGGAAAAAGTACACTTGTCAGAAATATATGCGGATTGGAAAGAAGAAATAAAGGCTCGATTGTTTACAAAGGCAAAAAGTTAAGCAATTCCGAAAGGCTTCGAAACTGCTACATGATTATGCAGGATGTTAATCATCAGCTTTTTACCGAGAGCGTGCTTGATGAAGTAATGCTGAGTATGACTGACAGGAAAACGGATAAGGAAGAAAAGGAAGCGAAAGCCAAAGAAATCTTGGATAAATTATCCCTTTCGGATTATTGTGACGTGCACCCAATGGCGCTTTCCGGCGGACAAAAACAAAGAACCGCCATAGCATCTGGAATTGCATCAAGCAAACCGATTATCATCTTCGATGAACCTACGAGCGGTTTGGATTTTAACCATATGTATCTTGTTGCGGATTTGATTAAAGAATTAAAAAGAATCGGCAAAACGGTTCTGATAATAACGCATGATTATGAATTTATCTTAAAATGCTGCGACTATGTTATTCAAATGGATAACGGATCGGTTGTTGACAGCTACAGGATAGACAGTACTTCAGTCGATGGCCTGAAGAAATTTATAGAACTTAAGTAAAGGAGTAAAGAAATGTTTAAAAAAGTTGCCCCGTATATGGGTGAATACAAAAAGTATACAGTATGGGCGGCGATATTAATGTGCATCGGAATTATCGCCAATGTTGCTCCCTATTTCTTTTTGTATCAGATAATATCTCCCTTAACGAGAGGAGAACATATAGACATTAAGTATATTTTTATCCGCGTCCTTTTGGTTGCGCTTTGTGAAATGATCTTTGCGTTTTCGTATGTTCAGGGATTGTGTTTTTCGCATGTAAGTGCGTATAACACACTGAAAAACATCAGAATATCCCTCCAGCGAAAACTTGAAAAACAACCGCTCGGTAATATTCAGAATCTCGGAACGGGACGTATCAAGAAAATATTTACGGATGATATCGATATGATAGAAATCCTTTTGGCGCATGCAATACCGGAAGGAATAGCAAATATATTTATTCCGGTCCTGATTATTATTCTCATGTTTATAGTCGACTGGAGACTCGGATTATTATCTCTTGTGCCTCTTTTTGTCGGAATGCTTGCAATGGGCATGATGATGAAAGCCGGTATGGCCAAGATGAACGATTATTATGAATCGGCAGCCAGAATGAATAACACAATTGTTGAGTATGTAAACGGAATGGAAGTCGTTAAGGTATTTAACAAAGATGGTGATTCGTATAAAAAATTCGGAGAGACTGTCAGAGCTTATCGTGATTTTACGATAGCATGGTATAAGGTCTGCTGGCCATGGATGGCTGTATATTCAAGTGTTTTGCCCTGCCTTACACTTCTTATTCTGCCAATAGGCTCTTCCATGATTTTGTCTAATGCATTAACACTTGACAGATTGATTCTTGTAATGTGCATGTCATTTGCGGTAGGGCCTTCGGTTTTAAAAGCGTTAAGTTTCGCGGGCAAGTTCCCTCAGTTAAATTACAAGATTGATGAACTCGAAAAACTTATGGACAATCCTCCTCTAAAAGAAGGAAATTCCGATTTCAGGGGAGAAAACCGAGATGTTGTATTTGAAAATATTCATTTCGGATATGAAGACATTGAAGTTATACACGGAGTAAATCTTACGATGAAGCAGGGTACAACCACGGCGCTTGTAGGTGAATCCGGAAGCGGTAAATCCACGCTGGCAAAACTTTTGGTACATTATTACGACTTAAACGAAGGAAAGATTAAAATTGGTGGCCAGGATATAACAGACATGACTTTGGAAGCATTAAACAATCAGGTTGCTTTCGTTTCACAGGAGCAGTTCCTTTTCAATACATCATTGTATGAAAACATTCTCATAGGCAAACCTGATGCCACCAGAGAAGAAGTGTTAAAAGCTGCTTCGAGAGCTCAGTGCGATGAATTCTTTGGAAGACTTCCCGAAGGTATAGACACCATGGCGGGAGACGGCGGCAAGCAGCTTTCGGGCGGCGAGAGGCAAAGAATCTCTCTTGCAAGGGCAATTCTAAAAGATGCTCCGATTATAGTTCTTGATGAAGCAACAGCTTTTATGGATCCCGAAAACGAAGAAAAGATGAATGCTGCGATAGATGAAATTATTAAGAATAAGACCGTTTTAGTCATAGCACACAGATTATCCACGGTAAAGAACGCGGATAAAATATGTGTAATGAAGGATGGTTTATGCATAGCCGCAGATACACACGACAATCTTTTATCTGCATGCGAGGAATACAAAAAATTCTGGGATGCTTCCGTCAGCGCAAGCACATGGAAGATAAAGGAGGCATAAAATGTTAAAAATACTGCACAGAATTGTAAGAATTACAGGCAAATATAAAGGAACCATCAGAGCATCGTATATTACATCATTTTTAAAAGGCATTATGATGAAAGCGCCTTTGATGCTTGGATTTCTGGTTATAAACTTCTTTATGCAGGGAACAATGACCAAACAAAAGTGCCTGATTTTTGGCCTGATTTTGGCATTGAGTGTAATAGTAGAAGCTGTATTTGAACATATAAACAATGTATTGCAGTCTGCAACGGGTTATAAGGTTTTTGCAGATATGAGAATGCGCCTCGGCGATCATTTAAGGAAAATGCCGATGGGATTTTTCACTGAAGGAAATATCGGAAAAATAAGCGCGGTTCTTTCGACCGACATGGTATTTATCGAAGAAAACTGCATGGGTGTTTTATCGGAACTCGTAACATTTATTATCTCTCAGACACTCATGGTTGCAATGATGTTTTTCATGGATATAAGACTTGGAATAGTTTCGGTTATCATAGTCGTTGCGTTTCTTTTAGTCGGAGACTGGATGCTTAAGACATCACTTAAACATTCTGTCATCAAGCAGGAAGGAAGCGAATCTCTTACGGAGGAAGTGCTTGATTTTGCAGAAGGAATAGGAATTATCAAGTCATATAACATGCTCGGGGAAAAGTCCAAAAGACTTTCGGATGAATTCAAAAAAAGCTGCAGGGAAAGTATCGGATTTGAGATGGCTTACGCACCCTGCGCAAGAGCACTTTATATTACATTCGGTATCGGAACATCTCTGATGCTTGCATTGTCGGCTTTAATGTTTGTTTACGGAGAGATGACGGATGTATATATGATGGGCATGACTCTGTTTTTGTTTGATCTGTTTACATCCATAAAGGCTTACTACGGTCAGATGGCAAGACTTACGGTAACGGATGCCGCACTTGATCGAATAGAAGAAGTTTTTGCCGCAGAAGAATTAGTGGATGATGGAAAAATAGTATTAGAAGCATACAATTCAAATATTGACAGCGATGCTGAAATTGAATACGACAACGTTAGTTTCGGATATACAGAAAAAGATGTTCTTAAGAATATTTCTTTTAGGATCAATACAGGTGAAATGACAGCCCTTGTGGGACCTTCCGGAGGAGGCAAATCAACCGTGGCTTCTCTTCTTGCGAGATTTTGGGATATAGAAAACGGGAAAATTCTTGTAAAAGGTGAGAACATAAAAGACATACCTCTTGGAAATCTGATGGATCAGATAAGTATGGTATTTCAACGAGTATATCTTTTCCAGGATACGGTTTACAACAATATAGCAATCGGACGTCCCAATGCTACGAGAGAAGAGGTGGAAGAAGCGGCTAAGAAAGCAAGATGTTATGACTTTATAATGCAACTTCCAAACGGCTTTGATACCGTCATCGGTGAAGGCGGCGCTTCACTTTCCGGTGGTGAGAAACAGCGAATATCCATAGCCAGATGTATATTAAAGGATGCTCCGATAGTTATACTTGATGAAGCAACGGCAAGTGTGGATGCAGATAATGAGAGAGCAATTCAGGAAGCAATCTCCGAATTATGCAAAAATAAAACTTTGCTTGTAATCGCCCACAGATTAAAGACCATAAAAGATGCCGACCAGATACTTGTTATATCTGACGGAAAGATAATTGAGCAAGGCAATCACGACTCGCTGATGAAGTCAAACGGAACATATGCTCATATGGTTTCGCTGCAATCATGACACAGGGGGACGGGGATTTAGTGCCAAAATGTAAAAAAATCAAAATTTGTTATTGAAACATACGAAATAGTGTGATATAAACTAATTGGCGGTTAAAGCAGACTAACTTTAACCGCCAATTAAACGTATAATTAGTTAGGTTCGGCTAACCTACAAGGAGGATATAATGGGTCTTTACAAAAACTTTGTGAGTCAGACGAGAAAGCCTGAAGGCACACTTGGAAAAATGATGGTAAATGGAATGAACGGCGGACATGCGAAGATGGCTGATTGGGGCATAGCACATCTTATTATAGATTCTCCGTCAGAAGTATTGGAAATAGGATGTGGCGGAGGAAGAAATGCAGGAGAGATATTAAAGAAATATCCCTCCGGATATGTAACTGCAATTGATTATTCCGAAGTATCAGTTGCAAAGGCTAGAGATTACAACAAAGAAGCGATTGAAGCAAAGAAAATGGAAGTAAATCAGGGCGATGTATCAGCACTCAATTTACCCGAAGAAAAGTTTGATCTTGCTACAGCTTTTGAAACAATCTATTTCTGGCCGGGACTCGAGAGATGTTTTTCCGAAGTTGCAAGAGTATTAAAGACGGGCGGTTCTTTTATGATAGTTAACGAATCTGACGGAACCGACAGCGCAAGCCTTAAATTCGAAAAGATAATAGACGGCATGAAGTGCTATACGATTGATGATATTAAATCTGCGCTTAAAACCGCAGGATTTTCCGATATCAAATCTTTTCACCACGAAACCAAACCCTGGATTACAGTGATTGCAACAAAGTAAGGAAGGAATGTTATGGGCGGAACGATAGCAGTTATAGCAATACTTGCAGTCGTAGTAGTATTGGCTGTTTTAGGAATTATAAAAAGAATTAAATACGGTTCGAGCTGCTGTGGTGAGAAAGATGCTTTGCCTGCAAAGGTCAAAGTTAAGGATAAGAATAAAAAGAATTATCCCTACAACTACACATTAAAAGTTGACGGAATGCATTGCAGCGGATGCGTCAGAAAAATCGAAAATGAGTTTAATTCACACGAAGGTATGTTGGCGAAGGCAAGCGTTGAGAAAAAAGAGGTATCTCTTTTATCCAAAGCTCCCATAGATGAAAAGACTGCAGGCATGATTGTATCCAAGGCAGGATTTACCATGCTTTCAATAAAAGTTAATAACAGTTAGTCAAGACTAACAAAGGAGGCTTATATGAAAAAAACACTGTTATGGCAAGTACCTCTTGCATCATTGATCTATCTTGTTTTACTTATGGCTTGTTCAGCAACAGGATTAATTCATCCTTTTTGCTATGCATATGTCGGTACCGTTTTTCCGATATTCTTTAGTTTCATTTACTTTTTTGTTTCCTCAAGATGGAAATGTTTTGGCGCAGCCTTAACATTAAACAGTATTCTGCTTGTAATACTGATAGCATTCGGAGAGGGCGGAAGTTCGCTTATTATAGGCTTGATTGTTCTTGCGCTTATTAGCGAAGTAGTAAGGTTTCTTTTAGGATATACAAACAAGAAAGGAATTATATTCAGTTTCATTCCCCTCGCATATTCTTTTTACGCTTATTCAATCCACTGGTGGACCAATACGGCCGAATCTCTGGAAGAGGCTGTAGAAGAAATGAGAGCAGGTTACGATGTTCAAATGGCGCAGGTAATTCAAAATTATCCGTTATTGTTCGTAATGCTTATACTTGTAATTCCGGTAGCTGTTTTATCCATTATTTTAGTCCAAAAGATTATGAAAAAATCCGCGGAAAAACTTGAGGAGAATTATGGCAATTTATGAAGCAGGCGAGATGTATTTACTGACGATATATCTTCTTTACAAAAAAGGAATAAGTGAGAACGAAGTGCTTAAAAACAGAGAATAATATTTCTTTTATGAGTTCTTCAAAAAGACTCACGCACCTGTGCGAGAAACTTCTCCGCAATAGGAGTAAAAGTCTGGTACTTATTCCAGATTAAATACAGTTTTGTTATTTGTTTGGGAGAAAGCGGTCTGAATACAAGATCGCTTTCTTTTGAACAATCGATTAAATGTTCAAAAGTTAGAAGGAGCCCAAGTCCTTCCTTTGCAAACATTGAAGCATTGTAAGAAAGTCTGAATGAGCCTTCAAGGTGAAGCAAGGGATGTTGTTCGCCGGCCCATTCTTTAATTTCATAATTCCAGCTTTGTTCGGAGCAGTAAAGCGGCTGGTCGTAAAGATCGGAGACTTTAATGCTTTTTTTCTTTGCAAGAGGATGGGTATTTAGCATAACAACACCCCATCTGTCGTAATCGGGAAAAGTAAGATACTCATATTTTTCGGTATTGGGTGGATCGCATATAACTGCAAAATCAAGTAATCCTTTATCAAGCTTTTCCGTTACCTGCTCTGTATCGCCGCTTGTAATGTGATATGTAAAAGAAGGATATTTATCTTTTAATTTCTTTATTTCGCGTGCAAGCAGTCTTATCTGATATGATTCCGCAAGACCAAAATAAATATCCCCTCCGGTAATGTCATCCAGGGATACAAATTCCTGCTCTATTTTATCTGCCATTGCAACAAGGTCTTCTGCACGGTCTCTTAAAAGCATGCCTTCATCGGTGAGTTTTATTGAAAAACTGTGCCTGGTAAAAAGTTTCTTTCCCAGTTCTTCTTCGAGTGCCTTGAGTGCCTTGGAAAGAGTCGGCTGGGTTACATGCATCATTTCGGCCGCGTGTGACATATTTTCTTCTCTTGCTACTGCAAGGAAGTAGCGTAAGTTTTTTATCTCCATATTCAATCCTCCGTTGGCAGGAATAATTTTTTCAGATATAAAAAATGTAAAGCACATGATAGAGTGATATGCCATAATGGAATATCATGATATTCATTTTATTCATTAGCGCAATTCATGTCAATCCCGTATACTTGTTATCAGAAGAGAAAAAGATGCATTTACGAGGTGTTTTGAATGCTTTTAAAAGAAGAACTTACATTGGTAACAGAATGGGATAAGACATTTCCCAAAAGCGATAAGGTTGAACACAGCAAAGTGACATTCGTTAACCGATATGGAATTACGCTTGCGGCAGATATGTATGTTCCGAAGAACGCCGAAGGCAAGCTTCCCGCGATTGCGGTTTCGGGGCCTTTTGGTGCGGTTAAGGAACAGTGTTCGGGCCTATATGCACAGAATATGGCAGAAAGAGGATTTTTAACAATCGCGTTTGATCCTTCTTTTACGGGCGAAAGCGGCGGAGAGCCGAGATACATGGCATCTCCGGATATCAATACGGAAGATTTTATGGCAGCAGTCGATTTCCTGAGTCTGAATGACAGGGTGGATGAGGAGCATATCGGAATCATCGGAATCTGCGGCTGGGGCGGAATGGCAATTAACACGGCTGCACTTGATCCTCGTATTAAAGTAACCGTGGCTTCAACCATGTATGATATGACCAGAGTAAATTCCAACGGATATTTTGATTCCGAAGATTCCGAAGAAAAACGCTATGAGAAAAAGAAAGCTCTTGCCATACAGCGTCTGGAAGATTTAAAGAAAGGTTCCTATAAGCGTGCCGGAGGCTGCCTTCCTCTGCCTGTTGATGAAGATGCACCTTTCTTCGTTAAAGATTACAGCGAATACTACAAAGGCCGAGCATATCATGCAAGATCTCTTAATTCCAACGAGGGATGGAATGTGATCGGGTGCGAATCTTTTATGAACCAGCCGATACTTAAATACTCGAATGAGATCAGAAGTGCGGTTTTACTTGTTCACGGCGAAAAGGCGCATTCATGTTATTTCTCGAAGGATGCATATGCAAACATGATTAAAGACAGTAAATTTACCGACAATAAGGAACTCATGATAATTCCTGAAGCGGTGCATACGGACCTTTATGATAATCTTAATGTAATTCCGTTTGATCATATCGAGGAGTTTATCAGAAAATACATCTAGTTTTTGAGAAAAAACACATTAAAGCTTAAGAGCCCCGGCGATGCTGCCGGGGTTCTTTTTGGCTTGTCTGCTGGAAGAATTATGTATGATATGGTATTATAAATACTTGTGGATTAAAGCTTTTGTTTGGCAAATCTCGAAATTTTAGGCATTAAAAACGGAGATTTTGATATGATAAAGGTTCTTTTTGTCTGCTGGGGCAATATATGTCGTTCGCCCATGGCAGAGTATATTTTTAAGGATATGGTAAAAAAAGAGGGAATTGCAGACAGATTCCATATTGAATCGGCAGCGACTTCCACCGAGGAACTGGGCAATCCGGTATATCCGCCCGCGAGAGATGAGTTAAAAAGACACGGGATTGATTGCAAAGGCCATAGTGCAAGACAGGTGAAAAGAAGCGATTATGATGAATTCGATTACATAATTGCCATGGAAGACATTCATTTGCGAATCATGCGTGACAGGTTCTTTGGCGGAAGAGATGATAAGATTTCGCTCTGCATGGACTATTCTTCGACACCCGGCAAGCAGATTGCGGATCCCTGGTATACGGGAGACTTCGTAACTGCATACAGACAAATAAAAGAGGGCTGCGTGGGTCTTCTTCAAAAGATAAAAGCAGAAAATTAAATCACAATTTAATAAAATGCCATGGAGAAATAAATGATAGAATTGGTTATATTTGATATGGACGGAGTCATTTTTGATTCGGAGAGAATCGTTTGTGACCTGTGGATAGATTTTGCAAAAGAAAAAAATATGCAGGGAATGGATGAGCTTATCTTAAAATGTATAGGTATTAATGAGAGAGCGACTGAGAAACTGTTCCTTGAGACCTACGGTGAAGACTGTCCGTACGAAGAGTATAAGAAAGTAATCGGCGAAAGGTACAGAGCTCTCTGCGGAGGAGGAAAACTTCCGAAGAAGACCGGAGTTGATGAACTTTTATGTTTCTTAAAGGAAAACGGCATTAAAACCGCTCTTGCATCGTCAACCAACGTAAAAACCGTTACAAACCAGCTTAGAGATGCAAAGATACTTGAATACTTTGATGTTGTAATCGGCGGAGATATGGTTACAAAGTCAAAACCGGACCCTGAAATCTTCCTTGAAGCAGCAGAAAAACTCGGCGTTGATCCGACGTTAAGCTATATCATTGAAGACTCGTTTAACGGCATCAAAGCAGCGCATGCAGCAGGAGCAAAACCGTTAATGGTTCCGGACATTATTCAGCCGGATGAAGAGATAACAAAACTCTGCCATAAAATCTTCGTGAATTTGCACGAAGTAAGGGCATTTTTTGCAAGTATTTTAAACTAGTTTTGCAAGGTCTTTTAATTGAAAAAAACACTCCCTTATGTTAAAATAATAATTTGAGTAATTATGATTGTGGAAGATCATTTTATTTTGGCTTAAAGAGGGAATGTTATGAAAAGTTTTTACCGTTTTTCTTTAAAAAAACGTCGGATTATTATGGAGCGGGCTAAAAGACTTTTTAGTCTGGTCCTTTTATTTGTTCTGACGGTTTCTTTTACGGTGGTTTTCTTTGATAATACGGCATCTGCGAAGACTCATTCGGGTGTTGAATATGACGACGTAAGCGTAGAATTTTCGGGACAGAACGAAGGCTACACATCTTTTCTTTACAATAACAGTAACGGACTTCCGACATCCGAGGCCAATGCGATTGCAGAAACCGCTGAGGGCTTTATTTGGATAGGCAGTTACTCGGGACTTATCAAATTTGACGGACTCAATTTTGAAAGAATGGATTCAACCACAGGTATTGCGAGTATTACAGCTCTTTATGTGGACAGTAAAAACCGTCTCTGGATAGGTACGAACGACAACGGTACCGCAATGCTTGAAAAGGGCGAGTACAAATATTTTAAAGATATTCATTCCTCACAGTCGCTTTCTATCAGAAGTATCGTGGAAGACAAGGCGGGCAATATTCTTATAGCCACCACGCACGGCATTGAAATCGTTGATGAATACCAGAACATGTACAGACTTGATTCTCCGAGCATTAACGATGCTTTTATTCATGAGCTTCGTATGGATGATAATACCGGCATCATTTACGGTATTACGCAGGAAGGTGATGTGTTTACAATTCAAAATCTTAAGGTGACCGGCTTTAACGATGAATCAAAGCTTGGTTTTAAGGATGCAAACTGCGTTTTACCCGATCCGAATAACCCCGGATATCTTTACATCGGAACCGATGACTCGAGTATCTTTTATGGTGAGTTAGGTGATAAATGGGAAACCGTAAAAGAAATAAATGTCGATCCTCTTAAAAAAATCAATTCTCTGGAGTATCTGGACAACAAACTCTGGGTTTGCGCCGATAACGGTATCGGAATTAATGACAATGCAGGATTCAGACAGATTTACAACCTTCCGATGAACAACTCGATTGATCAGATGATTACCGACTATGAAGGAAATCTTTGGTTTGCATCATCGAGACAGGGTGTCTTAAAAGTCGTACGTAACCGTTTTACGGATATTTTTGCCAAGTACGGGATTGAAGAGGCAGTAGTTAATACAACAGCACGTTATAATTCATTTCTTTTAATGGGAACCGATGACGGACTTATTGCTGTTGAAGGCGGCGCAAAAGCCAAATACATGCTCATCAGGAAGAAATATAATATTCCCAAAGACATGGATCCCGACAACACCAACAATCTCATAAAACTGCTGGATGGTGTCAGAATCAGGTCCATTATCAGAGACAGTGGAAACATACTCTGGATTTCGACATACAGCAATCTGGGCCTTTTAAAGTATGAGGACGGAAACATTACATCTTTTAACAAAGATTCGGGACTTCCTTCAAACAAGGTCAGAGCCGTGTATGAATGCGAAGATAAAACCATTTATGTAGCGTGTTCCGAAGGTCTGGCTGTACTTGACAGTAAAGCGGGCGTAAAAGAAGTAATCGATACCGATTCGGGACTCGGAAACCCTGAAGTGCTTACAGTTACCGAGGGCTTTAACGGTGAAATAATAATGGGTACCGATGGCGGCGGTATTTATGTAAAAAAAGGCAACAACGTAGAAGGAATAGGCTTAAAAGAAGGCCTTGCTTCAATGGTTGTTTTAAGAATAAAAAGAGACGCAAAAAGACATCTCTACTGGATTATAACCAGTAACTCGATTGCGTATATGACCGAGGACTTCCAGGTCGTAACAATCAAGAATTTCCCTTACTCGAACAACTTCGATATGGTTGAAAACAGCAAGGGTGAGATGTGGATATTGGCCAGCAACGGTATTTACGTAGCCAAAGTTGACGAGCTTTTAAACAATGAAAATATCAATCCCACATATTTCAGTATATTCAACGGACTCACCTCCGTTGCGACGGCAAACTCCTACAGCGAACTGACTGAAGACGGAGATTTGTATGTTGCAGGTTCCACAGGCGTTTCAAAAGTAAATATCGAAAAAGAATTTGCGGATGTCGTTGATATAAAAATGGCGGTTCCGTATGTGGATGCAGACGGCGTGGATATCTATCCCGACGAAACCGGTGTAATCACAATTCCGCCTCATACAAAGAGAGTTACGATTTTCGGATATGTATATACATATTCACTGATGAATCCCCAGGTAACCTATTATCTTGAAGGATTTGATAAGGACGAAAGAACCGTGGCAAGTACGGAATTCGAGCCGGTTACATATACCAACCTTCGAGGCAAGACATATCATTTCATCATGAAGCTTGATGATGCCTTAAATCCGGGCGAAAACGAACTTTCCGTAACAATCGTAAAACAGAAAGCGTTCCATGAAACACTTTTGTTCTACGTACTTATCGCTATATTCCTTGCATTTGCGCTCTACGAACTGATAGTTTTAGTAGTTCACAGAAAGACAAGAAACTACTTAAAGAAACAGGAAGAAAACCGACTGTTCATCAAAGAGATGACAGAAGCGATAGCGCGAACCATCGATATGAAAGACCGTTATACCAAAGGTCACTCTACTAGAGTTGCGGAGTACACTGCAATGCTTGCGAAGGAACTCGGATATGATGAGGATACCGTTGAGAAGTATTACAACATAGCGCTTTTGCATGATATCGGAAAGATCGGTATCAAGCCTGAAGTACTTAACAAAAACGGAAAACTTACGGACGAAGAATTTACGCTTATCAAGTCACATTCGATTCAGGGCTATAACGTTCTTAAAGACATCAGTATTATGCCTGAGCTTGCGACCGGCGCGAAATCGCATCATGAAAGACCTGACGGAAGAGGTTATCCCGATGGACTTAAGGGTGACGAAATTCCCAGAGCAGCGCAGATTATTGCAGTTGCGGATACTTTCGATGCCATGTATTCAAACAGACCTTACAGAAATCGTATGAATTTCGAAAAGGTTGTATCAATCATAAAAGAAGTGTCAGGCACTCAGCTTACTGAAGATGTTGTAGATGCCTTCTTGAGACTGGTTGAACAGGGTGCATTCAGAGATCCTGACGACAAGGGCGGCGGATCAATGGATGATATCAACAACATCCATAAAAAACAGGACGAAGAATCCGAAAAGGCTGAGGATAAGGAAGAGTAATGAGAAAACCATACGTTGACGAAAACGAAGAAAACAAAAAGAGCATAAAGGAATTTTTACTGATAGGAATTCCTGTCGGCGCAATTGTTATTTTAGCCGGACTTGCTCTTGTTGCAGGTATAATTGTCACAGAAAAGATTAAGAATAAAAAAGCTGAAACGCCCGAAGTAGCGATAGTTGAAGAGGACGTTACAGAAACCGGAAACAATACGGTAAGCGATGTGACTGATGTGTCCGATAAGCCGGACACATCAGTTTCTGTTGATTCCAAGGAAGAAAAGGAAGAAACAAAAGAAGAAAAAGAGGAAACAAAACCCGAAAAGAAAACTAACGAAGAAACTGAAGCAGTAACAAAACCGATTAATTCGATTCTTGATACAGGGAACCTTTCACAAAAGGGAAGCGGATATGAAGGTACTAAAGGAACAGGCAAGTACAATTACGGCGAAGCTCTTCAGAAATCCCTTCTTTTTTATGAGCTTCAGCGTTCGGGCGATCTTCCCGACAAAGTAAGATGTAACTGGAGAGGTGATTCCTGCTTAAAGGACGGCTCCGATGCCGGAGTTGATTTATCCGGCGGCTGGTATGATGCGGGCGATAATGTAAAGTTCAATCTTCCGATGTCTTATACCGCTACAATGCTTGCATGGTCAGTATATGAAGACAAGGATGCGTATGTTGAGTCCGGACAGCTTGAATATGCGCTTTCAAATATCAAATGGGCTAACGATTATTTTATCAAGTGCCATCCTTCGGACGAGGTTTATTACTATCAGGTCGGAGACGGTAATCAGGACCATTCATGGTGGGGACCCTGCGAAGTGGTTGATACCAGAATGAGCAGACCTGCATACAAGGTTACAAAACAGAATCCCGGTTCTGCGGTATGTGCAGAAACAGCGGCTTCACTTGCAGCATGTTCAATTGTGTATAAAGATACGGACAAAGCTTACAGCGATCTTTGCCTTAAGCACGCCAAGAGTCTTTATAAATTCGCGCGTGATACAAAGTCCGATGCGGGCTATACCGCAGCAAACGGTTTTTACAATTCATGGAGCGGATATAACGACGAGCTCGCGTGGGCAGGAACATGGCTTTATATGGCTACCGGAGATGATTCATATTTAAACAACGCAAAGAGCGATTATTCAAACGCGGACCAGAATCATAAATGGGCTATGTGCTGGGACGATGTGCATATCGGAGCTGCAGTTTTACTTGCGAGAAATACCGGAGATAAAAAGTATTCGGACGCAGTAGAAAAGCACCTTGACTGGTGGACCACAGGCGTTAACGGAGAAAGAATTACATACACACCAAAAGGCCTTGCATGGCTTGATTCGTGGGGATCTTTAAGATATGCAACTACAACTGCTTATATTGCTTCCATTTATGCCGAAAGCGATACATGCAGTGCATCAAAAAAGAAAACATATGAGGATTTTGCACTTTCGCAGGCAGGATATGCACTCGGTGATACAGGCAGATCTTTTGAAATAGGTTTCGGAAACAATTATCCGAAGAATCCTCATCACAGAACGGCACAGGGTTCTTACTGTGACAATATGAATGAGCCTAATCCCGCGAGACACATTTTATATGGTGCGCTTGTAGGTGGTCCCGATGCTTCCGACGGATACAACGATACGGTTTCGGACTACACGGTAAACGAAGTAGCATGCGATTATAACGCGGGTTTCACGGGACTTTTGGCACACCTTTATTCAAAGTACAAAGGACAGACCATAAAAGATTTCGGTGCTGTTGAAACTCCGGGTCTTGAGATTTATGCAGACGGCGGAATCAATGTTTCGGGAAGCGATTTCGTGGAAATCAAGGCCTATGTTTACAACATTACAGGCTGGCCCGCAAGAGTTCCCAAGAAGATTGAATTAAGATACTTTATAGATTTAACGGAAGTTTACGAAGCAGGCGGAAGCGCTTCGGATATCGAAGTAACTACCAACTACATGCAGTCCGGCAAATGCGACGGACTTAAGGTCTGGGATGAAGCCAACCATATTTACTATCTTTCTGTAGTATTTGACGATGGAAAGCTTTACCCCGGCGGACAGTCCAATTACAAGCAGGAAATTCAGGTCCGCATGAAGAGTAAGAACGGAGTATGGGACGATTCCAACGACCCTTCTTTTACGGGCTTAACAAGCGGAAGCGTAAGCCTTGCCAAGAATATGGCCGTTTACGAAAACGATACGCTTATATTCGGTACCACTCCTAAAAGTGGCGACAAAGCAGGCGAGTCCGTAATTCCTTCGGGCGGAGCAGTCAACAACAATACAGCCAACAACTCAAACAACGGCGGCAATTCAAATAACAACACAAACAACAATAATGTAACCGTTACTCCTTCAAATGTAACAGCAGATACCGGCGACCTTGCGGTTAAGATTGAATACACCGGCGACGGCAAGAGCAGTGTTTCGGGAACTATTGAATTTACGAACAATTCTTCCAATGCCATTGATTTGTCGAAGACAACCATTACTTATTACTACACTGCAGACAATAAGAATGCGTTTGTATTTGACAATTATCACAGTGCCGTTAATGCAAAGGACGGTACATATACAGCCTTGAGCAATGTTACAGGCAGCATTTCCGATGCGTCGGGTACCGACTGTGACAAGAAGTGTGTAATCTCAATCGGAGATTCGATGTCACTTAAGAAGGGTGATAAATTTACGGTTAGTTTTGCAATCCATCCCTCGGATTGGAGCAATATTAACATTACCAACGACTATTCATATAAAAACAATGACGGCGTAGTTATCAAAACAGGCGGAAATATCGTGTTTGGCAAAGAGCCGTAAAAAAAATAAAAAATTACCATAAAAAGATAAAACTGATTCGTATCTTTAGTGGAGTTAGGAGGAAACTTGACTCAGGAAAAGTTTTCGGAGTGCATCAACAGAATAAAGAATAAAGACAAGTCCGGCCTGAAAGATATTTATGATGAATACCTCGGATATATTTATTCTATTATCTACGGTGTAGTCGGTCAGAGAGAAAATGCCGAAGACGTGACACAGGATTTTTTCGTGAAGCTTTATAACATGGCTGAAACCATGGAATTAAAGGATTCACATAAAACCTTCCTTGCTACGATTGCCAGAAACATGGCGATTGATTTCGTAAGGAAAAATTCACGTCAGGTAGCAGTAGACGATTTTATCGAAGAGGGTATTGAACCCGTGGCAGACGATAAGGTCGAAGAGACAGTAATAGGAGATATGACGGTAACCGAAGCACTCGCCACTCTTTCGGAAAAAGAAAGGCAGGTCGTCAGCATGAAGATACTATCCGATATGACATTTGCGGAAATATCGGAAGCGCTGGGAGTGCCTATGGGTACCATAACCTGGCGCTATCAGGAAGCAATCAAAAAATTAAGGAGGTTGGGCTATGAATAAAGATCTTTCAAAAGAATATAAAGAAGCCGTTATGAACGATTTGCCCGATCTCTGGGGCAGAATCGAAGCGGCAATCGACGCTGAAGAAAATGCAAAAACAGACGGTAACGAAACACCGGCTTCAAATGTTATTAATTTTAGCAAGCCTGAAAATAATACAGTAAATACAGCAAACAAGTATGCCGTAAACGCATATGATAATGAACCTGTTAAAGGTCAGACACAGAAGAAGAAAAAGTTCAGAATTCCGGCATGGGTATTTGTAGCAGTGCCTTCGGCAGCAATTCTTCTTTTAGTAATTATTCCCGTAGGTTTTATGATGATGCTTGGCGGAATGGGAAGCAAAATGTCAGCTCCGACCACTACGGCAAATTATGCTTATGATGCATCACCGGCTGCCACGACCACTACGGCGGAGGCTGCAACTGATTATTACGATGCTGCTGCAACCTGGGATGAACCGGCTGAATCTGAATCTACCGAATACTATGAAGAAGATTCAACCCAGGAATATAAGAATGCTGTTTCAGACTACGATTTCACGCTCGGACAGGATAAGCTTGAAGGATTACAGGGACTTATGGAAAACTTCGACGGAACAAAGTCGGATTCAACTACATCCCTTGCACCTACAGAGGCTGAAGCGGATAGCAGAGTTATTAATGACGGTGTAATGGTAAAATTCCTTTCGGTATATGAAAATGACGAAGGAAAGAAACTGGCTGAAGTTGAAATAGTCGGTGTTTACGGAGGTTACTTTGAAGCACCTGAAGGTTTTGGCGGATTTGAAAAAGGTGAGACAATCACTGCATATATTAAGCCTGATTTTAAGGATGTTGATTTTACCGAAGACAGCGAGTACGACTGTATCATTAATTACGTTCCCGAAGATGAAATCGGTTATGAGATTGAACTTAAAACGCCGTCTGGAACAGAGGACTATTAAACCCTTCGGTTTGTAATTAAACCGATATTATTATATAATAAGTTTCGTGTGTCATAAAAACGGGACTTTCGGAGGTCATAATGAAAAAGAATATCATAACAAGGATTTTATGCATTCTGATGCTTGGAGTGCTGATTGCATTTATTCCTTTGCGTTATGTAGAGGCCAAAACAACCTATGATTTTGAGGTTTCTTTAAATGCAGGTTACGGACAAAAGGTTCTGGTAGGATACGGAGCTCCTTTTGAGATTACCGTAACCAACAAAAATACAAGCAATTTTGAAGGCTGTCTTCAGCTTATTATTCCCGGATTTGAAAACAATAATATTCTTTATGAAGAAGAAATTGCACTCGGAGCCGGAGAAACAAAGACAGTTGAAATAGTGGCAGCAGTTCCGGTTCCTGCGGAATTTGTAAATGTCAGAATGACCAATAAAAGAGGCAAAGTACTCTGGTCTGAACTTCAGAAAATAAATGTTTCAAAGAATAAAAACGATATCAGAGTCGGTGTTTTATCCGATGATTTTTCTGCGCTCGGATATATGGACAGAGTTCATCTCCTTTCCGACAATACCAAATATACTTCACTGGTAGAACTTTCCGCATCGGATTTTCCCGTTAATTATGCAGCACTCGATATGCTGGATATTATTCTTATTTCCGATTTTTCCACAGATTTACTTACAAAAGAACAGATGAACGCGCTTAACCTCTGGGTGAAAAAGGGCGGTATATTAATCATTGGTACAGGTTCGACAGCCAATAAAACATTATCCGGACTGTACGGAAATATAATTAACGAAAAAGTTACTTCAACCACTTCGAAAAACACCACACTCGGTCTTGCAACAGAAACTTATTCATACCTCACCAAGATAACAACTACCACTAACAGTTACAGTGCTTACGACGGTTTTTACGACGGATATTATTACTACAGTTTTTATGATTATTCAGACCCCTCGTTATATTATGATTTTGACAAAGACGGAATGAATGATATGATATTCGGTTACGGCGGAAATTATAACGATAAAGGTGAATACTTTGATGCTTATCTTAATCCTGTAGACCCTTCAAATGTTTATCTTTTTGAAAACAGTGCTTTTTATACCGATGCAAATGGTGCATACCATTACAAATACTTTGATGAAAGATATGGTTATGTTAGTGAGACCCTGGATGAACTGTTGGACAGTTACGGATATTATTATGAAGAAGAATTAAGACAACACGGATATGTTGAGTATTGTAATCTGCTTGGATTTGATCCCAAATGGTTTCTTTTCGACCAGCTTTCACCTGCTGATGAAGATGAACTGGATGCTTATTTTGAACAGTATTTCGGAGATGACTACGAAGAATTTTTAAGACATTATGGATTTCTGTATCTTAATTATGTGAATTACAGCACAGATTTAAGACCGGATTTAACTGTGGATCCCAATGCAGTATTTGTAGTTGATTACAAATATATGGATGTTGACTGCGCAGGAATAGATGAGACATTATACAGAAGCCGTGATGAAATTATCGAAGGAGATTTGTCTGACGGCAAAACATATCCTCTTGCAAAAGTAATGATAAGTGGTGACGGCAAAGTGATTCTCTGTGCGGTAGACTTTACCAAGAACCCTATTCCCAAGTATTCTTCTTCGGGTGAGTTTTTCAGAAACCTTATCGAAAAAGTTGCCGGAACAGAGTTAATTTCCGAAGCAAGCGATTATGAAAGCAATGTAAGTAATTCATATTTTTATTCATACGGAACTAATTATTCTGAAAGAAAACTTTTAAAATCATCAGCCAGTGCACCTGTACCTCCGCTGATTTTCTATGTTGTAGTTCTTCTTTTATATTTTGTTGCAATTCTTGTAGCATATCTGGTTTGTTTAAAGAAGAAAAAAACATGGAATCTCTGGATTATTTATCCTGTATCGGCATTAGCTGTGGCAGTACTTATTTTCTGCCTCGGATTTTCTACCAGAGTTTTAAGATTAAACACAAATATAATTACACTTCTTTTCCCTGATTCCGTATCAACGCAGGAAACTGATTTAATTAATGTTACGGTTCCGAAGGCAAAAGAATATATAGTGGACTTTTCAAATGAAATAGAAATTGACAGAGGTTACAGTCCCGACGGTTCATATTTTTATTCTACGTCGACAATTGATTATGATACCTATTCCGTCAGATACAGATCTGATTACGATCATATTCAGAGTGTTATTTCCAATAAGGTTGCACTTGAGAGTCAGGCATTTAAGGGTGAAGCCGCATATCCTACTCAGGGCGGAATAGAAGTATCTCTTAAGTCTGATGTCAAAATCGCCGGAAAAACTCCTCAGAATATAAGAGTAACCAACAATTATTCTACAGTTCTTGAGGATGTTATGGTTCAGATTAATACGTCCAAAGGCTACGAGGATTATTATATCAAGAAACTTAAACCCGGCGAAAGCGTGATGGCAAGTGACGGCAAATATATAGATGATAAGAACAGCACTTATTCTTACCTTTACAGTTCTTATCCAAACAATCTTGCCAATCATTATTCAAAAAACAAATCCGGAGATATTGCCGTAGGTCTTTTACTCGGAAATCTTTACAGAGGATTTAATGAGACTGTAAAACGTAAAGCAGTAATGGGGTATATTGAGGATGAATATTATCCGTCTGCTGACAGCGTGCTGGTAGTAGCATTCCCCAAGTCTGATATCGGAGCAAAAGTACTGGAAGGCAAAAAGAGTAAGACATCACGTACGGAAGTCATAATTATTAATGCTGATTACAAAGATCTTCAGATAAAGCCATAAAAAATCCTTTTTCAGGAGTTAAAAATGATAGAGATTAAACATTTGTATAAAAGATACGGTAGATTCTTAGCGTTAAACGATTTTTCGCTTAACGTGGCACAGGGCGAACTTTTCGGTTTCGTCGGTTCGAATGGCGCGGGCAAAACTACAACCATGAGAATCTGTGTCGGACTTTTAAAGGCTGACGGCGGAGAAGTCTTAATTGACGGAAAAAATATGCTTAGAAATCACAGGGAACTGGCTGAAAAAGTAGGATATGTTCCCGATTATTTCGGTGTATACAAGAGTCTTTCAGCTTCGGAATATCTTCACTTTTTCGCTAACGCATACGGTATTTACGGAAAAGATGCCGATAAGTTAAGCGCCGAGCTTTTAGACCTTGTAAATCTTACACACAAAAAAGATGTCGATGTAAACGGACTCTCACGTGGTATGAAACAGAGACTCTGCCTTGCAAGAGGCCTTGTACACAATCCCGACATTCTTTTCCTCGACGAGCCTGCGAGCGGTCTTGATCCCAAGGCAAGATATGAGTTAAAAGAGATTCTCAAAAACTTATCGTCAATGGGTAAAACAATTATTATTTCGTCCCATATCTTACCTGAACTTGCAGAGATGTGTACGTCTGTCGGAATCATCGACAAAGGCCATCTGGTATTGCAGGGAAGTATAGAAGAGATACATCGTGCGGCAGCAATGTCGTCACCTCTTAACTTAACTGTTAATGAAAATCAGATTGACGATGTATTTGCAATCCTTCAGAGCAATCCTTTTGTACAGAAGGTTACCGCTCAGGGAAGTATCTTAAAAATCGTATTTACCGGAACAAAAGAAGACGAAGGCAAAATGCTTGCCTCTCTTGTTACTTCCAATATTGCCGTTAACAGCTTTTACCGTGAGGAAGGCTCACTTGAAAGCCTCTTTATGCAGATAGTATCGGGACAGGCAGCTGCACCGAAAAGGAGTTAATAATGAGTAAACCTAAAAAGAACAAAACCAATGCCGTTTTATACAAAGAAATGACCATTGATATGAAACGTCCGAAAATAATGATTATTATGCTTTTAATCAATATGTTTCTGGTACCGATTTCATTTTGCTTTTTCATGGGAATAATGATTTCATCGGTTGCTGCAAGCTGCTCTTACCGTGTGCTGGCCTGGTATCTGATTGCAATGGTATTTGTTGAAGCAACGCTTTTGTTATTCCTTACACCGGCTATTACGGCGGGGAGTATATCGCTTGAAAAAGAAAGACAGACTCTTGATGTACTTCTCACAACCAGAATGACTCCGTGGGAGATTATCAAAGGCAAATACGGTTCGGACTTTATATTCCTTGCACTTATGGTAATATCGACATTCCCGCTTCTCGCATTAGTGTTTATTTATGGAGGTATATCATTCTTCCAGTTACTTTATATAGGAATTGTACTGCTTGTGTTCATCGGATTTATTTCTTGTTTCGGTATATTCTTTTCGGCACTGACGAAAAACACAATATTATCCGTTATCCTTACATATCTTTTTGTAATGATTTATATTTCAATTACTCTTTCGTTTCCGTTTATTGTTCAGGCACTCATAGCGACGATAAACGAAATGCTTTATGAGGACAAAAATTTATTTGCATGGATAACCAATCCGCATTTCATTAACGGTGATATCTTTATAATGCTCGGAACATTCAATCCCTTACTTATGGTTTATGATGTTTTAGGCAATACAATCGGATATGATTTCGGTGATTCGTATTCGGTAAAAGGAATGATTTCACTTTGCGGAACCGATATTCTTCCACACTTTACGCAGAGCAACATTCTTGTGAAGTTATGGACTCCGATCAGCATGATCGAAATGATACTTATTTCATTGGGAGTATTAAAACTTTCCGCAGTTATTTTAAATCCCGTAAAAGGAAAAGTTAAAGAGAAAAAGAGAAACGTGAGTATAGCTAATCAGCAGCAGTAGTTTTTTTGAAAAGAGGTGAATTTCATGGAAATAGATAAAAAGATTGAAAACCTCATAAAAAGAGCAAGAAAAAGACTTTGTTTTATAAAATTCATCAAAGGAATGCTTCTTTTCATAATAATCGGTCTCGCACTCTGGGGACTGATGCAGCTTATTTCCCTTTTTGTGCCTTTTTACAGCGCAACTATCGTGGGAATAGCACTTTGCATGGTTACGATTCTTATCGGTGTGATTATCACCGTTATACGTTATCCGTCAAAGAGAGAAGCAGCTTTAAGACTTGATTCCAGAGGATATAACGAGAGAGTTATCACCTCCATGGAATTAAAGGGCAAGCATGATGTTTTTTCAAATATGCAAAAGACAGATACGCTCGTAAAAACTTCCGGAATATCGATGAGAAAAGTTTTCCCGATGAAATTTACGGCACTTCCCTTTATTCTTTTCTTCTTAAGTGTGATGTTTGTATTAACAACCGGATTAATACCGGCCAAGACAAAGGATATCGCATTAGAGAATCATATTCTCCAGGAAGAGAAAAAAGAAGCGGAGGAAGATCTTGAAAACCTCGTTGCAGAGATAAAAGAAACGCATCCTTTAAGCGTCGAGGATATCGAAAAGCTTGACGAAATGCTTAAGGAAGCCAAAGAAGAACTCGAAGAGAGTGAAAACTCCACCGAAGTAGATAAGGTAAAAGAGCGTTTCGAAAACAAAATTTACGATTATATCGGTGAAGAAAAACCTGATGAGGACAAAAGAGAAGCCGAGGCGATTCAGAATGCTCTCGACTCTGTCATGAAAGATGAAATAAAACCGAAGGATCAGGCTGAAATAGCCAAGGACCTTGAGGAACTTGCCAAGAAGAATCAGGACGAGGAACTTCAAAAAACTGCTGAGCAGATGCAGAAAGAACTTGAGGAGAACGGTGAGATTTCCGATTCGACCGCATCTCAGGCACAGCAGCAGCTCGAACCGTATGTAAACGGTGAACAGGGTGGCCAGCAGGGCGGCCAGCAAGGCGGACAGCAGGGTGGCCAGCAGGGTGGCCAAGACCAGCAGGGCGGTCAGAATCAGCAGGGAGGCCAGGGTGGAACACCCGATCCCACGAATCCCTATCAGGATCCTAACGGACAGAACGGCGGTAATCAGAATCCAAACGGCGGTAATCAGAACCCCGGAAATAATAACGGTAATCAAAACCCCGGCGGTAATAACGGAAACCAGAACCCCGGAGCAATTAATCCCGGACAGAATCCTAACGGAGTTAACCCCGGACAGAATCCCGGTGGTCAGCAAGGCGGACAGCAGAATCCAAACGGCGGTAATCAGAACCCTAACGGACAGGGACAGCAGCCCGGTCAGCAGGGAGGCCAGCAGGGCGGTCAGCAGGGTGGACAGGACGGCCAGGGCCAGGGAGGCCAGCAGGGCGGTCAGGATGGTCAGCAGGGTGGTCAGGACG